>CAYOZZ010000145.1:0-10823 GCA_964408535.1 uncultured Bacteroidales bacterium | reverse complement strand
AATATTGTCATCAGGTGTGTCCCAGTCATTTTTTACCCAGTCGGAAAATTCTTTCGCTCTTTTCGCATTTCCCTCCGATGTTTTTTGTTTCAGTAATGCCGGAATTGTCCATAAAATAAATTTCGTATCATTAAATTCATGCATTTTTTCTTTTAAGGCATTATATTGTAGTTTGTAATTTTCAAGGCTTTTCCTTTCCGAATCTATATCAGGATGTCCTGTATCTTCAAGGATATTACTTCCTGGAAAACAGTGCTTGAAAATTATCACATCATACTTTTCGGTTAACAATTCCAGTGTCGGCTCTTCCATAAAAGGTTTGTCGCCGGCATTTTTAACCCAAATATTGTAATAGTCATAAGGGTAATTTTTCCAGCCGTAAGGAGTACCCTTGGGAAAGGTTTGCTCTGTTATCAAATATTGAGTTCCGTTTGCACGGTTGTAATCATCAAAAAAATCAGGAACATAATTAAATGTATTAAAAACTTTATTAAAGTAATACTCCGCCTTGTTTTTGTTTGCCGACCAGATTATTTTTCCGGTACTATGATGCAAAAAAACTATGTTCACTACATCTTCTTTTCCCTCCGTTCCGCTACTGTTGTTGGTATTACAGCTTATGGTAAACCATAGAAGTAATAAAAATATTATGTGTCTAATATATATCATTTAAATAATTGTTATAAATATGAAACCATGCTAAACAAAAATAGTTTAAATATTTGTTATGAAACTTATCAATTTCTTTTTTTTAGAAAGAAAAAAATAATATTATTGCAAAATTAATAACTAAATCAATTTGAATAATGCTTTTAAGCTCTTTTGGATATTTGGTGTTTTTATCTCTTGTGGCACTTTTGTATTATTCAGTCCCCAATAATAAAAAATATCTCGTACTATTATCCGGAAGTCTGTTTTTTGTTGGATGGCTATCAATTAATATTCTTGCTTTTACTTTGATTTTCATAACTTTAAATTATGTATTCGGGATTGTCTTATACCGGAATATTGACAAGCCGTTTAAGCGAAAACTGTTTTTATTGTTTATTTCGGTTAATATATTGATTTTAGCATTTTATAAGTACATCAACTTTTTTATTGATAATATAAATGCCCTTTTATCATTAATACTGACAGGTCATGAATTGAAATATATTGATGTCATTATTCCGGTTGGTATTTCATATTATACTTTTCAGTCAATTGGGTATCTTATAAGGATTAGCCGCGGAAATGAGAAAGCGGAAAAGAATTTTGGGATTTTTGCCCTTTTGTTAATGTTTTTTCCGAAATTTCTTGCAGGACCGGTTGAACGGTCAAACCATTTTATACCACAGATAAAGGAATTAAATTCGTTTAATTATCCTGTAGTAATTGCCGGTTTAAAGTTGTTTTTATTGGGATTGTTCAAAAAAGTGGTAATCGGCGATAATCTTGCCGGCTTGATTAATCATGTTTATGCTTATCCCGATACATACCAGGGATTATCCCTGATATTAACAATGTTTTTGCAAACTATCCAGCTATATGCCGATTTTTCAGGCTATACCGATATGGCACTCGGGTCGGCAAAGGTTTTGGGTATTGACTTGCTGCCGAACTTTCAAAGACCATTTATGTCGAAGAATATTACGGAGTTGTGGAGAAGGTGGCATATGTCGTTGTCGCTTTGGTGTAACGATTATATTTTTAAGCCCATAATGATACGATACAGGAAATTGGGAAACAGGGCAGCCGTTTATGCCGTTTTTGTTACTTTTTTCATTATTGGCATCTGGCATGGGGCTAACTGGACTTTTGTTGTTTTGGGACTTTTGCAAGGAATTGCAATTACTTATGAGTTCTATACAAAGAGGTACAGAGCCAGGATAAAAAAGAAAATGCCTTCTGTCGTAGCTACCTGGTTATCAAGATTCATAACATTTACATACTTCAGTTTTTCATTGATCTTCTTTAATTCGCCTTCATTAACCGAAGCTTTTCAGTTCATTAACAAGATGTTTTTTCAGTTTGATTCTCATCTGACGGGATATTTTGTTGAAATGAATATTGTGGATCTTTTAGTAGCAATGATCTCTTTCGCCGCACTGCTTATTTATGAGGTGATTCAGGAAAACGGTTATCCTGTTGAAAAATGGTTTTCTGCAAGACCTGTATATTTTAGATGGAGTGTATATTATATTTTGATACTTTTGACTTTTGTTTATAATACCAATGAGAATACTTTTGTTTATTTACAATTTTAACAAAACTAAAAACCTGTGAACGATAGAATTCTAATATCCCTTGTGCTTCCCGCATATAATGAAGAAGCGATTATTGAATCATCTCTGGATTCAATATTTGATTACCTCGTCACGAGGAATGAGTTTGACTGGGAAGTTATAGTCGTGAACGACGGAAGCAAGGATAAAACAGCGGTACTTGCAGAGGAGTACAGTAAGAATAAACCGAACCTGAAGGTACTTCATCATAAACAGAATCAGAATCTTGGTGCAGCATTAAGAACAGGATTTAATAATGCTTCAGGAAAATATATTGTTACTTATGACCTTGATTTAAGTTATAGCCCGGAGCATATAGGTAAGTTGATTGATAAAATAATTGAGACCGATGCCGAAATGGTTATTGCTTCTCCGTATATGAAAGGAGGAAAAGTTACGGGAGTTCCGAAAAAAAGATTGATGTACAGCAGGATTGTTAATAAGATGATGTCAATCACTTCGCAGAAAAAACTGAGTACATACACAGGTATGGTACGGGCTTTTAAAGCTGATTTCCTGAAGTCGCTTAACCTTAAGGCAATGGATTACGAAATCAACCCGGAAATGGTTTATAAAGCTTTTATTCTGAGAGCAAGGATAATTGAAATACCTGCTCATTTAGACTGGAGTTTCCAGAATAAAGCCGGTGCTGCAAGAATGTCGGGAATAAGAATTTTAAGAGGAATATTCTCAGGTTTTATGTCGGGTTTTATCTTCCGCCCCTATTTCTTTTTCTTCCTGGTTGGAATAATTATTTCAGCTGTTTTTCTATATATCTTTGTCTGGATATTGATTAATATTTTCACAATCTATCCTGATATCAATACTGTTTCGGTATATTTTGACGACAGATTATCGGAGGCTATCTCAATAGCATTTAAAACAAGACCACATGCTTTTTTAATAGGAGGGGGAGCGTTGTTGGTTGCCATTCAGTTTCTTAGTCTCGGATTTCTGTCTTTACAAAATAAAAGATATTTTGAAGAAACATTTAATTTAAATACAAAAATCCTGAAAGAAATACAAAATAATAATGATTAAGACTGAACATTTTTATAATAATTCATGGTTTTGGGCAACTATTATTATTATAAGTTTTTTTATAGTTGTATTTGCCATCTCCCTGTCGCAATTTGTATGGATTGATGAAGGATTTACATTGACAACAATCGCTACCGATACAGGAAGGGTTTGGCACAGGGCATTTATTTTTGAAGGGCAGCCGCCTCTATATTTTGTCGTGTTGTCAATCTGGCGCTCAATAAATAGTTCTGTTTTTTTTATACGACTGTTTTCAATATTTTCGGTTACATTGTCATTGGTTTTTGTGTTTGATATTCTTAAAAAACATGTTCATTCCGTTAGCCCGTTGATTGTACTTTTGTTTTTTTCTTTTGTTCACTTTGTTTTGTGGACGGCTCTTGAAATAAGGGTGTATGCTATGGTATTGCTTTTGTCTGTTATTACTATCCGGTTGTTTCTTGATATTTATAACAGTTCCGGTATCGCTTCACCTTTTTACAAAAGGTTTATTTATTCAATGATTGCTGTGATTTCGATTTATACACAGTATTATCTTGTTTTGTTGTTTGTCGGTAACTTCATTTTTCTTTTGATTAATAAAAGGTGGAAAGCGGCAAAGTTTTATATTATTGATATGATTCTGCCGGTAATAAGCTCGTTATATCTTTTGAAATACTTACAATCCCAAATGTCAATCCACAGCTATACAACAGTTACACCTATTACATTAGATGAAGTATTTTCAATAAATACTCATAAGTTATCAACCTATCTTTTTCCATATATTAACACATTACCAACAATTTACAGGTATTTGTTTGTCCTTGCAATCGCCTTTTTAATTATTGTTTTTTCAGGGAAAAGGCTCCTTGATTTATTGCGAAAATCAAATTATTTTATTTTTATCACCGTTTTTCTGGTTATAGCATTTTCAAGTTTGTTATTATTAACCGACAGATTAAATCTTTTGCAAAGACATACAATCTCTATGCTTTTTCCGATGACTGTGACATTCTTGCTTTTAATTGGAGCAATAAAAAGTGAAAAACTCAAATACCTGCTAATCGGAATATTGTTTTTTCTGAATATTTTATTTGTTTATAAAAGGTACGTTTTAGGACATCCGAAAGGAAGAGAGTATGTTGAAGTATGTAAATTTATTGAGGAAAACGATACTTCTGACGAACCTGTTTTTTGTTACAGGAATGATATTTCACTAATGATCAAGCATTACGGATTAAGTAATAAAATTGTGCAAATACCGGTTGATATTGATTTCGATGCGAGATACGATCGCTGGAAATGGGTTTTTAAAGATACTCTTCAGTTGGACAGTATCTTCAGTTCCAATGATATCAGCAAAGGATTTTGGCTTGTTATGTCGGAATCGGATTCGGCAAACAGAGCACATAATTACAGATACGGCGTAGTTTACAAGTATGATGAACTTTTAAAATATGTTTCAAATCATTTTAATATCGTTTCACAGCATAAATTTGAACCCGGGTTTATGCTTCGTGAAGTAAAGCCAAAAGCAAATAAAAAAGACGAATTTGTTGATATCCCTGACAAATCACCATAATAATTATTAACCGAACTGTTCATTTTATTACTTTTGCGCAAATTAAAATATCTACATTATGCATACTATTAAAACAGTGGCATTTCTGCTGTGTTTTTCTCTGACGTTTTTTTCGGGTTATTCACAATCTGCGGATATGATTACGAAAGCATATAAAACCTTGGACGACAGGGGAGAGGTGTATTTTAAATTTCACAATAGTCCGGGTTCAATATCAGAAGCAAACAAGATTGTTTCTGTTGACAGAAGTTCAAACTATGACTGGATTTATGCCTATGCAAATAAAAAGCAATTCGGCGATTTTCTTAAACTCAAAATTGATTTTGAAGTATTGCCGGCACCCGGGTTACTCTATATGCCTGAAATGAGAGAAGAAGTTGATATTGATATTGTTGATGAATGGGATTTTTATCCTACTTATGAAGCTTATGTTGATATAATGTATCAATTTGAGGCTGATTACCCCGATCTTTGCAAAATTATAAATATAGGCTCAACGGTAGAAGGACGGAAGCTGCTTTTTGCGAAAATAACCGATAATGTCAATACCGGTGAAGCGGAGCCGCGTTTTATGTACACATCCACAATGCATGGAGATGAAACCGGCGGTTATGTATTGATGCTTCATCTTATTGATTATTTACTCTCGAACTACGGAAGCAGTGATGATATTACAAACCTTGTCGGTAATACCGAAATATGGATTAATCCGCTTGCCAATCCTGACGGGACTTATGCTCTCGGAAACGGTAATGTTTGGGGGGCAAAGCGGTATAACGGCAATAATATTGACTTAAACAGAAATTATCCTGACCCGGAAGACGGTCCTCATCCCGACGGAAATGAATGGCAGCCGGAGACCGAATCCTTTATGCATCTTGCCGACAGCCTCCGGTTTACAATGTCGGCCAACCTGCATGCAGGAGCCGAAGTTTGTAATTACCCCTGGGATACCTGGTCGAAACTTACTGCCGACGACGACTGGTGGCAGTTTGTTTGTCGTGAATATGCCGATACGGCTCATCTCTATTCACCCGCAGGATATATGACACAATATGATAACGGAATAACAAACGGCTATGCCTGGTACTCAATCAGCGGGGGAAGACAGGACTATATGAATTATTTTGCAGGCTGCCGTGAGTTTACACTCGAATTGTCGAATACGAAACTTCTTTTGGAGAATAAATTACCGCTCTTCTGGGAATACAACTACCGATCATTTTTAAACTATATGAAGCAGGTTTTGTTCGGATTTCAAGGAACGGTAACAGATTCTGAAACAGGCGATCCCGTTAATGCAAAGGTTACACTTATAAATCACGATACGGATAACTCTTTTGTTTTTGCAGGGGGAGATTTCGGCGACTTTTACAGACCCGTCCTTGCAGGTACTTATGATTTGAAATTCACGGCTGACGGTTATCACGACAAGATAATCGAATCGAAAAGCATATCAAACTACGAATCGGTTGTTTTAAATGTCTTAATGGAGAAAAACACGGGAATAAATGAAAACAAATTGAACAACCTGTTCGTTCTGACTCCGAATCCTGCATCCCGTTTTCTGACGGTAAACTATTCGGGAACCGAAAGACTGGATTGTCTCGTCTCCGTTTTTTCGGAAACCGGCAGGATAGTATATTCGGATAAAACGGAATTTTCGGCAAACACTCCGCAATTTATTATTGATACGGAAAAGTTGCAACCGGGTGTATATTTTGTAAGAGTAACAAATATGAACATTTCAATTAATAAAAAGTTTATAAGGAAATAATGAAAAGATACACTCTTGAGACAATTGTTTTCCTTGCCGGTGCAATTACAATGATTTTTGAAATTGCAGGGTCACGCGTTTTGGGACCGTTTTTCGGAACGTCAATTTTTGTCTGGACGAGTCTTATTGGTGTAATAATGGGAAGTCTTAGTCTCGGATACCGGCTTGGCGGTCAGTTGTCAATTGATAAAGCTGACAAAACTTTCCTCTCCTGGATATTGCTGTCGGCTGCATTTTTTATTTTGATAACTGCTGTCGGTCATGACTATATTCTCAACAGGGTTGTTAAGTATGTATCAGGATTCAGGTTGAAAACCGTAATTTCGGCCATACTTCTTTTTGGTCCGGCAAGTGTTTTTCTAGGTATGGTACTTCCTTACACGGTGAAACTCAGAGTATCAAAGATTGAAAGCTCAGGTGCGGCAGTCGGAAATCTTTATGCACTTTCGACAATAGGAAGTATCGGCGGTACATTCCTCGCAGGATTTGTTTTGCTGCCGTCAATCGGATTTGCAAATATCCTGTTTATCCTTCCGGCTGTTCTTCTGCTTTTTTCATTAATTCTTTTTATTCAGGACAAAATGTTTATACATACCTTTGTGCCTGTTGTCTCTCTTGTTTTAATGATTCTTTTCTGGAGTAAATTATACACGGCGGAAAAAAACTATATTGATGTTGATACTAAGTATAATCGTGTTATAATTTACAACTCGACCGACAAAGCAACAAACCGGCCTATTAAAATGCTTTTGATTAATGATGAAAGGAGTTCGGCAATGTACACTGATATTGACAGCGGTCTGGTGTTTGAAGTATTGAAATATTACCGGCTTATCGAACATTTTAAACCCGGTTTTGAAAAGGTTCTGATGGTTGGCGGCTCGGGATATGCTTTCCCGAAGTATTATCTGAGAAACTATCCCGGAAAAAGAATAGATGTCGTTGAGATTGATCCGGAGCTTACTGCTCTCGCAAAGAAGCATTTCAATCTTCCCGATAGTCCGTATCTGAATGTATATCATGAGGACGGCAGGACATTCCTGAACAGGGGAGATAATAAATATGATGCCGTACTGATGGACGCCTATAAATCGGTTATTACGGTTCCTTTTCAATTAACTACAAAAGAGGCTGTTGAGGCGATTTATAATAATCTGACACCCGACGGGATTGTATTGGCAAATATTATTTCGACCCTTGATGATAAAACGGATTATTTTCTCAGGGCTGAACTTGCCACCTATAAAAGTGTTTTTCCCCAGGTACTTATTTTTGCAGTCAGATGGCCACAACCTGACGAAAAACAAAAGACCTATCTTCAGAATTTTATGCTGGTAGGATTAAAATCTTCAAAACAATTTTCGATGACGGATACAGACAACGAGATTAATAAGTTTTTAAGTCACAGGTTAGAAATAGCAGTCCCTCAAAATCTTCCGGTTTTGACTGATGAGTATGCACCTGTGGAATATTATACTTCGAAAGCCATAAAATGATATCGAATAATAAATGGTTATCTGAACTCAATGCCACTCGATAGCCCGAAACGCCATAAAAAGAGAATGATAATCACAAAAATTAAAAATTTCCATAAGAGCCTGATTCTGCGGGGTTCCTCATCAAAATAGATTGCCTCAAACGAAGCAAATGTGAATATAACCGGGAGTAAAACCAAAATAACCGTACTTAGCTTTAATCCTTCAAATAATGCCTCATCCATTGAACCGTAATAAAGGTCGTTTGGGAGTTTAAGCAGGATTAAAACAGTCGTTCCGATTAAGGCGGGAATCAGTACCTGACTATAAAGCAGTAATTTGCGATTGCTTTTGTCAACATAGTTAAAATAAGAGTTTCCGGAAATTAAAAATGATTTTGAAACTCCGCGTCCTATAGCTACAAGGGCAAAAATCGAAAGTATTGAAAATATCATTTTCCCCGTATCACGATAGTAAAGATAAGCTATAACCCAGCCGAAATCTTTGTTTAGCAATGTTCCCATTAACAATCCGCCGAAAAACATTATCATTCCGTGGATAAATCCCCAAAGGAAAAATAATTTTAAAAGTCCGTTCTCATTTTTAAATGTACTATAAATAGTAATAAATACCATACCAAGCAGCAACCCGGTTAAAGGTGCCATACTGTAAAGTATTTTTACGGAATCTGCAGTCCAGTCACCCGTATCAATATCATAGTAAACTTTATAATAAAAAAGAATAGTTTCGTATTCGAAAGATTTTGCCACCCAAACAATTATAAACTGGCTCACTACATAAATAAAGAAATAGGAAAGCAGAAACATTACAAGAGAGTTTGTCGAAATAATGATGAAATTGTTTCTTTTATCCTTGTTCTCGGCAAATGCAACAAGCCATTTAAAAATCCTTTTGACCGTATTTAGGTCAAATGTTTTTAACTCATAGCCCAGCCTGCGCAGCCTCCTTTTGAAAATATAGCGAGAAACTCTTCTTTTTTTTCTCTTATACTCCTTTTTCTCTTGTTTGGTCTTCAGTCTAAATTCCTTCTCTTTTTCACGCTCCTGCTCTCTTACAAGCTTCATCCTTTGCTTTATCTCTTCCTGCTCCAGTCTCTCCTGCAATTTCTTTTCCCTCTTTCTCTCTTTTGCGATTTTTCTGTTTTGTCTTGATTTTTTATAAAGGAAACGAAGAATTCTGATTAAACGATAAAACCTGAAGCTTATTGATGCTGATTCTTTTCTTTTCGACTGTCTGTTCTTTTGCCTTTCAATCCTTCGTTGTTGTTTGGCACGTTGCTTCCTGATTTTTTTCCGGTACGAAATAAAGCGCATACGCCTGTATATTGCGTAAAATCTGTTACCAAGAAGTTTCCTTTTCGTGCTCTCTTTCATACTGAATGATTTGGCAAACAAAAATAGATAAAATGTTTTTTGTTTTTGATAAAAAAAAACCTGACCGTAAAAGGTCAGGCAGGGTATTTAAAATGATACTCTAATTGATTATCATTGTTGCAACTTCATCTGCGTAATCTCCCGCATCAAGTTTCTTTTTTATCTCCGTAAAAGCTTTAATTGTGTATTCAACATCTTCGAGAGTGTGCATTGCAGTCGGAATCAGCCTCAGCATAATCGTTCCCTTTGGAATTACCGGATAAACAACTATTGAACAGAATATTCCGTAATCTTCTCTTAAAACTTTTGTTACATTTGTTGCTTCAGGTACACCACCTTTCAGGAATACCGGAGTAACAGGTGATTGTGTGTTGCCAAGGTCGTGGCCTGCTTCTTTCAGCCCCTTTTGCAGAGCATTAACGATTGTCCAGAGTTTCTCCTTATGCTCAGGTTGCGTGCGAATCATATCCAGCCTTTTCAATGCCCCGATAACCATAGGCATAGGCAGCGATTTTGCGTAAATCTGCGAACGCATATTATACATCAGATAGCTTATTACCTTCTTGTCACCTGCAACAAAAGCGCCTATTCCCGCCATTGATTTGGCGAAAGTACCGAAATAGAGGTCAATATCATCCTGAACACCAAAGTGCTCTCCCGTACCGGCTCCTGTTTTTCCCATAGTCCCGAAACCGTGGGCATCATCAACCAGCATTCTGAAATTGTACTTCTTTTTCAGTTCTACAATCTCGTCAAGCTTACCAAGGTCGCCTGCCATACCGTAAACGCCTTCGGTTATCACAAGAATCCCTCCACCTGTTTTTTCGGTTATTTTTGTGGCTCTTTTAAGCTCTTTTTCAAGATTTTCCATATTGTTGTGAGGATAGACAAAACGTTTTCCGAAATGCAGTCTCATTCCGTCTATAATACAGGCATGTGCTTCCGAGTCATAAACAATTACATCACGTCTGTCAACAACGGCATTTATAATCGAAACCATTCCCTGGTAACCGTAATTCAGAAGATATCCGGCCTCTTTCCCGACAAAATCGGCAAGCTCCTGCTCAAGTTGTTCATGATATTTTGTTTGCCCCGACATCATTCTTGCACCCATCGGATAGGCAAGTCCCCACTCTTTGGCAGCCTCGGCATCGGCTTTTCTGACATCCGGGTGATTTCCAAGCCCGAGATAATTATTCAGACTCCATACCAGAACCTCTTTACCGTTAAATATCATCTTGTTCGACAATTCACCTTCAAGTTTCGGAAACAGGTAATATCCGTGCCCAACCTTCATATACTGGCCCA
>CAYOZZ010000144.1:0-40569 GCA_964408535.1 uncultured Bacteroidales bacterium | reverse complement strand
TTCTTTCAAAAGACTGACGATAGTGCTTGCGCTGGAATCCGAAAGAGCCGGGGCCCACGAATTTAGGTGGAGGGTTATGGCAAGGAAGCCGGTATGGGAATATGGTTAGGGTTAAGGTGGCCGGTGCTTATCACAGCGATAGAGCCAGGGCCACGAATTACACGAATTTACACTAACTTAAATAATGGGGTTTTGTGTTTCTTAGTGCCTTTGTGGCAAAAAAACAAAATATCCGTTACGGGACTAATAATGCCACTAAGACACTAAGGCTCAAAGGTTCACGAAGGAGGGTGTTTTATATATTTCCAAGCGTGGAAGCTTGGAACATAGATGGGTTTCCCCTCTCTACTGTTAGAGAGCCCCGATAGTAATTGGGAGGGTTGAGTCGGAAAAGCCTGTATGGAGATCAAAGGTCAGGTATGCCCACAACATAAACCTAACCTAAAAACCAAACCGGCTTCTTAAAATTAGACGCAGCCAAAAACCTGCCCGAAATCTCCGGATGGCAATTTTGCAGACGAAATTGGGGCTGAATAGTATTACGGACTGTGACACCTGTAGTCATCAGGAGATTGGACACCGCTTCTGCTTCTTGTTAATGCTGTCAAGCCATAATTATACCATCGTATAATCCGGGCTTTACAAAAGTGAGGTTAAAATGAGAAAATTTAATGTACCTTTGCCGTTTTAAACAATATTTCTTTGTTTGATTAGTTATAAAGTTAATTTTGAGTCTAAAAATTTAAAATGGCAGGCGGAAAAAAAGGTAAAAACTATTTCCTCGGGTTTCTTATTAGTAAACGGTTTTTTAAAAACCTCGGTATTGCCGTTATACTGATGATGATCCTGATATTTACGGCTATTAAATTCCTTGATATTTACACTGAGCATGGTGAGGAAGTGGAACTGCCTGACTTTAAAGATATGACTGTTATGCAGATAGACTCAGCAGGATATGGCGCCGGTTTTGACTTTTTCATTATTGATTCGGTCTATGATGAAAGTAAACCGGGCGGAACGGTTGTGATGCAATTACCACATTCAGGTACAATGGTCAAAAAGGGCAGGAATGTCTATCTTACGGTTGTCGCAATGACTCAGGAACTGGTTATTATGCCCGATCTGAAAGACCTGACACTCCGACAGGCGGTTAATGTGCTTGAATCGGGCAAACTGCAGGTTGGTAAACTGAAATATGTTCCGAGTTTTGACAAGAATGCTGTTCTTGAGCAGATGTTTGAGGGTGACACGATTTTTCCGGGCGACACACTTGTTAAAGGCTCCGTGATTGACCTTGTTGTCGGCTCCGGTGACAGAACTTACGAAATTCCGGTTCCGTTCCTGATTGGGAAAACACGTGAGGAGGCAATTTATTCCATCAATACCGCCTCTTTTAACCTTGGACACGAAATATATCTCGACAGTATTGTTGATGAAGAACATTCAAAGGTTTATATGCAGGACCCGCGTTGGGATACGAAACTGTCTTATTATCCGGGCGACTCTATACATCTTTGGTACAGATCGGATGATTCGGTTGATTTTGAATTATATTTGCAAACGTTTTTACCTGACTCTTTGCGCACCGACACTCTTGCTGTTGATACGCTGTTTAAAAAAGTTGAATGAAAAGATATTTAGTTTACATACTGGCAACATTGTTCCCTCTGACACTCTTTTCGCAGGAATATCTGACAGGTGTCGGGAATAACTCTGTTATAAAACAATATCGCAGGTCTATTGAAGAAAAGCCCGGAGCTTATTTTAAATCGGAGTTTATCGAATATAATCCTCTTGAATTGCCTTTTTACGATGATTTTTCAAAAAAAGGTGTCTATCCCGACAGCAACAAATGGCTTGACGATTATGTTTATGTGAATCCTGATTATGGTGTTTTCCCCATAAACATGGGCGTTGCGACTTTTGATGTTCTCGATGAGTTCGGAGATATATACGGAAATGCTAATTTTTTCCCTTTTGCAGCCGATTATCTGACCTCTTTCCCGATAAGACTTGATTCCATTTATGATGACGGGATTCAGGGTATGCGCAAACTGACTCCGGCTGATTCGGTTTATTTTTCGTTTTATTACCAGCCGCAGGGAAGAGGTGTTCCGCCATTGCCACACGACTCGTTAATACTGGAATTCGGCAGATATACCGAAGATACGGTCTTTTCATATATTGAGTCGTTCTGGTTACACGTTTATGAAATACAAAAACCTGACGGGGAGTATTACGGCGAGGGTGACACTTTGTTTCCCGGTGATATAATCGAACTTGATTGTGATATTCCGTTTTATACCGTTGAAGATATTCTGATATATACCGATTCCGTTCTGGTTCCCTGCGATTCCATTTACACGCTGGCAACCGACTGGAAAGAAGTATGGAGTGCCGGTGGCGACTCTCTTGAGACATTTACCGAAAAGTATAATACATATTTCAGATATGTTACGATTCCCATAAAAGATACATCCTGGCTTAAAGGTGATTTTCAGTTCAGATTTAGGAATTACGGAAGCATATCAAATATCAACAGTTGGAAAAGCAATACGGATCAGTGGAATATTGATATGGTTTACCTTAATGCAAACCGGAAATATAACGATTACTATCAAAAGAAACTCTGTTTTAACGAGAGACCGAAAAGCCTGCTATTAAACTACTCCTCAATGCCTTACTATCAGTATAGCGATGATCTGTTCTCATTTGTAAAAACAATTGATGTTTATGCAAACAACCTTGATTCGGTACAGCATTTTTCAACATTTGAGTTTTTAGTTACGGATAAAGAGGGAGAAATCATTGAGAGTTACACTACATCTTACGATGGATATATGGAACCGCTTTTCAATATGAGCAGCAACAGTTACCAGCCTTTTGTGAATTTCATGTCAGGTTGTTGCCTGTTTGATTTGGATGCTCACGATACAGCCTGTTTTAATGCTACATATATAATTCACGACCAGAATAACCAGTTTGGTGATACTGTGACGGCAAAGCAAAACTTCTATAATTACCTTTCGTATGACGATGGAACCGCAGAGGCAGGCTACGGCTTATCTCCTGCCGGCGCAATGCTTGCTTACCAGTTCAACCTGCAAAAACCGGATACTCTCAGGGGTGTGCGTATGTTTTTCAACAAAGTTGTCCATAATTATAACGAGAAATTGTTTCACATCACAGTCTGGAATGATAACAACGGAGAACCCGGGCTGATAATCTATCAGAAGAAAAATGTTCTGCCCGATTTTACCGATGGATTCAATAATTTCGCTGATAAATATTTCACCGATAAAGAGCTTATTCTCGGGCAAGGTAAATTTTATATCGGCTGGGTTCAGACAACCAACGACAATCTGAATATCGGATTCGACAGGAACACAAATTCAAAGGATAAAATATTTTACAATGTTGACGGTAAATGGACAAACTCGAATTTTGAAGGCTCACTGATGATAAGACCTTTGCTCGGTGCCCAATTGGTACCAATGGACGAAAACGCAGGATACAAAAACAGCACGGAAAAACTACTGATATATCCAAATCCACCCGAACCTGACGGTATGATAAATATTGTTATTCCAAACGTACAATCGTCCAAACCGGAGATGTGGAAGTATCTAAAAGTCAGTATATACAATATTTACGGTCAATTGATCTACTCTGTTCCGTATTCAGGCTCATCCGTTACGGTTTCGGAACTGAAACAGGGTATCTATATTGTTGACGTTTTTGATTCGGCTTACACGCGTCACTACACTTCAAAACTTATAATAACCCAATAAGGTATTTTCTATGACAGAACTTTCCGATCAGACAAATGAGGACCAGGAACTTTTTGAGCATTACAGATTTAATGTTGATCCGGGACAAAGCCCATTGAGGATTGACAAATACCTGATGCACCATATTGAAAATGCTTCGAGAAGCAGGTTGCAGACGGCAGCAAACAGCGGAAACATTCTTGTTAACGGTGAACCCGTAAAACCTTCTTATAAAGTCAGACCGGGAGATGTTATTTCCATTGTTATGGCAGAGCCTGTCAGATCGAAAGAGATGCTTGCCGAAGATATTCCCATCGAAATTCTTTATGAGGATGATGATATTATTGTGGTGAATAAGTATGCCGGAATGGTTGTACATCCTGCTCACGGAAATTTTTCGGGTACGCTTGTGAATGCCCTGTTGTGGCACTTCCAACAGAACGGAGGTGAGACAAAAAAGATAAAACCCGGCCCCTATTTGGTACATCGTATTGATAAAAACACTTCGGGTGTAATGCTGATTGCCAAAAATGAGATAGCCCAGGCAAAAATATCGGAGCAGTTTTTTGACCATAGTATTGACAGAAAATATAACGCGCTTGTCTGGGGTGACTTCGATGAAGATGAGGGAACTATCGAAGGCCATGTTGGCCGGAGCTTGAAAAACAGAAAGATGATGGCTGTTTTTCCAAACGGCGAATATGGGAAAAGTGCGGTTACTCATTATAAAGTTGCCGAACGTTTCGGATATGTGACTTTGGTTGAGTGTCAGCTTGAAACAGGCCGCACACATCAGATCAGAGCTCATATGAAATATATCGGACATCCGCTCTTTAACGATGAAACTTACGGAGGAAGCAGAATTTTAAAAGGTACGACATTCACAAAATATAAACAGTTTGTCAAAAATTGTTTTTCAATCTGTCCGCGCCAGGCACTCCACGCCAGAACTCTCGGATTTATCCATCCTACAACAAATGAGAAAATGCTTTTTGAAGCTCCTTTTCCGGATGATATGAGGCAACTTCTTGAAAAATGGACCAATTATGCCGTTCATAAGGTTTTGGATTAGTTTGTTTGATTTTTAGATGTTAGAACAAAAAATCATTGACATTAACCCGTTTTATATACTATGAGTTTTTTTATAACCATCATACATCAGCGCGAACGTAGTCGAGCCCTACTTTTTTTCGCCTCCCTGACAAACCGCTTTGCAATATTGATTGACAGCGGATTATCATAACTCATAGCTTCAGGATGCCACTGTACACCAAGAAGATAGGCCATGCCGTCAGTATCAATTAACTCAACCGATTCGGTTAACCCGTCGTCTGTATGTGCCACTGCTCTTAATCCGGGAGCAAGTTTATTGACAGCCTGGTGATGATTGCTGTTAACAGTTCCCCCCGTCACTCCTGCAACCTCATTCAGCAGCGAGTTTTCCTCAACTTTAACATCGTGGTTTGCCGGTTTATACGGCGGATGACGGTGCAAAACATTTGTTCCCACGTCAGTAGGAATATCCTGATATAATGTCCCTCCGAAGTAGGCATTCAAAATCTGATGACCGCGGCAAATACCCTGTATCGGGAGTTTCATTTTAAGCGCTTTCCCTATAAGTGCAAACTCCAGAGTATCCCTGTAATTGTCGGGAAGGTCGCATTTTGTCGAGTCAAACTTCTCACCATATCTTTCGGGATTTATATCATCACCTCCGGTCAAAAGAAGTCCGTCACAGGTTTCAAGTACTTTCAAAGCCGAATCAACACCAAGGTGATACATATCAATACAAACAACCGTGGAGTCGGCAGCTTTCAGCCATCTGATATAATTTTTATAACTCTTTTCGGGAACAGCCTTTGATATTGCTATCCTTACCGGTGCCGGACTATGTTGTTCGGGTGCCGAGCATCCTGACAACATCAGGATAACTCCGGCCAAAATGATAGATAAAGATTTTAATTTCATATCAGTTTAATTCCGTTTGCGGTTTATAAACAAAAAACAGTCCTCCGGCAAAAATAATTAATGAAGCCGAAAGAATGTACAATATGTGCGACACTGCAAATGCCGGTATAAGATAAAATCCTGCCAGAAAAGTTCCGGTAATACTACCGACCGTTGAAATGGCGTAAAGATTTCCGACTGTTGCCCCGGTCGTTTTCAGGTTGTTTATTTTCAACCTTGCTGCAAAAGGCGAAACCATCCCAAGCAGAAAGCCCGGCACAGAAAAAAGTATCAGTGAAGCAAGCAGCGAGACGGCTTTGACATTGCCGGTTATATTAAGAAGGCTTTTCAGCAACACATCCTTTATTGCAGTCGAAAAAATGATAAATACGGCTGCAACGATAATAATTTTTGCCAAAAGCGTAAATTCAGGTTTTCTGTCGGCATATCTCCCTCCAAGATAATATCCGAGACTCAGACTCATAAGAATAACACCGATTATTGCAGACCAGACTGTGATGGATGTACCCACATAAGGCCCAAGCATTCGCGAGCCGATAATTTCAAAAGCCATCACAACGGCACCCGAAACGAAAACTACAATCTCAAGATAAAACTTCTTCATTCGATGAATTTGTGAGCCTGCAAATTTAGTCAATAATTGAAATGGAGCCGTAATTAATATTTCTTTTACCTTTGTCCAAAATATTAATGGAAAAATGAAGACAGGAGTTATATTACAAATAATCGTTTTCGCATTGCTTGCAGGATGTAATAACCCGCAGAACAGCACGTTGCATCAAAAGGCTGCGGACCCCGAAAGCTACGTTAAACACCCGCAGTGGAGCAAAAACGCAAATATTTATGAAGTTAACATCCGCCAGTACACAAAGGAGGGAACTTTCAAAGCGTTTGAAAAACATTTGCCGAGACTTAAAAAAATGGATGTGGATATTCTCTGGCTTATGCCGGTTTTTCCCATTAGTGAGAAGAACAGAAAAGGTACTCTCGGCAGTTACTATGCCGTTAAAGACTATAAGGCGGTTAATCCTGAATTCGGTACAATGGATGACCTGAAAGAACTTGTCGGAAAAGCGCACAATATGGGATTCAAGGTTATATTAGACTGGGTTGCAAATCATACGGGATGGGATAATGCCTGGATAACAGAGCATCCCGGTTGGTACACTAAAGATTCGACCGGTAAAATGGTGTCACCTTTCGACTGGACTGATGTTGCCGACCTGAATTATGACAACAAAGAGCTTTGGAAAGCTATGACCGACGCACTGGAGTTTTGGGTGAAAGAGGCTGATGTTGACGGTTATCGCTGTGATGTTGCAGGAATGGTTCCGACAGAGTTCTGGAATCAGGCAAGAGCAAAATTGGACAAAATAAAACCTGTATTTATGCTTGCCGAAGCGGAGCAACCCGATTTGCAAATACATGCTTTCGATATGACATACGCCTGGGAACTTCATCATATTATGAATCAAATTGCCAAAGGTGAAGCAAACGCCGATAACATTGAGCAATATTTTGAAAAGCAGGATACTACATTTCCGCAAAATGCCTACAGGATGAATTTTATAACAAACCACGATGAAAATTCCTGGAACGGCACTGTAAACGAAAGAATGGGAGAAAGCGCAAAGGCTTTTGCCGTCCTGACATATACCTTGCCGGGAATGCCGCTGATTTACAGCGGACAGGAAACCGGATTAAACAAAAGACTGAAATTTTTTGAAAAAGATGAGATAGAATGGGACTTCACGTCACCCCTTATTGGTTTCTATACGACTCTGAACAATATGAAAACCAATAATGTCGCACTCTGGAACGGAAATTACGGCGGCAGAATGAAACGGGTAGAAACCACGGATGACAAATCGGTATTTGCATTTATTCGCGAAAAGGACGGTAACAGGGTTTTTACTATTGTAAACCTTACAGACGAACAGGTAAATGTAAAACTTAAAGGCACCGGTTTTACCGGAAAATACGCAGAAATATTTTCAGGTGATGAAATAGAATTTGATTCCGGTGCCGGGGTTTCTCTCGGTGCCTGGGAATACAGGATTTACAACTACTAAAAAAGAAAAAGGCTGCTAAAAAAGCAGCCTTTTCCAATTCAAATCCACAATTAACTATTTCTTTTTGTTTGCTGCATCAGTACTCTCCATCACTTTTTTCGAAGGAACAGATGAGTTTGACCTTGCAACCACCTTTCCTTTAATCCTAAGAGTTACCGAAGGTGTGACTGCATTTGAATAGACGTGAATTGTCTTGTTAATTACTCCCAAACGTTTTGTGTCATACTTAACCTTTATAACCTTTGACTGTCCGGGCAATACCGGCTCCCTTGGCCAGGTCGGTACCGTGCAACCGCAGGATGAGCGAACATTTGTCAGTATTAACGGCTCTTTACCTTCATTTGTGAATTTAAACTCACAGTTTCCGTTTCCATTCTGCACTATCGTACCGTAATCGTGAGTCGTTTTATCAAACTTGATAACGGCAGCACTTGAATTTTCAGCCTGCTTATTTGCCGCAGTTTCTTTTTTCACTTCCTGTTTTTGCACAGGCTTAACAGACTTTTGTTTTGCCGTCGAAAGCTGGGCGTTAACAGTGAACGTCGTAAAAATAACCACTGATAATAAAATCGCTAATTTTTTCATACTATTTCCGCTTAATTTATTTGTACGATGGCAAATTTAAATATAAAACCATACTGCAAATTACTTTTAACAAATATTTACAATTGTAAATCAGATGTAAATTCAGTTACGG
Source organism: uncultured Bacteroidales bacterium (assembly GCA_964408535.1). GTDB lineage: Bacteria > Bacteroidota > Bacteroidia > Bacteroidales > JAADJA01 > JAADJA01. The sequence goes on along the minus strand of CAYOZZ010000144.1, from coordinate 32,062 downwards.
ATACCCAGCTTTACCGGTCATCCGGGCAGGTCGGTTTTGTCTTTGGCGGTGGCTCAGGCTTCGCAAGCAATGCCGGACATAGCAACCCTGAGTTTTTATACCTACGGATTCCACGAATTAACGCGGATTGCCCGGGATATTCAGGTGCAAAAGTCATCATGAAAATACAGAATAGCCCGAATCTTATTGTTTACAAGGTTTAAAAATGATAATTTTGTTTGAAAGCTTGTCATTTTTGTAGGGACGAAGCTCTATTTGTTCTTTTTCAATTTTTACTATACTAAAGACCAAATAATCCGAATTATCCCCATAAGTAAAATATAATAATTTTTCTTTAGGACGAATTGACCATTTACCTTTGATGGTTTTGCCATCTACCGTATATTTTAGTTGATAACCCTTACTTACTGTAATATTTCTCGGTTTACCGTCTTTTAACGTATTGCTGTCGGATAATTTGTATTTAGATGAATTCCAGCAACCTGTAAATATTTTCTTAAACTTTCCTTTGTAATCTTCCGGAATAGTTTTCTTTTGCACCTGTTCGTCCTGAGTCAAATTCATTAATTGCAGAAACACATCCCTCGGGTCGTAAACATTTTCATATTTTAAACTTTTATTTTTTGATTTTCTCTCCTTGATATCCTCCAATTTGGCTTTAATGGTATAATCATCAGGAAAGTACTTGTGATATCTTGAGAAAACGGATATTAGTGTATCGGCATTGGGTTTGTCATACCTGTAATATTGATCAATACTGTATAGCATACCGCTCATTCCCTTGTAGGATGAAGCCAAATTCTGATTGCCAGTTAGCATTAAATCAAGCTTTTGAAGTAATAATGTACCTTCTTTTTCATTTTTCTGGTCGAAATACTCTTTTGTTTTAAAAAAACATACTGAATAAAAAAACTGCTCCAAATAATTATAATCAAAAAGAAACGGGAACTTGTCGAAATAATAAAACAGTGTGTCAATATAAACATTTGAATTGGTTTGTGACATTGAAAAGATGATTTTGCTGAAATCGTCATGTATTATTCCTTTAATATGCATATTGTCAGGATGGATATGATATGCAGTATCGGCATAATTCAGCGACTTTTCGTATTCTCCTTTAATAAGGTAATAATACCCGTTTATAAAGTAATAATTAAAAGTAAATTCCTGTGTATTAACGGAATCGCTGATAAATGATATAAACTCCGAATAGTATTTCTGACCTTTTTCGGGGGCAGAACGCTCAACAATTAGTGTATTCAACACTGATTTAAAAAAATCAACTGAAGATTGCATTACGACATCGTCATGAATATTGATATTAACATATTTGGCAAGTGTTTTACCATGAAAATCATTCCCGGCCGCTTCATTGTTTAATACATTAGAGAGTGCCATATAGTATAAAAAAGCAATTGTTTTACTGCCGGGATAAAGGAAATAAGCTTTTTCATAACACGCTGCAGCATCATTAAACTCCTCTTTTTCCATAAAAAACGAACCGCGGTTATAATAATGTAGTCCTGCTAATTCGTACTTATCAATTTCTGCATCAGAGTACATGTATTCATTAAAAAGTTCATCCGTACTTTTATTGATATATTCATCTTTTGCAATTAATTTATTACTATACAGATATTTAACATAATCTTTTTTAAATCTTTCATCATAGATAATAACTCCCTTCTGCGGATTTGTACTTTCCATAAGAATACTGGTATTATCAGGGTCAACTATAATATAGACATGGTCAGGTTGCTCTAAAATTTTATATTTAATACCCGTTTTGTCAAGAATTTCAGAATATAATGCTGTGGCTGAAACGCAGTTATACTCTCCCGAATATAATATTTCATTAAAAATTACATTATTCTCATATTTTTTTAACATATCTTCGTGAACCCTCTTATAAATCATTTTCACCTTTTTCTTTAAAGGTTTTTTTGCAATTCCTTCATCAAACAAATCGTTCATAATTGTATCAATGGACTTTCGGATATTATCATATGCTCCTTTTTTATAACTCACAGCACAAAAGAATTTTAACGGATCAGGATTTGATGAATCGGCATAAGAGTTAAAGGCTTTTCTTTCGAAAACGGAATTAAAAACTGTTGTGTCCAACTTTTGAGCATAAGCCGTTACGAAACCGGCAATAAATAAAACGGTTAATTTAATTCTAAACATAATATTAATATCAATAATTATGCGTAAAAATATAAAGATTTTTTTACATAGGTATCAGATGGAAATTAATTTTTATAATTAAATGACCTTCCCTTGATTCCGGCCTGACTTGTCATCATGGCAGGTTGGTTTTGTCTTTGGCGGTGGCTCAGGCTTCGCAAGCAATGCCGGACATAGCAATCCATAGTTTTTATACCCACGGATTCCACGAATTAACACGGATTGCCCGGGATATTCAGGTGCAAAAGTTATCATAAAAAATCCAGAATAGCAGTGATTAAACGGCTTACAGACTCTTAATCCGGCAGCAAATACAAAAAACTTTGTGAACCTTTGTGTCTTTGCTCCGAAAATTTTCAGAGTTGTGGCGAAAAAAATATGCTGTTCTTTTTCCCCTTGTACCACTGCTCATTCGGATTGTAACAGTGAATCTGCCTTATGCACTATTTATCGAATTGACGAATTACCCGAATTAACATGGATAAATAATTCTGTTCGGAAATAATTATAAGCAACTTTTCTCTTTCTATAAAATTTTTTACTATATTTGCACCTGAAATGAGAAGGAGAGTTGCATTCATATTACTAATGTTTTACGTATCATTCTTTATGATACCTTACGCTCCTTATCTCCAGTATTACTATCATCAGATTTCCTCAAAACTAAAGATGCAGCCTGTTGATGAAAACAGTTTTTCGCAAAATGAGCGGAAAACCCTTGTGGGTGACATCAGTTATCTAAGTGCTTTGATTAAACGTAGTGTAAACAATGAGCAATCGAAGGAACACAACGCACCGCCGCCTGCACCGAATCTGGATTTCAACAATATTATTTATCTTGGCTCAGGGATTTTAACAACCCTCCGAAAACCTCATAATTGTGTGTTAAAATTCTATGAGCATCCAAACTTACTCATCGAAATATTTTACGATACCCTTACTCCGCCTCCCCGGAGCATAGTCTGATTTATTCGGTTTTTTTGGTTTATGTGTTTTTTCCGGTAGAGTAAAAGGTACGCCTTTATCTCACAAAAACATATAGCATATTTTATTTAAAATCAGACGTATCAGGATTTTGCCAAAATGATGTTTTGTGCATTGAATATTGGTTCAGGGTGATTTATTTTAATCCGGACTTTGAGCTTGATTAATGCAAACGGTATCCTGATAAAAACCCCGGGTGAAATTAATTTTATGGTAAAACAAAAAACTAACGACAGATGAACAAAAATATAACATTATTACTAATTATAATATTGATTGCAAGTTCTCCATTACTGTTGTTTTCACAAAACGACACCGTTTATCTTGAGGAAATATTTGTTGAGGGGAGAAAATCCGAGAACATTTTAAAAACAAATATTTCGGCTCAGACCTTACCTACGGAACAGGTTCATGATGTGGGCGAGATGTTTGAGAATGAAGCAGGTTTCGGAATTGTAAAGAGAGGCAACTATGCGATGGAACCCGTATTGAGGGGATTCAAATACAGCCAGTTAAATGTCCAGTATGACGGCGGCAGCAAGTCATCCAATGCCTGTCCTAACCGTATGGATCCGGCTATTTCGCAAATTTCGCCAGAGGAGATTGAAAAAATAGAGGTGATAAAAGGTCCTTACAGTGTAAGATTCGGACCTTCGGTCGGCGGGCTTATAAATCTTGTTACCAAAGGCCCCGGCTATTCCAATAAGTTTAAAATTTCGGGAATGGTCGAAGGCGGTTATATGACTAACGGAGGTAATTTTTACGGTCAGGCCGGAGTACAGATGGCAAACAAAGGTTATGACTTTTCCGTTCACGCCGATTATAAAAATTTCGGGAACTATAAAAGCGGTGACGGCACCGAAATACCGTCATCATTTACCCGGACAGGTTATTCAATCAAAATAGGGAATTACCACGGCAAGAACAAACAAAACAGGATACAACTTACGCTCAGACAGGGATTTGCAAAAGATGTAAAACATGCCGGGTTACCTATGGACGCAGATAAAGACAACAGCTCAATGCTCTATTTAGATTATCTGGCAAATGACATCTCGGATTTAATCTTTTCACTGCGGGCAAAGGTTTACGGTTCGTATGTCGATCATGAAATGTCAACCCGTGCGCGTCCAAGCTGGGCTTTTACCGAGTCCGTTGCACCTGTAACATCCAAATCTATGGGAGGCAGGCTTGAATTCGGGTTACGACCGGGTGACAAGATAATTCAATATGCAGGTATTGACTATGGCTACATCAATAAAGACGGGCAAAGAAACCGTCTTGTTAAAATAAACAGTTGCACCGGCGACACATTGCCACAACCGAAATCTTTCGTTGACCTGATTTGGCAAAATTCAAAATCGTCTGACATCGGTCTATTCTTTGAAAACAAATACCGGGTTTCTTCAAACCTTATGTGGGATGTCGGATTCAGGCTCGACTTTGTCGAGGTGAAAATTGATAATCCGGCACCTGATTTCAACGAACTGTATAACGGGAATATTCAACCTGATAATGACTTTAACATTTCGGCAAATACATCTTTAACGTGGCAACCTGATAAAGATTTTACACTACAATGGGCTGTCGGCAGAGGTGTAAGATCGGCATCTCTGCTTGAACGCTTCATAAACCATTTGGCAGTCGGTTCGGATGCGTATGAATATGTCGGAAATCCGAATCTGAAGCCTGAAGCAAATCATCAGACAGATTTGATTGCAAAAAAATCCTTTGATAATTTCAACATTAATGCCGACCTGTTCTATTCTTATGTTACCGACTATATCACGGCTTTTGTTGATACAACAATTGACAAGAAGTTTATGCCCTGCAAACCACCGGCTCACGCAAAGAGGTTTACAAACATTGATGAAGCTATGCTTTACGGTTTTGAGCTTGGCTTTGATATAACTTTTATTGATCACCTCAATTTTGCGGCTTCGGGAGGATATACTTATGCCCAGAATATTACCTGGGACGAGCCTTTGCCCGAAACTCCTCCTTTCTCGGGAAATGCATCATTTAAATATTTTTCTGATAAGGTTGAGGCAATGATTAAAGTGCGTTTTGCCGCTGATCAAACGAGGGTAGCTTCAAGTTTTGCGGAAACAACCACACCGGGCTGGGCTGTTATTGATTTGGGTGCTACCTACAAACCGGTCAGTTCATTTGAGATTAGAGCATCAATAGCAAATTTGCTGAACAACAATTATGTAGAGCATCTTAGTCGTGCATACAAAAATATGGGACCGGAAACAAATTCCTTGTTCTACGAACCCGGCCTCAGCTTTAATATAAGTGCAACCTACAGATTTTAATTTATTTGAATGATTAATATGTTATACCACCGGAAAATGTATTTTTGCCATAAAACTACAGGTGGTATAACACTTTTTATATTTAATTTTATTGCATATCTAAACTAAAAACACTTACCTTTGCTTCAACAAAATTTAATTCACATATTATGGCTAAAACAGACATTAACAGACGCGATTTCTTAAAATCAGGCGCTGTAGCAGTGACGGCACTTGCGGCTGTCGGTGCGGGTGTCGGATATCTCAAAAAGCTCCACGGAGAGAATGCCAGAACACAGGATTTTCTGAGGCCTCCGGGTGCGATTGACGAAGATGAGTTCATTTTCGGATGTATAAAATGCGGATTATGTGTTCAGATATGCCCGGTACAGGCAATCAAACTTGCAGGGATTGAGAAAGGTTTATCTTACGGCACACCTTACATTGATGTCAGGGCGCAGGCTTGCGACTTCTCCTGCGATTCGCTTCAGTGTGTCGAAACATGTCCCACTGCCGTTCTTTATTTCAAGCAATTTAAAGATGCCGGTGAAGAGGCAATTGCCGAGTACGAAAAGACCCACGATTATAACGATCCTGATTTCAATCCTTTCAAAGTGCAGATTAAGGCGATGAAGACAAAGGTGAGGATGGGAATAGCAAAAGTTAACGAAAAAACCTGCCTTGCCGTTAAAGGTCAGGGCTTTAAAGGAACACCGAGAGGTGATGATTTCAAGGGTATTTACCGTTCACCGCGAACGGGAGATCCTAAACCGTCACCTGTCAGCGAACACAACTTCGACAGTGAAGTTTGCGACTTATGTGTAACGGAGTGCCCAATCGGTGAAACGGCCATTGTTATGGACGAAAACAACGGGACTTTCAAACCGAAAGTTTTGGACGGCTGTACCGGATGCGGTGTATGCGTTATGGTTTGTCCCACACAGGAACCGAGTATTGTTGTTGAACCCATTAAATCGTAAGCGCTATGTTTGGAAATAAAAATAAGACACCGTTACCCCCGAAAAGTAAAGACCAGCTTCCTAATGCCAAAATCGGTATTCCGTACAAAGAGTGGCACGACAATCATAAAAACAAACATAAATGGAGAAATATCAGATGGGCAGCCTTGTTGACTATCAACCTGATGTTCGTCGTTTCATTTGCTTTCGACCTCTCAATACTTGAAGGCTCGCTGAGCGGCTCCAGATTGATAGGGTTCTATCTGATGGATACATTTAATGCCCTTCAGGTTATTCTGATATCAATTCCCGGCGGTTACCTTCCGTCGTTGACAATGAACTTCTGGATAGGGTTTTTCACAATTCTGTTTTTAAGCATTATGGGAGGCAGGACATATTGCTCGTGGATTTGTCCGTACCATTTCCTGGCCGAAATGACTGAAAAACTGCATAATTATCTTGTTAAGAAAAAGAAAATCAAGGAACATACATTCAATATCGGACTGCGTTTTGTGTTTTGGGCAGGGTTTCTTTTGCTGGCATTGTTAACAAAAAATATAGTTTTTGAAAACATTAATATGGTTGGGATTGTTTCTCGTAGTATGATTTATGGACCGGGGCTGATTTTGCTCTGGGTTCTTGCTGTTCTTTTATTTGAGATTGTGTACAGCAAACGATTCTGGTGCCGCTATGTCTGTCCTGTCGGGGCAACGTGGTCTATCACCGGAAAGGCTGCTCCGCTCGGGATTAAATTTGAACTTGACAAATGTGCTCACTGCACTGATTGTCAGGATGTTTGTCTTGTTCCTCATACTCTTTGGTTTGTAAAACGGGGAAAAGCAACTGACGAAGTACATTATACCGGTTCCGACTGTACGAGATGCGGCCTTTGTGTTGACGTTTGTCCGGGCGAAGCACTGAAATTTTCAATAAAAGGACTTGATAAATTAGTTTAATTCAAAAAGAGAGACAGATTTGGAAGAGTTGATAAAGATTGACGGATTGTCAAAATCCTTTAAAAAGTTAACGGTTGTAAAAAACCTGACTACCGATTTTTTGGAAGGTGAACGGGTTGCACTTATCGGGCAAAACGGTGCCGGGAAAACAACGCTGATTCGTTGTATCCTCGGGCAATATGTATTTGACGGCAAGCTGGATGTCCTTGGTATGAATCCACGGCTGCACAGGAAGGAAATACTTCAGAAGGTCGGTTTTGTCCCCCAGACACCCCCGCCTTTAAAAATGACAGTGAAAGAGTTGCTTGAGTTTATCTCGAAAATAACAAATACCGGAAGGGATAAGTTTATTGAAATTAGTCATTCAATGGGGCTTAGTATTGAAGATAATCTTTCAAAACCGTTCTTTAAATTGTCGGGAGGAATGAAGCAGAAGTTATTAATTGCATTTGCTCTCGGAAGAGAACCGAGAATATTACTGATGGATGAACCTTCGGCAAATCTTGACCCTGCCGCACGTGAAATTTTGTTTGCAAAGCTGCAGGATTTTTCAAAAAATGCTCTTATGATACTGAGCAGCCACAGGATGAATGAAATTTCGATGCTGGTAAACAGGGTTGTGGAAATGGATTTGGGTGAAATTACGGTTGATAAAAAAGTTAATTGAAATAATTGACAAGTGTGGCCGCTTGTCGCAATTAAAAAATAAAAATTATGAAAAAAATATTTGTATTATTAATAGTAGTGTTGGGGTTCGCCTGTAGTTCGGAGCCCGACCAGAGTCCCCGTGAAATAAACTGGGACAGGGATGTATGTGCACAATGCCTGATGGGGCTTGCCGACCAGAAGTATTCGGTGCAGGCAATTAACAAATATGAAGATGTTATCTGGTTTGACGATATCGGCTGCCTGGTTGAATATATGAAGGGTGACGATTGGAAAAAGTTCAACGGTGAAACCGCAAAAATATGGATTGGAGATTGTGAAACCGGAGAATGGATTGACGCAACAAAAGCCTGGTACAGATTCGGCGATACTACGCCAATGGGCTACGGTTACGGTGCCTTGAAAGAGAAAAGGGACTCGACTTATGATTTCAATACAATGATAAAAAGAATTGAAGAGGGAAAAACAATGAGGGAGGATTTTATAAAGAAGCATAAGATGATGGATAAAAAATAGATAGTAGGTTATCAAGCCTGGACGCTTGTCACAATGTGGAGTAGGGTAGGGGTTGACAGCGTGGACGCTTGTCACATTAAAAGGTAATAGGATAGATCGGATTTGGTAAAGACAATTCAAGAATTGTCTTTCACAAAAAAGTATAAAATGGATAAAAGCATAAAAGAAATAACAATACTTGATGTAAGACAAAACCTGCGGTCAAGATGGTTCTGGGTTTACAGTCTTCTGTTCGGTGGTTTTGTAGCGGTAATGTTCGCAATGGGGATAACCGAGTCCCAGATAATCGGATTTGTAGGTTTGAGCAGGCTGATGGTAACATTTATGCAGGTGAGTATGGTTATTCTGCCGATATATGTGCTTATCTCAACAGTCAGATCGGTCGTTGGTGACAGGGAGTCGAATGTTATGGAATACATTTTATCGCTACCTGTCTCATTTACAGGTTATTTCTGGGGGAAATTTATCGGCAGGTTCATTGTAATTTATGTACCGGTATTCATTGCATTGCTCGGAGCTGCTATCTGGGGAACCATTACAAATATAGATGTTCCGTGGGACTTGTTTACTTATTACAGTTTTCTTCTCGGAGCAATGGTCTTCTGCTTTCTCGGTATAGGGATGTTTATTTCGTCCGTAGCACGCTCCCAGGATATGGCAGTCAGTTCGGCATTTATCATCTGGCTGATACTTGTTGCCTTTCTCGACCTGTTGCTTATGGGAATAATGCTGAAAATGAGGATGAACCCTGAAATCGTAATTGGCGTTGGAATGATAAATCCTTTGCAGGTTTTCAGAACGGCAGTGCTTGCACTTTTCGACCCTAAACTGACTGTTATGGGGCCGGCATCTTATTATATTCTTGATATTGTCACACGGAATGTATTTATTGTTTTTGCAATTGCATATCCGGTCCTGCTCGGTGGGTTACTCGGCTTTTTGGGAAACAGGCATTTTAACAGAAACGATATAATTTAATCAGGCTGAAGATGAACATCCGCATAAATATATTATTTGCTTTTGTCGTTACAGCGTTAATTACAGCCTGCAATAACAGGGCTGAAGTCACTGAACAGGGAAACGATCTTTTCCCATATCCTCCCGACACAACAAATATGTTTGAGGTTGCAAATTTTCTCGAAGATGATCAGGTTGAAGCTATTATAAATGAACCTGCACCGCTGATAGACGGAAAGGAACGCAAAAGGGGAATTATCCCGATTCCACAGCCGGGAGATGATTTCAGAAGAGAAAATCTCGACAATGTTTACTGGAACGGGGCAGTTGCAAACAACAGCGATTTCCGGGGGGCAAGTTTCAGATCGGCAGTGTGCTCAAACGGTGATTTCGCAGGTTCCGATTTCAGGGTTGCCGATATTCGCTGGACAACATTCGACAATTCAAACCTGACAAATTGCGATTTTAAACAAGCCAGACTTTTTCATGTGCACGTAACGGAAGCCGTTCTCGACAGCACCGATTTCAGAGGTGCTAATATGTTCGGGATGGAAGGCCACAGGGCAAGTTTAAAGAATTGCAACTTTACCGGATCGCTTATGAAAGATTCCGAATTTCTGCACGCCGATTTTACGGGAAGCACTGTTGTTAAAACAAAATTATTCAGGGCTGTCCTGCAAGGTTCAAAACTGGACTCTGTTGATTTCAGCTATTCCGACTTTACCGGCGCAGGACTTGAAAACGCAACTTTTATCAACTCAAGGTTGTTGTATGCCAATCTTCAGGGTTCTCATCTTCAGGGTGCCGATTTTACGGGAGCCGATTTGAAAGGAGTGAACTTTTTTGGTGCCGAATTTGAAAATACTATCTTTGAAGGTGCTAAAAATATTCCTGAAACCATAAAAGAAATGATTGTTGACGGACGTATTACAGGTGTTGCCTTTAAAGGTGAAAATAAAGATTAAAATGAAAAAAAGTATTGTTCATACCGGATTGATATTGTTTACGGTTTTTGTAACGGCTTTTTTTGCCTCCTGCAACAATTCCGGGAAGGATAAAAAGCCTGATAATCAACAAAATCCAAGTCCGGTTAAAGAAGAAGTACCGATTCAGCAAGCTGTTACCGACTCCGGTTCAAATTATTCCGGTGCTCCGTCGGCAAAGTTGCCGGACGGAAAGTATTCCGTTGACCTTAATGCAAGCAAATTGGATTGGTACTGCGTTGTACATAAGGGCTATGTTTTGTTGAAAAACGGAAATATTACAATTAATAACGGCAAAATTACCGGCGGTAATTTTGAAATATTAATGGACAGTATTGTTGATATTGATATTGATTACTATTTAATGAAGGCCACTCTTGAGAATACTCTTAAATCGGATATGTTTTTTGATGTTAAGAAATATCCCGAATCCGTTTTCAAAATTAGTAGTGTTACCGGTAAAGGTGACAACAGATACCGGATAAACGGCGATTTGAAAATTAAGGATATTGTAAAACCTGTCTCCTTTATCAGTACAATAACGATTAAGAATGATACTTTGTATGCAAAATCGGAACGTTTCTCAATAAACCGGACAGCCTGGGGAATAACGATTTATTCAAAAAACTATCCCCAGACCGACGACAGTTTTCTATTTACCGATTACATTGACTTTGTAATAACTTTGGTGATGACGAAAGAGCCGTAGAGCAATACCTTTATCCATTCCCTATAGGAGAGGAAAGAGCGGTGGAGCGTTGGACTTGCCCTGCGAACAGCGTTCAAGTGTTACAAAAAGGTCGTCCCTACAGGGATTCTTTCGGGCTAAATCTCCTGATGACTCCGGTGCAATCAATCGGATTACAATTCAATTTTTCCTTTTGTCAGCATAGAGCAGTCATCCGGAGATTGTGGGCGGGTTGTTTTGCCGGATTGCAAATCCGGATTATATTTGGTTCCGGATTAGGCTTACCCACGTGCCGGCGCTTAAATCCGGAACAGCCCGGGAGAAGAGACTAATGAAAGGATAGTCCGTCTTCGGTTGCTTTCTCATTTTCTCTGGCAACCTATTTCAGGATAAGACCTGCTATTGCATAATTCGGGTTAACCTTTTCACATACCGGCTTCGTCAGTATATATTTGCCGGTTACTCTTGTGGTTCGGTTTCCTCAAACGGAATCTTTACAATTGTGTAATCCTCAAAACGACAGATATTCCAGTATGTATTTTCGAAACCGTTTCCCGGAGTATGTTTGAATTTGAATTTTGTGTGCATTAGTGTAATATCCATATTATCAATACATTGTTCAAATTCTCTGCCGTAATTGTAAAGTGCATTCAGGAAGTACCAGCCTATGTCGAATCCGTCAAAAGCATACTTTTTGACGGAAGGTTCGGTTTTGAATTTTTCTCTGTAACTCTTTATCCAGTCCAGTGTGTTATTCTCTTCATAATCAATATAACTCTCACTGAAAATCTGAAGATGCAGGTTCAAAAGAGGCTCCGTTTCAAGGTCATCAAACTTGCCCCATTCCGGTAGTCCGATTGCATTTATGTCATAATCTGCCGAAAGTTTATTAAGACGTGACAAGAGTTCCTGTGAAAATGACTTATCTTCACTCAGAATGATAACAACATTGTTTCTGACTAATGAAAGATTCAGTTTAACACCTGTCAGACTGTCTTCGGAGTAAATAACTTCTTTAACCATATTACTGAAAGTTGTACTTCCTTCAGGGGTCCTTTGGAGTTGTTCCCTGTCGAGAAGCATATTCTCGGTGTATAGTTTATTGTTGGCTTCGATGCTTTTCAGTTTACTTTCGATGACGTCATTTTTAATTATAACATGCATTTCCCTGTTAAGGTTGAGTGTGTTCCGGACATAAGAGACAAAGGTCTGGAATTTATATTTGTTGTGTCTGACTATCAGGATATTACTTTCGGGATATGCCTTTTCAATATAAGACGCAAGCAGGTCGCTCTGGCTCGCAAGGGTGGGTTTTATTTTAAACACGAAAGGGTTGTTCAGAATAATCTCCTCACGAGATGATAACGGGTTAATGATTTTTATACCGTAGGTCTTTGCAAAAGCAGCCACTTTACGGAAACTTCTCGCGTAGAACGGCCCGATGATAACATCCATACTGCTGAGTTCGGAGGTCTGAAGTATCTTGTCAATCTTTTCAGGTGTATTGTCAACATCATAAGTGAAAATGTTAACATTCATTCCTGCTTTTTTCATTGAGTCAACTGCCATCATAAATCCTTCATAAAACTGAATAAATCTGAAAGGTTTAAATCCGGAAGGTATGGTTTCACCGGGGACAATACTGTCAATTTGTTCAAGATATAACGGCAGCATAAGAGCTACATTATAAACTTTCTCTCTGTTTCCGGCAATATCTGAACAGGGGCCTAATACAGGTTCAGGCTGAATCTCCTCCTGCTGTTCCGTTTTTTCAGGAATTTCTTGACGGGTTACAGGTATCTTGATTACCTGGCCTTTTTTTACCTTATTTGAAATACCCGGATTAATCTGTGTTAAAGAAGTGTAGCTAATATCATACTTTTTGGCAATCTTTTTTAGTTTGTCATTCTTGTGTGCAGTGTGTGTAATGTAATTTTTTGTTGAATGAGTAACCGGAATCTTTATTTTTTGTCCTGTATAGATATACTCTGAAAGCCCCGGGTTGTAAAGCATCAGGGTATCAATACCGACGGCATAATTTCTTGCAATCTGATATAATGTTTCGTGCGAAACAACCGTATGTGTTATAAACTGCGGTTTCTTTTTCCGAACCTTTTCCTGCAATACGGTTTCCGCTTCGGTTTCCTGTTCTGGAATTTTCAATACCTGCCCGATATCAAGTTTGTCGGTTAATCCCGGGTTTGCATTTTTTATGGCGCCTATTGTTACATTATATTGTTTTGCAATGCCGTACAGGGTTTCACCTGCTGTAACTCTATGTGTTTTTGAGGAATTTACGACTGTCCGGGTTTTGGATGTATGTTTCGGAATTTTCAGAACAGTTCCCTCTTTCAAAACATCACCAATTCCGGGATTTGCATTTTTTATCTCCTCAATCGTGATGCTGTAACTCCTTGAAAGTCCGTAAAATGTCTCCTTGGGTTTAACAATATGATAATAAAAATTTTTATCTTTTGAAGAGGTTTTGTTATTTGCATTTTGTTCCACAACTGTTTTAACCGGAATTTTCAAAACCATACCTGTTTTGATACCTGATTCGGCTGCCGGATTTGTTTTGAAGATATCATTGACAGTAACATTGTAGGCTTTGGCAATATTATATAATGTCTGACCCTTTTTTACAAAATGCAAATAATAGTCTGTTCCGTCAATATTTTCAATTATTTCCGTTTTTTTTACGGATACATTCTGCGAAAGCCCCGGTACGGTTATCAGTATTGCGATTATGAGTATCAGCGAGTATAAAATTTTCCTTCTTTGCATTTTCTTAAGCAGTTTGATAATAACTAACGTAATTATTCCCATTCAATTGTAGCAGGAGGTTTTGAACTTATATCATAAACCACTCTGTTAACTCCTTTTACCTTATTGATGATTTCATTTGAGATTTTAGCAAGAAACTCATAAGGCAGATGTGACCAGTCGGCTGTCATCCCGTCAGTTGATTCCACGGCACGCAATACGATTGCATTTTCATAAGTGCGTTCATCTCCCATAACACCGACCGATTGAACAGGGAGCAGAATTGCGCCTGCCTGCCAGACTTTGTCATATAGTCCGTGATTCTTCAGCCCTTCGATAAAGATATGGTCGGCCTCTTGAAGAACTCTCACTTTCTCTTCCGTAACATCGCTCAATATTCTGATTCCAAGGCCCGGCCCGGGAAACGGGTGGCGTCCGAGCAGACTTCCGTCCATTTTCAGTGCTTTACCGATTCTGCGTACTTCATCCTTAAACAAAGTGTTTAAAGGTTCTACAATCTTCAGTTTCATAAAATCGGGCAGACCTCCCACATTGTGATGCGATTTTATGGTTGCCGACGGCCCTTTAACAGATTTTGATTCTATGACGTCAGGATAGATTGTTCCCTGGGCAAGCCAGTTTACATCCTGAATCTTATGTGCCTCATCGTCAAACACTTCTATGAATGTATTCCCGATGGCTTTTCTTTTAAGTTCAGGATCGGTAATTCCTTCGAGAGCCTTGTAAAATCTTTTCTTCGAGTCAACGCCGATAACGTTGAGTCCCATATGTTTGTATGAATCCAGTACCGATTCAAACTCGTTTTTTCTCAGGAGCCCGTTATCAACAAATATACATGTCAGGTTTTTCCCGATTGCCTTGTGCAGTAAAACCGCAGTAACCGACGAGTCAACACCGCCTGATAGTCCAAGGACTACTTTATCGTTTCCGAGTTTTTTCTTTAGAGAAGAAATAGTCGTATCAATAAATGATTCGGGTGTCCATGATTGAGAGCATCCGCAAATGTCAACTACAAAATTCCTTAACAGTGTCATTCCTTCGGTAGTATGATAAACTTCCGGGTGGAACTGAATTCCCCAGGTTTCCTCACCTTCAATCCTGAAGCCGCCGACTTTAACATCGGCTGTGCTGGTTATTATCTTATAATTGTCAGGAATATTTAATATTGTATCGCCGTGCGACATCCATACCTGGCAACCGCCGGTCATTCCTTTCATTAATTCATTTGAACTGTCGATAAATGAGAGATTAGCCCTTCCGTATTCCCTGATTTTTGAAGGCATAACTTCACCACCGTCAATGTTGGCAAGGTGTTGAGCACCATAGCAAACTCCAAGAATTGGAATTTTTTTCCGAATTAATGACAAATCCGGGACAGGAGCATCATTATCACGTACGGAATATGGGCTTCCTGATAAAATGACACCTTTAATGTTCCCGTTTATTTCAGGAATTGCGTTATACGGATGTATCTCACAATAAACATTAAGCTCTCGTACCCGTCTGGCTATCAGTTGAGTGTATTGTGAACCGAAGTCTAATATTATTATTGTTTCCTGCATGCTATGACCTGTTTTTGGCGTGCAAAAATAGTTTCAAAATGTTAATGTTTTATAAATAGTTATAAACAAGGAAAATAAAAAAACCGGTGAAGGATTTTACCTCCACCGGTTTAAAAGTAAGGCATTACAATAGAAAAGAAAAGAATAAACCTAATTATTAACCAAAACCAATTAAGGGAGAGAAGCCTTACTTCTAATTTTTAAAGAACGTTGTATTTATGTATAGCTTTATCAAATTGCGTGCCATAAATGTAACGAAAAATATTATTTTTTATTGGGTAATGTTGAAAAATTAAACAGCTTTCTGTAATTCCTGTCTCAAACTGACTGTTTCGTTTCTGATCACCCTGAAATCGTTAAACGGTACTTTAACTTTTTCCTTCATTAATGAAAGAACTTTCTTTTTTAAAATACTTTTCGCACGTGTTAATTGTGATTTTGAAGTGTTGTCGGATATTCCGAGCATCTCACCAATTTCCTTATGTGTGTATCCTTCAACAACATTTAAATTAAAAACCGTCCTGTATCCGTTTGGTAAACTCTGAATAAGATTTACCAGTTCCTCCTTCGAAAGCAGATCACTGTAACTGCTTTCCGGTTTTGCAGTATTGAAATGCACATCTTCCAAATCCTCGTTAAATGCGTATCTCGATTTTTTCCTGTAATAATTTATTGCAGTATTAACAAATATTCTTCTTATCCAGCCCTCTAATGATCCTTCATTCCTGAAATATTTGAGTTTTGTATATACCTTAATGAAACCTTCCTGCAAAATATCGTCAGCTTCCATTGTATTTCCTGCAAATCTCAGACAAATTCCGTACATTTTTGATGAATACTTTTGATAAAGCATCTCAAGTGTTTTGGAATCATCTGCTGTCTGCATATTGTTTTTGTCGGATTGCATCGTAAAAACTTTCAATAATTAATCAATTTTTTTATTATTTTTCTTTGCATCGTCAAGAGCTGACAGTAATTTTTTCAGTGCAGAGTTTTCCTGCTTCTTTTTTTCAATGAACAGTTTAATTTCCTGATCAAGGTTGATATCTTTTGTTTCCATTGATTTTTCCTTTTTCATATTCAGGTAAAATGTTTCGGTTGCAAAAGTCCTTTATTGCATTTAACTGTGCAAAAAATTGTGCATTACAAAAGTCATACATATCGAATATTACCCATAATAAAAACAATACTTTAGGGAAAAATGCCGTGACAATACCAATACAAATTTTATAAATAGCTGACAGATAGTGTAATGGCAGATGTGTATTATTGGAGGAATTTTATCAATATTTTGAAAGAAATTCAAAAAGAGTAACTTCTTTATTTACGATATTGAGTTTTTTTCGTAACCGGTTTCTTGATGTTTCGATGCTTTTGGGGCTTTGGTGCAGAATTGTGGCTATCTCTTTTGTGCTCATTTTCAGTCGAAGAAAGGCGGCAAGCTTTTGTTCGGAAGGGGAGAGACCTGGGAAATCCTTTCTCAGGTTCTTATAAAAATTGCTGTGGACCTGATTAAAACGCAGTTCAAACTCTTTCCAGATATCATCATCCGTTCCTGATTGAAGCTCCAGTATTACATCATTCAGTATCTCCCGGTTTTCTGGTTTAAATTTTGGTTTTATCTGATTAAGTTTTTCAGAAGCCATATTGATTATATCATTCTTTTCTAACATATACCTTACATTATCAGTCAGTTCCTTGTTTTTATAATCAAGGTCCTCAATTAAGAGTTTATTTTCAATTTCCAGCTTTTTTCTCTCAAGTTTTTGCTGGTCTGCAAGGGCTTTTTGACGTGCAAATAATAATCCTGCAATAAGAAGTATCACGAGCAGCAAACTTGAAATAGCTACAAAAACCAACTCTCTTTTTTGATTTCTCAGTTCTTCAATTTTCTGATTTTTTCTGAAGTCATACTGCATCTTTATTTGCGTTATTTTTTTAAGATGGTTTTCGATATTTAGGCTGTCGTCAAATAAAATGTGCAACTTTAGATATTTGCAGGCCGAGTCATACCTCCCGATACCTGCATAAGCGAGAGCAAGTTGCCTTGCGATTTTGTTTTTAAGGAACAACGACTGGTTGTCATTAACTCTTATGGAATCGGAAGCAATATATTTTAAGGCATCATAATAGCGGTGAACAGAGTTGTAATATTTGCCTATTTCCAGTATTGCCGATATTTGAGCATCGTAATTATTTGTCTGCTTTGACAGTTCAAGTCTTTTTTGCAGATAATCAAGTGCTTTGGGGTCACCGGTTTTTTGATATAGGCTGCCGATATTGCCGTAATTATTGGCAACCCAGTTTTTATTTCCAAGTTGCTTGTTTATTTCAAGCGATTTATTGTAATATTCCAGTGCTTTTTGATAATCGCCTTTCATCTCATAAATCATCCCTATATTATTGGAATTACCGCCGATCCATTTAGTATCGTTTTGCTCAATGTTGATATCCAATGCTTTAAGATAGTACTTTAAACTAAGATCATAGTCCGACAGATAGTAGTAAATAATCCCTATCAGGTTATAACATCTTGCAATCCCGTTTTTATCGCCGATGCTTTCCATAATTTCCAGACTCCTGAAATGATATTTGCTGGCTTCATCATACAATCCGTTTTCCCTGTAATAAATACCGAGGTTATTATAAGCTTCTGCAATACCTTTTTTATAATCAATATTTTCTGCGATTTCAAGTGCTTCATTTGCAAAGCTATACATGCTGTCCGTCTCAATAAAGAAAATATCGGAAGCTATTTTATTTAAAAGGTTAACCTTTGCAATGTCATCCATGGGGTTGGACAGGGATTTAATAAGGCTGTCAAGATTGCCCGAGCCCTGCGAAAAGCCGGCAAGCGTTATGCTAAAAAACAAAATCAGTATTTTTATTCTTCTTCCCATTATTAAATTCCTGATAAAAATGTCACAAGGTTTATTTCAGTATTTGACAAATTAAGTTTTTTTCTCAGTCTGGTTCTTGCAACTTCCACACTTGCCGGGTTTTGGTGCATTATTGTCGCAATTTCCTTAGTGCTGAGATGAAGCCTCAGCAATGCACATAATTTCAAATCCCTCTTTGTCAGTTTTGGATACTTTTCGTTCAGTTTGGAATAGAAGTTTTTATGAACCTCCTCAAAGTGTTTTTCAAAAGTATCCCATATCTGGTCATCAACATTCATTTGAAGAGTGTGGATAATCTCTTCAGCCACAGGTATGTTCTCCTTTTTGAACCGCAATTTTGCCTTTATCAGTTTCTCGCTGATATGGTTTATTAACTCATTCTTTTTAACCATGTACATCACGTTTGTAGCGAGTTCCCTGTTTTTGAAGTCAATCTCCTCCTCAAGCCTTTTTCTTTCAAGTTCGAGATTCTCTTTTGCAGTCTGCGAATGTTTTATTCTTATTTTCTGCCTTCCGTAAAGCCAGCTAATAACGATTATGATGAAAAAAAGTCCGATGGCAATTATGAAATAGATCCATTCTTTTTTCTCCTGCACAATATCGTTTAATTGCATTTTGTTTTCAAACAGTAACCTCATTTCCAGCCTTGCTATCTCTTCAGAACTGTTTAGTTTTGATAAGCTGTCGCTCAATTGTTTGAATCTGATATAATAATTGTAGGCTTCTTCGTACCGGTTAAGATGTTCGAAGGATTTTCCAAGTCCGAGAGACGACTCTTTCAGTACTTCGATACTGGATATTTTTATTCCCAGTTCCTCGGCAATCCTGAAATATTTCTTTGCGGTATTATAATCATTCATTGCAAGGTAAAGACTGCCGAGAGAATTATAGGCAAATGCCACTCTTTTGTTATCATGCTCCTGTTTGGCAACCTCAAGACTTTTATTGAGGTATTTTGCAGCACTGTCGTACTGTTTCGTACTAAGGTAAATATTTCCGATATTATCATAAAAAATCGAGAAATAAGTTGGCTTTTGCAGAACGGTGTTGATAGCGATTGCATCATTATAATACATCAGGGCTTTTTCAAAATCACCTGACAAGCGGTAAATTTCACCGATATTGTTGTATGCACTTAACAGCCCGAGACTGTCATTCAGCATCTCTCTGATCCGAAGGTTTTTATCCCAAAAACCAAATGCTTTGTCATAATTTCCCTGATCATAATAAACACCGCCAATTCGATTGTAAACAGTACCAAGTGACCTTGGTGTATTATTTGTTTTTTCAAATATTTTCATCGCCTTGAAAAACAATTCAAGCGCTTTTTCATATTCAAGATTATTTTTTACAACCTGCCCCAGTTGGGAATATGTTTTAGCAATCCATATTTCGTTTTCATTTTCTTTGAAAATTTGCAAAGCACTGTTAAAGTATGTTCTTGCATCATTTGATTTGCCTATGATTAGCAGGTACAGTCCCTTATTGTATAATGCAATCCCCTTTTCCATTTCGTCATCGGCAAATTCCGAGATAGTAAGAGCACGATCGGCATAATGCATTGCCCTTGTTTCGTCTTTGGGTAATGCCGCTTCAAAAAGCCGGTTTAATACCGACAGCTTTTCGGCAGGTGACTTTGCTTTACTAAATGCAATATTCAGACTGTCAATGGTGTTACCACTGTAAACATTTGATACAGAAAGCAAAAATACCAATGTTATATACCTTAAATGTTGCATTAGACCCTGGTAAAACAGTTACCAAAAGTATTAAAAAAGATAACCCGCACAACCTAAATATCCCTCTTTTTTAATAAAAAAAATGAAAGTGAAATAAAAACGGCACACCAGGCAAGGGCAATACCAACATCAGCAAAGGATATGGCTTCCTGAAAATCAAAATTGAAGCCCGGCGATTTGAGTTTTATAAGCGATGTGTTCGGTGACCGTATAATATTGTTCATAGCATTTACAGGCAGGTACGGCGAAAACGAATCCGGCAACTTGTGGTCGAATATCTGCTCAATGATGATGTATGCAAACAGAATTATGATTGAAAATCCCGTTTTGCGGAACAATAAGCCAATGAGCAGAGTGAAACTGAGGAAAATGAACAGTTCAAGGAAATAGGCACCGAGAAACGACATCTTCCCGAAAATATCGGACAGATCCTTTGACGATGAGTTTGTAAATCCGAGATAAAGCCCCGACAGAAAGATGATAATTGTCGAAAAAACTGCAAGCACAACAAGTAGCAATAACTTGCCTGTCAGAAATTCACCACGGCTAAGTCCGCTGATAATATTCGACCTGATGGTAAGGTTGCTGTATTCGTTGGTAATCAGGACAATGACAATAAGTCCGAGTATCACCTTTATAAAAATCCTCAGACTCGCAACGTAGGCTATGTTTTGCCAGATATCAGGAAAATTAAATACAATAGCCTTGAAAATCCTTATCTTGGAATCACCCGATTTTTCGGCAACCCAGTCAATAAGACCCGGAATTCCGAAAACCATAATAGCAAGCAAAAGGGTATAGAATATGAGCATAACCCAAAAGGCTTTGTATGGTTTCAATTTTCTGAATTCTATTCTTAGTAGTCGTATCATTGATTTTCGCTTACTAATTCCAAAAACTGTTTTTCGAGACTACGCTTTCTTTTTGTGAGATGTGTCACAATTATTTCGTTTCCGACAAGAATTTTATTCAGGTCGTACATCGTTTTTCCTGCTTCAATTTTTGCCGTCAGTATGTCGCCCTCCTGTTTTACATTGCTGATAAAATCAATGCCGTTAAGTGCAAATTGCAGTTTTTCCAAATCATCCGAAGCAATTTCAATCGTACCGGCAACATTCAGCACCTCGTCCACCTTTCCGGCAAAGAGTTTCTGACCTTTATTCAGAACCAAAACGTGTGTGCAGGTTTTCTGAACCTCATCAAGAAGGTGGCTGGCAAGAATTATTGTTATTCCCTGTTTTGCAATGTCAATTATCAGCTCTCTTATTTCTGCTATTCCTTTGGGGTCGAGGCCGTTTGTCGGCTCATCAAAAATAAGCACCTCCGGATTTCCGAGAAGAGCTCCGGCAATTGCAAGCCTCTGCTTCATACCGTACGAAAAGGTTTTGAATTTTGAATCTTTCCTGTCGTAAAGCTCAACCGTTTTTAAAACCCTTTCGATATCACCGGCGTCAACACCTTTGATGTCTGCAATTATCTTCAGATTGTCCTCAGCCGACATATAGGGGTAAAAAATAGGATGTTCGAGTATTGCGCCTATCTTTTTTCTGCTTTCCGGTGATGCCGGCTTCCCGAACCAAAGAAACGAACCGCTGTCCTGTGATACTACACCGAGGATTATACTAAGTGTGGTTGTCTTTCCGCTTCCGTTAGGGCCGAGGATCCCGTAAACGTTTCCCTTCTCTATCTCAAAAGTGAGGTTATTCACTGCATGTATCTTTCCATATCTTTTGTTAAGCCCTTGTATGGAAAGTATTGTGTCCAATATTCAAAAAAGTTTTTCGGGTTAAAACGTATCGTTAAAAGGGTCGTGTCTCCTGTTCATCATAGGGCTGGCAAACGGGTCGGGCTGGTAGCCTCCGAAATAGGGATTATATCTCGGCCGGTTTGAAATGCCGACCTCTCCCTGAATGAAGACATTGTCGCTGACTTTATATTTGAATCCCATCCTTACTGATGTGCCGTTGAAGTTGTAGTTTGAATTGTTCTGTGTCTGCCCCGGCATATTTAAAAGGTCAATTTGCTGATGTACGGCACCGTAAACGGCAAGGTTATCGGTCAGCCTGTAAGAACCTTCGATAAAGACTGAACTCACTGGCATTCCATATCCGTTGTACATATTCATTCCTCCAAATTCGGGAGTGCTGTTGCCGATACCGTAATAGTTTGCCAGACTAATGCCGCCGCTAAGAGTAAAACGGGGAGTGAAGTCGTAGCTCAGGCGCGGTGCGATGTACGTCCCGAAATAGCTGCCGTAATATGCCGAACCGCCAAAGGTAGCTCCAACCTCAACACTCACTCTGAACCTCTTTTTCAGTATGGCTTCTTTTACCTCTTCGGGATTGAAGTTTTCGGAAGCACTGACGGTAGTGTCAGCCTCCCTTTCCTTGTTACCCTGCGGAGGCGGAACCTGCGCCGAAAGAAAAAACGGCAAGAAAATTATCACTATTTGAAAAAATATTTTTTTCATCGGATGCAAAAATAGTAAATTTACAGAAACAGAAAAACAGTTAACAATTATTAACTTATTTCGATTTTTAGGAAAATGTTTAGATGTTTTCCTCATATATCTAAAAATACCGCTATTGTTGAAAAAGCAAAAGATGGAGGATTACCCGACCCTAAATCGCAGATAGAATAAATTACCGTTGCCTTGATTTAAAAGTTTATGGACGATATGGATAAAGAAGCCATTGAGTTGGGCGGCAGGTGAAATTCTTTTCGGGTGATGCATTCGAGTATCTGCTTTCGGTTGGGTAGCCGGGGTGAATTATTTATTTCTACGGCGGGAATATAGTGTCTGTAAATTATTGTAAATTTGGGGCTAAATAAAATTGCCGGAAGAATGCTTGCATTAAAACAATCCCAAAACTCTCATTTAAACCTTCACCGTCCGAAGTAATCAAATAGTTATTATCTTCGTTTCAAAAAAAACGGCAAATTGGCAGAGGTAAGCGATAAGAAAATATTGGAATTGTTTCGTGATGAAGGCTCACGTCATTACGGGTTTAATCTGCTTGTGAGGAAGTATCAAAGGAGGGTATATCTGCATATCAGGAGGATGGTTATTGTTCATGATGATGCAGATGACCTTGTTCAGGATACGTTTGTCAAAGTTTGGAAAAACCTTTCGGGTTTCCGTACCGATTCTCAGCTTTACACCTGGATTTACAGGATTGCCGTAAACGAGGCTCTTGCATTCTTAAAGAAGAAAAACCGTAAACTGATGTTTATAACGGCGAATGCAGGAGGGTATGAAAAGCAACTTTCAAGAAAAATTGAGGATGACAACTGGTTTACCGGAGATGAGGTGCAGCTCAAACTGCAAAAAGCCCTGCTTACCCTGCCTGCAAAACAGAGGCTGGTCTTTAATATGAAATATTTTGACGAGATGAAGTATGACGATATTTCGGAAATTACAGGTACAAGTGTCGGTGCACTGAAAGCCTCATACCATTTTGCCGTAAAAAAGATAGAAGAATTTATAAGAGAGGATTAAACTATTCATTAAAAACTGAATCAAATATTGCGATGTCACACAAGAGGAAAACATATCGGGAAAAAGCAAATGAAAATTCTGAAAGCATTCGGGAATTGTTTCAGGGAATAAAGCGGGAAAGTCCTTTTAGCGTTCCTGAAGGCTATTTTGAAAAACTTCCTTTAACTATTGCTGATCGTATCGGTAAACCTAAGGTAAATCCTTTGGTGTCGGTTATGAAAAGGTTATCCCTGAAACCGGGCTATGCAGCAGGTCTTGCCGGAATAATTACAATAATTGTTTTTTTGTTTTTTACTGTTTTTAACAAAAGTAAAAATGAGATACAGATTATTCCGGATATTACTTTGACCGAGGTTTTACAGGAAAATCCATACTTTTTCGATGACGTGAACGAGGAGGATATTATCGAGATTTTTTTGGCAAATTCGGATGATGAAAGAGATTTATTCCGGGATTCGGATATCTCTGATGATGAGGTAATTGAGTATCTGTCGGATGAAGATATGGATAATATTGAATTGTTATTAAATTTATAAACACATTAAATTATGAAAACAAAAAAAGTAAATCGGCTCAGTGTTGCAACAGTTATCCTGCTATTTGCAATTTCGTTTAACATCCGGGCACAGGGCGAAAGACCCACGCCGGAAAGACAGGAGAAAATAAAAAGCTACAAGATTGCTTTTCTTACCGAAAGATTAAACCTTACTTCAAAGGAAGCCGAAAAATTCTGGCCGGTGTATAATGCGAACGAAAAGGTGATTAGGGAGAAGAATAGGGAGTTTCGCAAGGCTCATAACTTTAGCCCTGAAGAGGTTGAGGATATGACGGAAAGTGACGCACAACAATTTATTGCCGATCAGCTTAATCACGATCAGGAAATGCTTGATCTGAAAAAGAAATTTGTATCCGACCTGAAAGGGGTGATCCCCGAAAAGAAGATTTTAATATTATTGGAGGCAGAAAAGCAATTCAGGGTTGATTTGATGAAGAGACTTGCATCGGAAAGAAAAAGGAGGGGAGGCCCGCCGCTACCTTATGAAAGAAGGTGATTTTAAAAGAGCCGGAACGGCTCTTTTTTATTATCATTCTGGCTTACTTCCATTTTTTGTACTGCGCCAGCAGACTGGTGCATGTTTCGTCGGGTGTGGTTATGTGTGTTGTGAGAGTCAATACCTTTTCTGTTTTTGGCCAGAATACAACAGGCATATAATCGCCTCCGTATTCACCGCCGGTACTTAGAAAGGTCTCCGACTCAACACCCGTTCCGATGCTGTACATATACGGACATTTATTGTCGTATTGGTAAAGTCCCACGCTTTTCAGGTTTGAGAAATCAATCACGACCTCTCCGTAAAGTTGTCCGTTATGCTCATAAAGCCTTTTTGACCGTACTATCGCACTTTGATAGTTCTTCTCAATCTCAGTTCCGTTGATATATGATGAAAGTAATTCGTTAAAATCTTCGGAAGTCATATCGGCCGTATCGTTTTTCATTGACATAATGTTGATGTATGTAATCGTCAAAGTGCCGGAGTGACTATCCTTCATTTCAAATTTATATTCCTTCTTTTCAACTGTCAGACAACTGCTTACAAACAGAGCGATGATGATAAACAGAATAGAATGCTTTATGAATTTCATATTTAAAAATTTTTCTGCAAAAGTAGCAAAAGTAGTGTTGGTAAAAGGAAATTTTTTATTCCGGCTGAATGTTTATTTTTGCGGAAGTTTATAATTGATGAAAAACCCGGAAGCTGCCGGGATGAATTTTGAGTTTTAACCTATGGATGTTTCTTCACTAACGGATGCTTTTGTTGCAAATCTGATGGATACGAGTTGGCTGGAGTTTGTTGCGGTTGTTTTCGGACTTATGAGTGTTTGGTTTGCAAAACAGGAAAAGATACTGGTTTATCCCACCGGAATAATCAGTGTTTTGATTTATATTTATATTTGTTTTAATGTGAAACTGTTTGCCGATGCGGGAATAAACCTCTTTTATTTCATAATGAGTGTTTACGGGTGGTATATGTGGACGAGAAAGACGGATAAACCTCCATTGAAAATAACATTCAACACGTTAAAGGACTGGATGATAACAGGCGGATTGTTTGTGTTTTCGTTGATATTGATTATTTCCTTGCTGAAATATTTTAACGGTGATGATGTTGAGTATTGGTCAACCGACGTTCCTTATATTGATACTTTCACTACTTCGGTCTTTATCGTGGCTATGTTGCTGATGGCGTTAAAGAAGGTTGAAAGCTGGATTTTCTGGATTATCGGTGATGTTATTTCCGTTCCGCTTTATACCTATAAGGGGTTGGTATTCACCAGCTTCCAGTTTCTTGTTTTTCTGATTCTTGCGGTTATGGGGTATGTTGAATGGAAGAGAAAAGTTGTAAACCATTAAGGAACATTAAGAGAAAATCTTAACTAATCTTAACTCCTTAATGGTTCAAAAAAAATAGAAATGGTTAAAAGAATAGCAATAACAGGCCCGGAGAGCACGGGCAAATCGGAGCTTGCCAGACAACTGGCGGAGCATTACAATACTGTATGGGTGCCGGAATATGCAAGAGAATATCTTAAGCAAAGAGGCGGTAAATATGAAAAAGATGATATCGTAAAGATTGCACAGGGTCAGCTTAAACTGGAAAATGAAATGGCAGCGAAAGCCAATGAGTACCTTTTTTGCGATACCGACCTGTTTGTGACAAAAATCTGGAGTGAATTCAAATACGGCGATTGTGATTCATGGATTCTTGAAAAAGTGTTAAGCCACCGTTACGACCTTCATCTGCTGATGGATATTGACCTTGAATGGAAATCCGACCCGTTAAGGGAAAATCCTGCTGAAAGACAAAAATTGTTTGATATCTATTTGGAAGAGCTTGCGAAATACAAATACCCGTTTTTTATTATTGACGGCAAAGGAGAAGACAGGGTGAATGCTGCCATTCAGGTAATTAACAACTATTTTCTGCTTATTTAAGCCCTCCTTAATATCTTTTTCTTTTCCTGATGAAACATAAAGTAGAGATAAACCGAAGAAACGATATAGGCAATATCAAGTGTTATGCAGGCACCGGTCAGCTCGTATCTTTTTAACAGAAGAAACAGAAAAACGGCAGTAGCTGCAAGACCTATGGAAGATTTGATAATCAGAACCCTCATCTTTCCGATTCCTGAAAAATAGTGGCCGTAAATATTTGAAACGGCAACAGCAATGATGCCCGGGAAAAGATAAAGCGTCAGCGTTTTAACTCCTGCAAAGTCATCGCCGAAAACGAAAGTAAACACACCCTCCGGAATGAAAAACAACACAATCAAAGCGAGTAATGAAACTGCAAAGCTATTCAGAGCCGCCTTTTCCGTCAATCTGATTCTCTCGACCTGATTCTCCGTATTGATTACATTCGAATAATGAATTGCCGAAATGCTTTTGCTAACCACCCATACCGCCTCGGTTATGGCTATTGCCACGGAAAAAATACCGAGAAGGGCAAGCCCGAGCCAGGCGGAGATGAAATAATAGGAGAGCCGGTAATTCAGAAACTGAATAAAATAGCTTAACTCACTTTTAAAACCGTAAATGATAATACTTTTTGAGATTTTAGTGTCGAACCTGAACCTGAACCGTGATTTGTTGAAAATTGAGATAAGCCCTATTATCCAGACACTTCCGTACGAAAGATAATAAGCGTAAAAAAATACTTCAACACCGGTTTTTCCTATCGGAAAATAGAGAATCATCAGAAAAGCAAGAATCAAAACGGGTGGGAGTAATGTGAAAAGATTATAAAGTTTTATATTCTTTTTCCCGAGCCAGTAAAAACTTGTAGTTGTTGCAAAAGAGATAAGCAGTGCGATAACGAAAAGGTACTGAAAATAATCAAATCCCTGAATAAATGAGAAAATTATTGCCCCGGCTATTGTGGTTAACAGTGCTCCGGGATATGCCACACTGAAAATTTTATCCCTGTCGAATTTCGGAGTGTGAAAAGCCAGAGTTCCTCCCGAAGAAACATTATTCAATATTACAATTATTGATATATCGGCAATTATCAACGCTATCAGTCCGCGCCCTTCATCACCCCAGAAATGTGTCGAAAGCATTACAAGTACGAAATTTGTAATCAAAACGACAAACCGTGTGACTATTGTGAATATGGTTTCGCGCGACAGCATTATTCTTCAATCAATTTTTGTAAAAACTCAGTAAACTCATCTTTTATTGCACCCCAGTTATATTTGCTCTCTGCCAGTTTCCTTGCCGAAGTGCAATGTCGGTTATAAATTGTTTGATTGTCAATATAATTAAGTATCAAACCGGAAATCGTTTCAATATTATCAGGCTTTACAAGATGTCCGAATTTACTGATATCAACCTCTTTGCGAATAGCTTTCAGGTTGGTGAAGATAACAGGTCTTTTTAAAGCGGCATAATAAAACAACTTTATCGGTAGGCAGCGTTGGTTTTCAAAATCGTCGGAGCGGAGGTCAAGGAAGATATCGGTATCATTTATTAACTCGATGAATGTCAGGTAATCCTGCATAGGGTAAAATTTAAAACTCACATTCTCTGGAAATGAAGCAATCATTTTTTCAAAAATCTTTTGTTCCTTTTCGGAATCGTACCATCCGATAATTTTTATACGAATTTTAAGGCCGGGTCTTTTGAGTGTAAGCAATTCTATTGTTTCAAGAAAATTTCCGAACCCTTTTTCAATACTTAGTTTGCCTGAATATGACAGACGCAACAACTCTTTTTCAATCCCGGGTTCTCTGTACCTTATGTATTTCAAATCAGGGTAATATCCTGAATAAAGAAATTTTTTTCCGGGAAATAAAAAGCGGTATGGTTTTCCTTTGTACCATTCACCAAAGATAAAAGCATTAGCTTTTGCGGTCATCATTAAATTGAAAATCAGTAATTTAAAGAAACGGGGTACTTTTAAACCAGAGTTGTAACCTGTTAGGAATTTTTTGGAAGGATACCACTCGGTGATGTCATAAATTATCTTCGGTTTTTTATCGGTTTGCTTTTTATATCTTGACGCAGCAAGGATTGTCAGTGGTTCGGAGCATATTATGATATCCGGTTTTGAGTTTTGTAACAGCTTTATAAATTTTGCAATTTTATCTTTTTTTGATAAAGAAATATCCTCGAAGCAATTAAACCCGACACTATTTTCAGAGCCGGAAAATTCTTGTTTGCTGCTGATTATTTCTGCACTGTTTCCTGTATCCGTAAGGGTACGGGCCTGATGATAATATATTCGATCATCTTTTGGAAGGTGCCCGGATGTGATAAATGTTATTTTCATAGATCAGGAAAAATTGACCGGGCTAAAATAACAATATTTTGTCAACTATCCTCCTGCATTTTCGGTCTCGCTTCCGGCAGATTTCTTTGAAAGGTTTCCAAAGGAGAATCTTAACAACCCGAGTGCAACCGAAACAGTAGGCTTAGTTTGGTCGAAATAGGTTGCAACATCCCTGATGGCAAATCCCAATTCCCACATAAAACTGCTGTTGTTGAAGGGAAAGAATGATATACCTGCCGGGATTGCGTAACCCGTTTCACCGCCGTAAACAAAACCTGCTGAAAATCTCATCCATTTCACCGGCATTAATCTTGTTCCCAGCCCGAACATTGTATTTGTGTATGCTCCCGGAGCAGTTTTGTTCATAGGAACATAAACATCGGTTCCGAATTCATATTTGCTTTTCAATATGTATGATGCACCGAAACGCATATTCATAGGCAGGTCGGTTGTATAGCTCTCGGCACCTTCCCAGCCTCCCCATTTTAAATTATCAAAACTTCCCGTATTTTGAAGATCGAATATGCTATAGCTGTTAAGCCCTTCATCTGTGATGTTTTTTACAAAATCGTTTGAAACCGTATAAACATTCCCATCCCAGGTTATACTGCCATAATCAATAAGGGAGGCTGCAATACGCAACTGCTTGAACAGGAATGCAGAAATGCCGAAATCCAGACCCCAGCCGTGACCAATAGCCTGATATTTGTTCCCCTCCACTGCCGATGGTGTCGGCCCGAATGCGATACCGACGGCAGGATTCAGAGCAGCAGCTGCAATATATTCGTTGCCTTCCTCATATCCGAATTTGAACATATTGTAACCCTCAAGATATTTAAATCCTACTCCCGCATATATTGAAATATTTTCTTTGTTTATAATACTTCTTCCATACGACAGGTTATATTCTCTGTACCATTGCAATGAAATCCGTGTGTTTTCGATAAGATCGGATAATAATGCAGGAACAGTAGCCCACCCAACAGTGTCGCCCTCGGGAGAGACCGCAAGTGAATCAAAATAATCGGCATTATATCCCTTAAATATAATGTCGGCCACCATATCACCGAGTTTAGAGTTCCAGTACAACTTTTCCTTTGCTGTTATTGCAAAGCCTCCGATCTTCTCATCCTGAAATGAAAGCCCTATACCGTCAACACTTCCCTGTACTTCTAACCTTGTATTGCTGAATAGCTCGGCTGCCTCATCTTTCTCCTCCAGGGTATTAAGTTGATTCTCATTACTTCCCCAGAGTTCTTTTACCAGCGACCGTTTAAGGGGTTCGGAATATACGGTAAATCCGGTTTCGGCAATACCGAAGTTAATAAGATGGCTGTTGTGCTTCCAGCCCAGATTTGCCGGGTTAAGGCCTACCGTCTGATAATCGGTTAATACTGTTGAACTGTAACCTGCTCCCGTTGCTGAGAATGAGCCGATCATATTCTGCGAAACCGAAACACTGAAAAACATTACTCCGGCTACCAATGATACAAATGTTTTTACTTTCATAGATATAGAAATAATTGTTATTTTTTACGTGCATTACCGGTATTTGTTACTTTGGGTGTACCGCAAATTGTATAAAATCTAAAAATCCCTTTTAGGTGACTTAAGGGTAAGAACGTGCAATTTGCCGAACACCTGTTATGTTAAATATGGGATAAAAATAGTTATTTTTTTTTGGCTAAGTTCTATAGAATACAGCAAAATTTAAAAGTGCCGGAGGCACGGTCTATTTGTAACACCGGATGCAGCCCTGCCAAAGGCGAGGGTAAGTCAGGTTATAATATGCTTTATTATCTAAAAAATTTATTTATCTTTGTTTTCGAAATACAATCTGAAAACTCAAAATACAAAAATGAAATTTATAAGTATTAATCTGGCACCGGTATTGAAAATTTCCAGACTAAAGTTTGTATCCCTCTTATTTGCAATACCTTTGCTCTTAACTCCCTCCTGTATGGAGCCATGTGATGGTGATTCGTTTTTTGAATGGTTTGGGTTTGGCTTTGTTGTTCTGAATCCTGAAACCGGAGAGAACTTTTTCAATAATCAAAATCCTGATTACACTTACCAGAATTTCAAAGTTTATGATCAGTACGGGAATGAATGTGATAGAGGGGTAATAGAGTTTTTTTCTTATGGTGATAATCGTTATCAGGAAATTGAGGCTGCATTAAGGGCTCCGTTGACTAAATATTATATTTTTTCTTACAATGATTATGATAAGGATACGCTAAAAGTAACTGTTAAAGGAACTTATACTGATCGTTGTGCCTATCAGATAATTGAATATGTGAAAATTTATTATAATAATGAGGTTATTTATTATATGCTTTATAAAGATGATGGAGAGGATGTTAAGATATATAAAGAAATATAAAATAGTTTTTGTGGTTGTTCTTTTGGGATTGAGTTCCCTGGAAAGTAATGCACAAACACGCAAATTTTTATTTGGCTTTAATGCCGGGTATGAGTTTGCTTCCGCATATTTTGAGAAACATAAGGATTTGCCGACAAACGAAAGAATAACAGATAATTACAGTATTGGTCTTATGGTTGAGAGGCTTAACGACAGTTCGTTGATTAGTTTTACTTCCGGTGTTTATTTCAAATACCGAAGTTTTCGTGTAAATGTAAATGTTGATAATCTGGATCCGAATTATACGGATTATCTGACTACTATAAAACCGGAATACTATATTTTCGGATTTCCAATAACAGTTAACTTGAATTTAATTAGAAAGGGGCGGTTTAGTTTTGGAGTGAAGACCGGAATGGCACTGGAAGTTCTGCTTTATACGAAAGAGAAGTCGGAATTTAATAATGGCGAAGTAGAGGATAGCCAGCGACTTACGCCATATTGTCACGACAAAAAAATCGGTGTACCTCTTGTTATTGGATTAGGAGCGGATATTAATCTTGATAAAAATATAAAAATAGGACTTTATCCTGTGATGAACCTATATGTGAAAAAGTTTTATTCAACAACCGAGGCCGGCTATTCCAGCGTTTTCGGGGTGAATTTGTTTGTTTTATTTTAGAAGTTATGGAT
>CAYOZZ010000143.1:0-21298 GCA_964408535.1 uncultured Bacteroidales bacterium | reverse complement strand
AATACGAAGCAACAGTAATTCAATAATATATTCAACACGCTGCACAGGGGTTCCTGCCGGACGTAACTTATTATGAAGCTTTTTTAAGGCATTATTGGTTTTATTATCTGCGTAATGTACTGTTGAACGGCCCATTATTTTTCTTGTGTTAGTTCATGAATTTTATACCAGTAAAAGAAAGCTTCAGGATTTGATTTCTTCAATTTGTTTAATTTACGATTTCCCGGTTCTTGAATTATCCAGTTTTTAATTTGTGTAGGATTTTCAAATTTCTCAATAGTATCTCCATTTTGTTCAATCAATGTAGCGATGTAGGCTGCTTTTGAGGCATGGGTTATAGCTTTCTCGATATGATAACTTTCCGAGAAAATATATCCGCTTATTCTTTGTATTCCTTTTTGAAGTTGCCCAAAGTCACCCTTACCATCAGCACCCCTTGTGACAATACAAAGCGATGTTTGAAAGATGTCTTCCAATACATTCTCTTCCGTAAGTCCTTCTGTGTTTCGATAAGCCAATTCCGTTGATGCAAATTTTGAAAAAGTAGCTTTAATAATGTCCGTATTATCAACCACATCTACCAAATTCCCTATGTCATAAAGTTGTTTGATGATCTCCATACTCATGCTGTCTCCTCTCTTGAAGTATGGGATGCCTGTAGTGTTAGGAGCAAATGCCGTTAATTTATCACCAAGCATATCCTCTAAGCATGGAACATCAACCATAAGACTTTCACCTTCATTTGGTGTAAAGGATGATTGAATTGGGATTTTTACAAGTTTTGCATAAACAGTTTCCTCGTATAAAATATCTAATAAAATATATTCCTCTACTTTATTAGACTTATGAACAGGTGTGTAAAAAAACTTAAAGTGCTCTTTTTTGATTTTTGAGCTTGTATTACGATATTGTAATTCGACCCTTAAAAATCCTTGTTCTTCTGCCATTTTATCAAGAAGCTCTCCTAATTCATCATATTCTTCGGAGAAAATAACATCAATATCTATGGACAATCTTTTTGTAGAGTTCAGGTGAAGCATCAAAGCTGTACCGCCCTTAAAAATAAATGGCACTTTATATTTCACAAGTCCTTCAAGTATCAATAATGCACGAATGACTTTTTCAACGAGTATTTTATCAGCATTTCGATTTTTCTTAGAAACTGTATTGATCCAATCAATAGTTATTTTTCCTTTATTAATCAAACCCTATAATTTGGCACCAATCTAACTTTTCCTCCCGTAATTTTGAATTGTGTTTAAATATTTTTGAAAGCTTTCTTTTTTTCCTCTTCTGCTTGCATAACGAAGCATTCTGTTCTGATTAATTGAATATTTTGCATGTGCGTCATTAAAAATAGTTCTCATCTCGGCACCTTGTTGAGCAGAAAAAATCACCTCGTCACAAAAAATGTCGACCAATAATTTTTCTATTGATATTGTAACAATTCCATCTACATTCTGAACAGGTGATTCTGATACTAAATGTTTAATAATGATTGCTTCTTTATCTACAGGTAAAAATGTGTTTAACAAGTCATTTGTTGGTTCAAAAAAAATGGGCTGATAAAATTCTTTTAAAAAATGGAATACAGAAACATCCGCTTCTTTTTCAACTTCAACAATCAAATAAAAACGTCCCGGTTGATGAACCATAAATTCATTTATGCTTGAAGAATTCCAAATGCAAACTTCTATGTACGGAAATTCTTTTTTAAGTTTTCTGAAAATGGTTTTCATTTTAGAAGAGACCTCAGGAACAAAAATCTTTGACATCCCCAATCTGAATCTTCCTCTTCCAATACGACTAATAATACCTGATTGCACAAGTTTGTGAATACGCCAGTTAATAGTGTTTAATGTTACGTTTGGATCAATGGTTAAATAAAACGCCTGAATATCTTTTGCCGTGAATATGGCGTTGTTGGCAAATTCAGACTTAAATTCATCTATATGTAGTTTGTTTGTTGCGATAGTTTCAATAATTTAATTGCAAAGATACAAAACTATAAAATGGCAGCAAAATAAAGTTATTGCCGATAATTTGTTTGTGGAGTATGAAACTGCACTCTTTTGCAAATGTGTGCAATGTGCGTTGGCTTCCCCAATTGTTCCGCAGGGCAAAAGCGGGATAGTACAAACAAAGTTATTTATTATTGTTAATTTTTTGTTCAATGATATAATGTATTTTTCTTTTCATATATGGTCTCTCCTTTCTTCGCCTTGCAGCTAACGTCTAAGAATTGTATTAATCGTCACCTCACAAAGCAGCAAATATATAAAAATCCGTCAAAAGCCAAACTATATATTCGGAATTTTCTACTTCAGTAAAATAATAGCGTTAAAAAACATATTTTTGCACTCCGGTTACGGGGCATTATACATTTATATATATGAAGACAAAAAACAGGTTTTTCGATTTTAAAATCGGGTTTGCAGGTGCGGTTGTTATGGGGATAGTTGTCTTCAGCATTAATTATTACGGCACTAAAAACCTCACGGGAGGACTAACGGCAGCCCTAAAGCAGGCTACATACACATTTTTCTTCGGCGGTACTATAATGAAGATTTGCGAAAATGTTGCTGTCGGAATCAAAAAACGCAAGACGGCTCTTATTGCGGCGGTGATTGTCCCATCAACGGTTTCATTACTTCTGACATTCGGAATGCACAATCTGAAAGGCACACCCAAACCGCTTGCATCAACAATTCCGACAGCCTTTTTCGTCATTCCGTCAACAGCAGTCTGGGGAATGAGAAAACGCAAACAATTTGACCTTCAACAAAAGGATATCATACCTAACAAAACAGCCTGATAAAACTGTTAAATTTAAATAAAAAATTAATTATTGCTTATTTAATAATGTTGTCTATATTTGCACCCTCGAAAATTTAAGGTAGAATATATCAAATAAGAAAGAGATGCAAAACAGAGGAACTATTAAATTTTTTGCAATTTTATTTGCGCTGGTATGTCTGTTCCAGCTTTCATTCACATACGTAACGTCAAGGTACGAGGCGAAAGCAAGAGATTATGCCAACAGTGAAGTAACGCAGAAACTGGCCGCTAAGATGGCCAAAGGAAACAAAGAGATGGAAGCATATTACCTTGACTCCATTTCAACGGCAAGACAAAATTATTTCCTTGATTCTATTTCAAATGAGATTGTTTATAATCTTTTGATTAGAAAATATACTTTTAAGGAGTGTAAAGAACGTGAAATAAATCTTGGTCTTGACCTCAAAGGCGGGATGAACGTAACACTTGAAGTCTCAATCGGCGATATCGTAAAAGGTCTTTCGGGAAACAGTCAGAATCCGACTTTCCTTGCTGCAATGAAAAAAGCTTACGAAAAGCAAAAAAACAGCCAAAAAGACTTTGTAACGCTTTTCGGTGAATCAATCAATGAAATAGATCCTAATTTTAAACTTGCATCTATTTTTCTTTATGAGTTCAAAGACAAAGGGATAACCGCAAACTCCTCAAATGCAGAGGTTCTTAACGCTATCCGCAAAGAGACTGCCGGAGCATTCGACAGGACATACAACATACTTCGTACAAGGATTGACCGTTTTGGTGTTACCCAGCCTAATGTTCAGAAGATTGCATCTTCAAACAGAATTCTTGTTGAACTCCCGGGAATAAAAGACCCTGAGCGTGTTCGTAAACTTTTACAGGGAACAGCAAAACTGGAATTCTGGGAAACCTACAAGTTTAACGAAATTTATCAGTACTTTGAAGAGGCCAATAAAAAGCTTGCCGAGGAATATCTTGCCGAGGAAGCAGCTGCCAAAGCAAAGAATGATACTGGAAAAGCAGTTTCAGATACAACAACCGTTACTTCCGATTCAACCCAGACGGCAGTATCCGACACAACCGGATTATCGTTGCTGGATCAATTGGAAAGCGATACAACCGATTTAGGCTCCGACGAAGCGAATTTTGCACGGTATGCAAAAAAGAATCCCCTGTATGCTGTTCTCCGTCCGGCTTATGTTCAGGACAAATCGGGACAATATTACCCCGGACAGAGTGCTACTGTAGGTTATGCAGCTATTAAAGATACGGCTAAGGTTAACAGAATGCTAAAAGAGGTCAGGTCGGTTTTCCCGAGAGACCTCAAGCTCGCCTGGATGAACAAACCAAGAGTTGAAGGTAGTGACTTACTTGAACTTATAGCTTTAAAAGTCACAAACCGTGATAATAAACCCGCCCTCGGAGGTGATGTAATTACCGACGCCCGTCAGGGGTATGATCAGAATGGCAAGGTTGATGTCTCAATGTCAATGAACGCCGAAGGTGCTAAAATATGGAAAAGACTAACAGGTGAAAATGTCGGAAATCAAATAGCCATTGTGCTTGACGATTATGTTTACTCGGCACCAAATGTTAACGGAGAGATACCTAACGGACAATCATCAATATCAGGTAATTTTACAATTGAAGAGGCGCAGGACCTTGCAAACATTCTGAAAGCAGGTAAACTTCCTGCTCCTGCAAGAATTGTCGAGGAAGAGGTTGTCGGTCCATCCCTCGGTAAAGAAGCCGTTAATGCCGGTTTATGGTCATTTATAATAGCCTTTATCCTGATTCTGATTTACATGTTTGCATATTACAACTTTGCAGGACTTGTTGCCGACCTTGCGCTGGTAACAAATATTTTCTTCCTGTTCGGTGTACTTGCCTCATTCGGAGCCGTACTAACGTTGCCCGGTATTGCCGGTATCGTTCTTACGCTTGGTATGGCAGTGGATGCAAACGTGATTATTTATGAACGTATTAAGGAGGAAGTCAGGGCAGGAAAGGGTATCAGACTTGCCGTCGCCGACGGTTACAAAAATGCCTACTCGGCTATTATTGACGGTAACGTAACAACATTGCTGACAGCTATCGTACTTTATGTATTCGGTTCGGGTCCGGTTCAGGGATTTGCAACAACACTTATCATTGGTATTCTGTCATCATTGTTTACTGCTATCTTTATTTCACGCCTCATCTTCACCTGGGCACTGAATAAGAATAAAGAGGTAAGATTCTCAAACAGTATTACGGCCAATGCATTCAGTAAAGTCAATTTCGACTTTATAAAATCAAGAAAAATCGCTTATACAATTTCATCGGCAATTATTGTAATTGCCATTGTTTCCCTCGCTTTCAGAGGACTAAACTATGGTGTTGACTTCTCCGGAGGCCGTACTTATGTTATACGTTTTGACCAAAATGTAAAAACAGAACCCATCAGAAAAGCATTGTCAAAAGCTTTTGTTGATGAGAACGGAAGACCTGTACCTCCTGAAGTTAAAACATTCGGACCTTCAACACAGGTTAAAATTACAACCAAATTTATGATTGATAATAACGGGCCTGAAGTTGATTCAATTATTCAGACTAAGTTATTCCAGGGATTAAAGCAGTTTTATAAAAATCAGAAAATCACTTATGACGATTTCTCCTCAGATAAGGAGGTGGAATCAAAACTTCTTGGTATTCTGAGTTCTCAAAAAGTAGGGCCTACTATTGCGGATGATATCCGTAACCGTTCGGCAATGGCTATTGTTTTTGCTCTGATAGTTATCTTTATCTATATTGCCATCAGGTTTAAAAAATGGCAATTCGGACTTGGTGGTGTTGCCGCACTGTTCCACGATACGATAATTACAATCGGATTATTCTCTCTGCTTTACGGGTTTATGCCGTTCAGCCTTGAGATTGACCAGGCATTTATTGCCGCTATTCTGACTATCATCGGATACTCAATTAATGATACCGTGATTATCTTCGACCGTATCAGGGAGTACACCAATATTCATCAGAAACGTGACCTGAAGGATAATATCAATGATGCTCTGAACAGCACACTGGCAAGAACCATCAATACCTCGGGAACAACATTTGTCGTACTGCTGACAATATTCCTGTTCGGCGGTGAAGTTATCAGAGGATTTACATTTGCTTTACTTGTAGGTATTATTGTCGGAACTTACTCATCACTCTTCACAGCCTCTCCGATTGCTTATGACCTTATTATGAGGAAGAAAGAGAAAGTTGCTGAAGTAAAAACAAAAAGAAGAAAAAAATAATATTTTCTTAATATAACACGTTAAAAAGTCTCCTTGTTAACAGGGAGACTTTTTTTTATTATTTTTGCGACGTAAATGTAAGCATTATGACTGGTTTGCTTCTTTTTTTCAATATGGGTGGCGGTGAGATTTTTCTCATTGTGCTTGTAGTATATCTGGTTTTCGGCCCGAAAAAAATTCCCGAACTGGCAAGAACACTTGGCAAGGGAATGAATGAGCTGAGACGGGCAACAGATGACATAAAAAAGGAGATTAACAAAGAAGCCGGTAAAATAAAAAGGGAAGTTGATATCGGAATTGATCTTGATATAGATAAAGAGCTTAGAAAAAAGCCGAAACAAAAAACAGACACAAAAGAGGAAAAAACCGGAACAGAGGAAAAGGTTCAGGAAAAAAAGAATGAACCGGGAACAGTACCGAGAGACAGTATTAGGCAACCGGTTGAAAATACTATAAAGAAGGACGAAAATTCCGATAATGATAAAAATACAACACAGGAAAAAACGGAAAAGAAAACAAATAATACTAATGACAAAGCAACTAATTAGTATATAATGAGTTCTTAATATTATAAATTAACATCAACAAGTATAATATGTCACTTAAAAAATTAGCAATAATCGGTTTTGGAATCCTGCTGAGTGTAAATGTTTTTGCACAACGGAATGTAACTGAAAGAGCAGACAGAGATTTTGAAGACCAAAAATACTCCGTAGCTGTTGAAGAGTATAAAAAAGCTTATTCAAAAGTCAAAGACAGGGGGCAGAAGAATGAAATAAGATTTAAAATGGCCGAATGCTACCGGCTGATGAATAACACAAAACGCGCCGAAGCAACCTATAAGGGATTAGTCAGAACAAAGTATTACAAAGAGAAGCCCGACATTTTACTGAGGTATGCCGAAATGCTGAAAGAGAATGAAAAATATGACGAAGCAATAACCCAGTTTGCCGAATATATAAAGCTCAAACCCGACGATCCGCGTGGTTCAAACGGATTAAAATCGTGCCATATGCAGCAGGAATGGGTAAAACACCCTACCAATCATCAGCTCAGTTTACCGAAAGGTATTAACTCGCGCGACGATGACTTTGCTCCCTGTTATGCAAGTGATAATTATAACGATTTGATATTCACATCAAACAGGGAAGGCTCTACGGGTAAAGCCGAAGATGAATGGACAGGTAAGAATTTCACCGACCTGTTCTATACAAGGCAGGACAGAAAAGGAGAATGGAGTACCCCTACCCTTCTTGATACTGAGGAAAATATCAATACTGAGACAAATGAAGGTATTGCCACATACAACAGCACTTTCACAACACTCTATTTTACACGTTGCGGAAATGCTAAAAATGCAAAGTCGGGATGCCATATTTACAAAGCCAAAAAGCAGGGAAGATCATACGGCACTCCTGAGGTCGTCCCACTCGGGGGCGACAGCACCTCATCAATAGGTCATCCGACATTATCCGAAGACGGACTGATGATTATTTTTGCCTCCGATTTCAGCGGCGGGCAAGGCGGTAAAGACCTTTGGTACGCAACCCGTAAAAAAACCTCCGATGACTTCGGAAGGGCTAAAAACATGGGGCCGGTAATCAATACTATGGAAGACGAGTTGTTTCCGTTTTTAAGGAATGACACCGTTCTCTATTTTGCCTCAAACGGCCATATCGGAATGGGTGGTCTTGACATATTTAAATCAACCTGGGACGGTGAAAGCTGGAGCATTCCTAAAAACCTCGGCTCTCCGATGAACTCCAACAAAGACGATTATGCTATTATCTTTAATCCCGAAGCAGAGGAAGAAGGTTATTTCACAACAAACAGAAAAGAGTATGAAAATATAAGAAGCAAGGGTGGAGACGATATATGGTACTTTATTGTGCCTCCGGTTGAGTTTACACTTGCCGGTGTGGTGAAAGACGACAGAACATTACAATTCATCGAAGGTGCTGATGTTAAAATGGTTGGCTCCGACGGGACTTCCATTGTTACAAAAACAAACTCTATCGGAAGGTATGAGTTCAATAAAAAGCAGGTTAATAAAAACACCACTTATGAGCTAACCGTTTCCGATACAGGATATTTCAGTGTAAAAGGAACCATTACAACGGTTGGAATTGAGCGCAGTAAGGACTTTGTAAGAGACTTTACTCTCGAACCTATTCCGAAAAAACCTATCGTTCTTCCCGAAATACTCTACGACCTGGCCAAATGGGATTTGAAACCGCAATATCAGGATTCGTTACAGGGACTGATTACAACACTTGATGAGAACCCGACACTGGTTGTTGAACTGGCATCACACACCGATGCTCGTGACTCGGACGAACGGAACGACATTCTTTCGCAAAAGCGTGCCCAGTCCGTTGTTGACTATCTCATATTAAGAGGTATAGACCCTGAAAGGCTTGTTGCAAAAGGATATGGTGAAAGGGTTCCGCGTAAACTTGATAAAAATTATTATCTTAATGGTGTAATGGTTCTCGATTCGGGTACGGTTCTGACCGAAGAATATATCAATACATTACCGACAAACGATGTGAAGGAATTTGCTCATCAGCTTAACCGAAGGACGGAGTTCAGGGTACTTAGCAATGACTTTGTTCCGAAAGAAAAACTCGGAGAGGTCAAAGTGCCTAAGATTGAAGTTGTTGTAAATCCCGAAGCTGAGGAAAACAGTGTTCCGCTTATATTTGACGAAAACAATAAGTATGGGGTCAGGGCCGAAGTAAACGGCTATCCGGCTGATGTTTATGTTGATAAAAGACTTAATAAACCGTACATCTCCCTTGAAGATGCCCTGAAGCTTCTGAAAGAGGGGGCAATAAGCAAGGGCGATTTTGCCGGCGATGCCAATGAGGTTCTGGCAAACTCAACAATTGCCGACGGTGCGGTTTTCCTGATTGAAGATATGAAGGTTCTTGATCATCATATTTCACTTTTTGAAGTAACTGTAAGTTATAAAATTAAAAAAGGTTTTTATGTTGATGAGGCGACTTTCTCATTACTCGGGAAGTTTACTATTGACGAAGATAATAAACTGCTTATTTTCAAATAAACAAAAGTAATGCCCGAAATAATTACCGACAACCGGAAACTATACTCCGAAAGGGCGCTTTCAATAGCCACTTTTTTCGGAGGCCCTTTGGTTGCCGGCTATATGATGGGTGAGAACTTTAAAGCCCTCGGCGATTACAAATCGGGAACCCGCTCTTTTATAATAGGGTTTATATCAACGGTTGCTTTGTACGCTGCACTGTTTTTACTTCCCGATAATATAATCGACAGCATTCCCGCCCCCGTTATTCCCGGAATCTATACATTTATTATTATACTGATTTTCCATAAATATCAAAAGCCTGCAGTCATACGGCATAAAGAAAACGGTGGTGAGTTTTATTCCGGCTGGAAAGCTGCCGGTATCGGTACTATCTTTTTTATAATCCAGATAGCCGTAATTTTTCTCTTCGTATATTTTACAATACCCGATTTTCAGGCAAACACCTATGACAAGGGAATTGAACGGTTTTCAAAAAATGAAACCGAGGCACTCAAAGCTTATGAAATTATGCAAACCGGAACGAAAAAACAGATACTTTTTCATTTGAGAGAAAACGGAATTGACCTTTGGCAGGAAAATCTCAATATCCTTGATGAACTTGACAGAATTGAAGGCCTCCCCGACGAACTGAGGGAACAGGATGCCCTGCTGAGAAGATACTGCAACCTGAGATTAGTTTCATACAGAATAATGGAAAAAATGATACTCGAACAAACCGATAAGTTCGCCCCAAAACTCGATTCGTTGCAAAATGAAATTGATATCGTCATCCAGGATTTAACGGAGGAATAAAAAAACAGAAACCATTCAGCAAAAATGACATTAAAAGGCAATTCAAGATACGACAGACGCGGTGTTTCGGCATCAAAGGAAGATGTACACAATGCCATTAAGAATATTGACAAAGGAATCTTCCCGAATGCATTCTGCAAGATTATTCCAGATATCCTCGGCGGTGATGAAGAGTATTGCAACATAATGCATGCCGACGGTGCCGGAACAAAATCCTCCCTTGCATATCTTTACTGGAAAGAGACAGGCGATATGTCGGTTTGGAAAGGCATAGCACAGGATGCCATTGTCATGAACCTTGACGACCTTCTTTGCACCGGTGTTTACGACAATATTCTGCTCTCATCCACAATCGGACGTAACAAAAATCTTATTCCGGGAGAAGTTATTGCCGCCCTGATAAACGGCACCGAGGAATTTCTGTCACAGATGCGGGAGCTTGGTATCGGAATTTATTCAACAGGCGGTGAAACGGCAGATGTGGGTGACCTCGTCAGAACAATTATTGTTGATTCGACGGTAAGTGCTCGTGTTAAACGATCTCAAATAATTGAAAATAAAATTCAGGACGGGGATGTTATTGTCGGACTGGCTTCCTTCGGGAAGGCAACCTATGAAAATGAATATAACGGCGGAATGGGCAGCAACGGACTGACATCGGCAAGACACGATGTTTTCAACAAGAAGACAGCTGCAAAATACCCGGAAAGTTTCGACAACTCAATTCCTGCCGGCCTCGTTTACTCGGGAACTAAAAGTCTGACTGAAGAATCACCGGTTGAAGGGGTTACAGTCGGGAAACTGGTACTCTCCCCTACCCGCACCTATGCTCCGGTTATTAAAAAAATTCTTGAAAATCATTTTCCGGATGTTCACGGAATGATACATTGCAGCGGTGGCGCACAAACAAAAGTGCTCAATTTCGTTGATGAGATGAAAATTATTAAAAATAACATGTTTCCGGTTCCGCCTCTATTTCAGATGATACAAAAGGAATCCGATACACCCTGGCAGGAGATGTACAAAGTCTTCAATATGGGACACAGGATGGAGTTGTATCTCCCTGAAAAAGTTGCTGACAGCATAATCCGGATTTCAAAGGAGTTTAATGTTGATGCAAGAGTTGTGGGATATTGCAGGAAGGCTGATAAAAAATCATTAACCATTGAATCGGAGTTTGGAGTGTTCAACTATTAGATAATTGTATAAAAGATATGCCGTTCCTACGGAACTCTTTCCAATTCTAACCTCATTACAAGAGCCTCTATGACTCTTGCAATAATATGTGCTGCCTTTGGCAGCGTATCAAAGCAATAAACCCTGATAGAATTATTTTTCTTTGCAATTGATTGATGTTAGTGCCATTGACACGACTTTCAATCAATATAATCCCGGAGGGATGAAATATCATTGGATGGGACGTCAGTCCCATTTATTGAAATAGAACAAAAATGAGTTCCATAGGAACGAAATATTTTTTCTACTTTTACAACCTGAAACCATTAATTTCGGTCTTATAAAAAATTGAATTATAAAATCTTAAAAAAAACAATCCAAATGATTAAAAAAACAACACTTCTGATTGGTTTAATTACTTCAATATTTTTAACGGTCAATGCTCAGAATTACGACAAACTTCTAAAGCTTGATCCCAATGTAAAAACCGGTAAGCTCGATAACGGTCTGACCTATTTCATCCGGCACCAGTCCGAGCCTAAAAACCGTGTGGAACTGAGGCTTGTCATTAATGCCGGTTCAATATGCGAAGATGACGACCAGCAGGGACTGGCCCATTTTATTGAGCATATGTGCTTTAACGGGTCAAAACACTTTGAGAAAAACGAACTTATTGATTTTCTTGAATCAACCGGTGTAAAATTCGGTGCACACCTTAATGCTTATACCTCTTTCGATGAAACCGTCTATCAGCTTCAGATGCCTACAGACCGTGAAGGATTGATTGACAGTGCCCTGCTTGTTCTTGAAGACTGGGGGCAAAATGTATCTTTCAGCCCCGAAGAGATTGATAAAGAGCGTGGCGTTGTTAAAGAGGAATGGAGACTTGGCCTCGGCGCACAGGAAAGAATGATGAATGAAACTTTTCCTGTTTTGCTAAAAGATTCGAGATACGCCGTCAGATTGCCCATCGGCAAAATGGATATCATTGATACAGCTCACTATTCAACAATTACACGCTTTTATAACGATTGGTACAGACCCGATTTAATGGCGGTTATTGTAGTCGGCGACATTGATGTTGACAAAATGGAACAAAAGGTAATTGACCATTTCAAAGGATTTCAAAACCCTGAGAATGAACGTCCAAGAATAGAATATGACATACCGGAAAATAAAAAACCTCTGATTGCTATCGGTACTGACGAGGAAGCAACTTATCTGATGGCAAATGTTTTTTACAAACACCCGAAAGAGATAAAAACTACGGTTGGTGATTACAGAATGCTGTTGAAAGAGAATCTTTACAACTCGATGATAAATGCACGGTTGTCGGAGATTATGCAAAAACCGGAGTCACCTTTTATGTATGCTTATGCTGGTTATGGCGGATTTCTTGCACGCACAACCGATGCTTACACTTCCACAGCCCTTGCAAAGGATAATAAAATAGGTGAATCGCTGAAAGTGATGCTCGAAGAGAATGAACGCGTTAAAAGATTCGGCTTTACCGGCACCGAGTTTGAGCGGCAGAAAACCGACCTTCTGCGCGGTTATGAAAAGAGTTATAACGAACGTGATAAAATTAAATCAGGCGCACTTGTAAATGAGTATCTTCAGTATTTCCTGACAAAAGAACCTGCTCCGGGAATAGAAACGGAATATGAACTTGCAAAACAACTGCTCCCGACTATAAAACTTGAAGAGATA
This sequence comes from uncultured Bacteroidales bacterium, assembly GCA_964408535.1. Classification (GTDB taxonomy): domain Bacteria; phylum Bacteroidota; class Bacteroidia; order Bacteroidales; family JAADJA01; genus JAADJA01. Next base: position 8,470 of record CAYOZZ010000143.1, on the reverse strand, counting down.
AATAATCTCGCAAAAGAGTGGGTTACCGATGAAAATATGGTTGTTTGGATTACTGCTCCGGAAAAGGATAATGTCAAAGTACCGGCGGAAGATGAGGTTCTTTCAATAATTGAAGCTGTAAAAACAACCGACCTTGTTGCTTATGAAGACAAGGTGCTTGACGAACCGCTTATCGGTGAAGATATTACTCCAGGAAAAGTTGTGGAAGAAACCGAAACGGAAGAGGGATATACAAAGTGGGTTTTGAGCAATAACGTCGAAGTTTACATCAAAACAACGGACTTTAAAAATGATGAGATTCTGTTTAAAGGATACAGCACCGGAGGTACTTCACTCATTCCCGACGACAAAATTGCCACAACACTTGCTTTCAATTCCGTTATAAATGAAAGCGGGCTCGGAAATTTCAGCAATATTGACCTTGAGAAAAAACTATCGGGTAAAATTGTGAGCCTGAGTGCAAGCCTTACGCCGTTAAGACAGGAATTCAAAGGTCATGCAAGCCCGCAGGATATTGAAACATTACTGCAACTCCAGTATCTCTATTTCACAAATCCACGAAAAGATTCTGAGGCTTTTAAAAAGGTGATTGACAATCAACTGAACCAGGCAAAATTTTCGGCTGCAAATCCACAGATGGCCTTCTTTGATACTCTTGCCTCTGTAACATCTTCAAATTCGCCGAGAACGATTGTAATTCCCACCGAAGAGCAAATCAAAAGCATTGAGCAGGATTATATTTATGATGTTTATAAAAAGCAATTCCAGCATGCCGACGGATTCAGATTCTTCTTTGTGGGAAATGTTGACAAAGAGCAGTTGAAACCTTTTGTTGAAAAATATCTGGCAAGTCTGCCTGTTTCGGGTGAGGAGCTAAAATGGAAAGACCGTACTCCAGAATTTCCCGGAGGTATTACTTCATTTACTTATCACAAAGGGAAAGAACCCCAAAGTATGGTGGTTATATCAATGAAAGGAGATTATAAATACAACTTTGAGAATAATCTCATTTTCAACACTCTCGAAAAGACATTGAGCATAAATCTTCGTGAGAAGCTTCGCGAAGAGGAGAGCGGGACTTACGGTGTCTGGGTACAGAAAAACTATCAAAAGTACCCGCGTGAAAACTACTCGTTGACAATTGCCTTCGGCTGCGCACCCGAGAATGTTGATAAGCTGGTGAATGCCACTTTTGATGAAATCAAAAAGATACAAAATAACGGTCCCGGCGACAAAGTTCTGAACAAGGCAAAAGAGACATTTATTCGTGAAAGAGAGTCGGCAGTCAGGGAAAACAGTTACTGGCTCGGCAAACTCGACAATGTTACATTTCTCGGCTCTAAAATCATTCCCGTTGATGAATATAATAAGGCTGTAAATGCTGTAACATCCGAACAGGTAAAAGAGGCTGCAGGCAGATACATTACTTTAGACCACTATGTTTCCGGTGTTTTAAAGCCCGAGACGGAGTAGAAGATTTTCATTTTTGTGACAAAATCACTTTTCATAAAAGTGCATTTCTCGAATATACTCCCAAACTTTCGGAGGAAGCATATAGCGCATATCTTTGCCTTCTTTTATTGATTTACGGATGAAGGTTGAAGATATTTCCATCAAAGGGGTGAAAAATATTTTAACGGAGGGGTGGTCGTCAAATTTACTATCGCTGTATCCCGGACGCGCATATATATACATCTTGTAAAGCTCAAGAATGCGGCCGGCATTCTTCCATTTGTCAAAATTGGGTAACTGATCGGAACCGGCTATGAGTACAAATTCGTTTTCCGGATATTTTTCTTCGAGATAGGTGAGAGTATCAATGGTATATGAGGGTTTCGGCATACCGAATTCAATATCGGTTACCCAGAACCTAAGGTCATCCTCAATGGCAGTCCGTACAAGAGCTAACCGGTGATGGTCGGCAAGCAACGACTTCCTCTCCTTAAACGGATTCTGGGGAGAAACAACAAACCAAATCCGCTCAAGATCAGTATATTCGACAAACCAGTTGGCAATTATCAAATGACCGATATGAACCGGATTAAAAGAGCCGAAAAAAAGACCTGTTTTCTTTCCAGAATACATTTTCTTAGTTTTTGACACAAAAGTAATGTAATCTTTTTACAGAATACAAATTATACCGTTTTTACGGTTAAAAAAAATCTTTTAATAAAAACATATAAAATACTTGACTATATAATTAAAATAAGTAATTTTGCGGCCTACTTAGAATCATTCTAAATAAGAGGTGATATGATAGTAAATGCGCAAACAAAAATATCGAAACTCATTAATGAGAATCCCGAAGCTATTGAAGTAATAGCCTCGATAAACAAACATTTCAGCAAGCTGAAAAACCCCGTCCTCCGAAAACTTCTTGCCCCAAGGGTAAATGTTGCCGAAGCTGCCAGAATAGGCGGTGCAACCGTGGAGGAATTTTTAAACAGACTTAAAACTATCGGCTTTGAAGTTGATTTAAGTTCAAAAGAATCTGAAATTAACAATTCAAACATAACAAATAAAATGGAAGAAATAAGTAAAAGAAAGCTCGTCTCGCTCGATGTGCGTCCCGACATTGAAAGAGGTGAAGACCCTTTCAAAAGAATAATGGGAATATTAAAAGATATGCCCGACGACAGCGTGCTTGAGGTAATTAATGTGTTTGAACCGATACCGCTCATCAATGTACTGAAAGAGAGGGGTTACGAGTCGCTCACCGAACGTCCCGAGGAAAGGGATGTGCGTACATATTTCTGGAGGTCGGGCGAAGTAAAAACGGTTGATGAACTCCCTAAGGTTGATGAGGTTGAAGAATCACCGTTTGAGCAAAAATTAAAATCTTTCGGAGACAAGCTTATAACCATTGATGTGAGAGGACTTGAGATGCCCGAACCGATGATGAACATACTGATAGAAACGGAAAAACTGCCTGAAGGATACGGCCTGTTCGTGCATCACCAGAGGATTCCGCAATATCTGCTGCCGGAACTCAAAAAACGCGGGCTGAATATCCTGCACCGGAAAGAGGATGAAAACAGTGTCAAACTTTTAATTTACAAATAAACCTATTAAGCCGGAAAACAATGCAGGGATTAGCAACAGATAATGCACCGTCGCCGGGAGTAGTGGTTCCACACTTCATTTTTGCATCAATATCATTTCTTGTTGTTGTTGTGTTGATGCTGCTCTCGGCAAGCTCTTTTACAGGTTATTTTTTTGAACCTCACCTCCTCGCTGTAACTCATGCAGCAGTGCTCGGTTGGGGAACAATGATTATTTTCGGAGCACTCTATCAATTGATTCCAGTCATTTTTGAGACTGCTCTGTACAGCGAACGTCTTGCAAAAGCTACTTTCTGGACTTTCGGTGCCGGAGTGGTGATGATGGTCTATACTTTCTGGAACAATGAATTTTCAACCTTGCTCGTATATTCAGCAAGTCTGACTTTCATTGCACTGATGATGTTTTTGTTTAATATTGTGGCATCAACAAGACGTGCAACGAAAAAGACCTTTCTTTCGCATTTCATAACAACCGCAACCTACTGGCTCGGACTGACGGCTTTTCTGGCGCTGCTGATTGCTCTCAATTATAAATTCAACTTTTTCAGTCAGTCGCATCTGCTCTATCTGAAGATGCACGCTCATATGGGAATGGCAGGTTGGTTTTTATTGCTGGTAATGGGGGCTGCGGCAACCCTCATCCCCATGTTCCTCGTATCGCATCAGATGAACGAAAATAAACTGAAGTTTGCCTTCTACTTTGTTAATGCCGGATTGCTGCTCCTTGAACTTGACTGGCTGTTTTTACACGGAACCGTTATGCTGCCGGTATGGGGTCTTTTGATTGCCACGGGAATAATTTTCTTTGTCTCTTATGTCGGAGAGTCGTATAAAAAAAGACTTCGCAAAAACCTTGACGTAGGAATGAAACATACAATGATAGCAGTACTGGCAATGTTGCTGCCTGTTATTCTCGGTATAACGGCATCCGTCAGCGGATTGAATTTCAAACCGGAAATCCTCTGGAAAATAATAATGCTTTACGGATTTTCGATAATTTTCTTTTTCATAACCTCGATAATATTAGGCCAGACATACAAGACTATTCCGTTTATCATCTGGCTTGTTAAATATAAAAGTTTTGTGGGAAAAACAAAAACACCTTTGCCAAAGGACCTTTATTCGGAAAAAATTGCTGATATTCAGTTATATTTTTATATTGCCTCAATACCTGTGTTTATTGCGGGTATCATTGCAGGTTCCGAAATAATCTTTGAAACCGGAGCGGTACTGTTGTTGATAACCGCCGTTTTGTATAATATAAATGTATTTAAAATTGTATTTCACAAATCACATATTGAAAATGAAAACACCTGAAGAGATAAAATCAATTGAATCACAAATCTGGAACATCCTGAAGTTTGTAATTGACCCGGAAGTCGAGGTCAATATTGTTGATATGGGACTTATTTATAAAGTTGAATATGACGGTGAAAAGACTGTCAATATTGAGATGACACTTTCAACTCCGGCATGTCCAATCGGCGATGCCATTGTATTGAATGTTCAGGAAGCGATAAAGGGTAAATTTCCTGATTTTGAGGTTGACGTTAAGCTCGTTTTCGATCCGCCCTGGTCACCGGATATGGTAAGCGAAGAGGGAAAAGTTTTACTCGGGCTTTAACCCTCCTTATGCAATAGCATAATTCGGGTTCCCGTAAATCCTTACTCATCCCTCGCTAAACTCTATTGAATTCCGATGCCTATCGGAACATAGGATCGGGATTTAATTCAATCCGGCTAGTTAATTTCGGGAGGGAACTACGTGCCGTTTGAAGGCTATTTATTATACATTGTTTTTTCTTTTATCCATATTTTATCTTCTGTACAAACATAATTATTTAATAATAGGTAATCTTTAAATATTTTTTCCACTAAATCTTTTTCTTTTCTTATTGATTCATTATGGATATTGAAAAGAGAGTCAAATCTATAAACGTCATTTTTATAAATAACGTTACTTCCTGAAATATATTGAGGTAAAAACTTACTATTTATCACTAATGGTATATTTCTTTCTGCATTAAAAAATCTGCTTGTATCTAATCCTTGACCGATCCAATGTTTTGAATTACTAAAATTTAGACCAAAATTATTTTGTAAAAGTGCAATAATTGAAGGCAATATATCAATATGAGAGCAAACACCTTTAAATACTGCAGGAGAAGTTAGTAATTCTGAATAAATAATTAAAGGAACTCTATATTTTGCAAAAGCATTATTACAAAGACTAATATCAAGGCTATGGTCTCCTGTGATAATGAATATTGTATTTGAAAATTCCTTCCTTTTTTTTACTAAATTAAAATAGTAACGTAGAGCATCATCAGAAAATATAATTGAAGATAAAATATTTTTGGGTATTTTTTCTAAGTTCTTTGGATTTAAACCCAATTGTTCAATCCATTCGGTAAGGAATTTTTCAGAGTAGTATTTTTTCTCAGAAAGATTAAAAGGACTATGTAAACTTAATGTTTGGTAAATATTAAGAAAAGGCTGGGCTATATTCTTTTCATCAATAATTTTGAAAGATTGTGAAAATAAATCTTTATCATTATAACCCCATACCATTTCGCCATCAGGTTTTTGGTAAATAGAGTTGTCAAAATCATCTTCACTGATAAAATTATCTATTTTATTTTCTTTTATAAAATATCCAACATTATCAAAATATCCCCACCCTCCATAAAAATAGCTGGTTGTATAACCATTCCTTTTTAATAACTCAATGATACTTGAATGTGATGGGTATTTTCTAAAATCGGAATATTCAATATCCATATTTATAAAACCCCTATTCCCGATACCAGAGGGTAATGAGGATAAAACATTTGGCAATACCCCATAAGAACGTTCTGCATTTGAAAGAAAATTTTCCCAATACAAACTATGTGAAGACAAGCTATCAATAAAAGGAGTTAAACTCCCTTTTATACAATTATTCTTTCCAGAAAAGGAAGAAGACAAACTTTCTGAAATTATTATTACTATATTTGGCGGAATAGTGTCTTTTACAAAATACTTACCTAAAACATTGCTGTATGGTTCATTATGAATAAAAGGATATTCTTCTTTACAATATTTAAAATGGGGATTAGCACTCTGATAATTTTGAGTGGCATTTTTAACTTCTTTAATATTAAAGTTTGTTTTAGAATTTGAAAATTCAATACTTTTAATAAAAAAAACTTCTTTTGAATTTCCTAATAAATATTGATAATTGTTATCAAAGTATTTAATTGACTTAAAAGTATGTTTTCTGTTTATTAGTGCTACAACACCGAACAATACAAATAAAAACGCCAAAGATATATTAACTTTTTTGTTTAGTTTTAAATTTGGAATAAGCTTAAAAAACAGATAAATAGAACTAATTCCTATTGTAAGAAAACCAATCCAAATACTTAAGTTTTGTAATGAAAATTCAAATAAAACAATTTTTGACAATTCTTTAAAAGAAAATTCAAGAACAGAAATATTCAAAATATCCCAACTTATTATAAAATATGATGTTAAAATCAAATGTATCAAAATGATTAGGCTTGCAAATATTCTTATCAGATACATTGCGGTTTTTTTATGAAAGAATCCAATAACCATTATTGGTAATAACAAAATATAACCTAAATTAATCAGAAATAAAGAATCAAAATTAATACTTCTACCAAATAACAAATCTATTGAAAAAGACTTGTTATACTCAAACCAGATATAAAACACCTCTGATAATCGTACTAAAGCAAATATGATTATTAGGGTATAAATTATTTGTATATATTCAGTAAATAGTTTCTTCAAAATATGCTATCTTTAGTTTCTTTAAACGTTTAAGAATTGTATTAATCGTCACCTTACAAAACAGCAAAGATACGAAAAAAGAATTAAAAAACGATTGTTTCGGAGAAGGAATAATGAGGTGATTATCAATACAATTGAGTTGAACTACGCCGCAATGGGAATACTATTGAATTCCGGTGCCTATCGGAACACAGGATCGTGATTTAGTTCAATCCGGATAGTTAATCGGGAGGGTACTACGTGCCGTTTGAAAGCTGTTTATTACAAGCCGTTATTCTTTTCTTCTCCATAAATTACTTATTGTATATTTTATTCCAAAAGCGATATTCCAATAGGTTCCTTTACTCAGAGCTACGGCATTTTCTGTACTGCAAACTTCATCTTCAACTTTTAAGTCCAATTGATAAACGTTATTCATTCCAATATAGTAGCTCGATGAAAGATAAATGTGAAAACCCTTAAATGCAATAACCTCTAATCCTATTCCCGGCTCTAATAATGAAAATGTTTTAGCTATTGAGTCATTAATTGTATAGGAAGAATTTGGTATTGTATCCTGTCCATTGATATGTCCAAATCCACCCGATCCCCCTCCATATCCATATTCGGTGTTAATACCTAAATGATAACCAATAGTTGTGGTTAGAAAGAATTTATTATTAACAAGGTTCAGTTTAGCTTTTAAACGAACAGGTATTTGCCATGAGTTGTATGCATTGCTTGTTGATCCTACATCAGGATACTTGGTAAATGCATATCCTTCGGCGTAGTATTTTCTTATTATTCCTGTTTCAACTAAAAAGTTTTTGTCTATTTCCCGGCCGATTGTAAATCCCCAGGAATTAGTTATTAAGGGCGTATTTTGAATAATATTACAAGGGTCAATTATTTCATAAATGTCACTTGTAATTGCTCCCTCAAATCCAATAAATGTCGATTTCTGACTGTATGATATTTGAGAAATTCCAATCAGGCTTAAAACGATTAATGTTCTAATTTTCATTATTGTAATTTTTGTGTTTTATTGTTTTAATTGTAACGTTACGTATATGAGGCGTTGGGCGTTTTATTGCTCCGCCTTTTCAATTTACTGTACCGTTTTTTTATATTCAAAAATGCCATCTAACTATTTATTGCCCAATACTTTATATACATTGTTGAACGTTCGTTATTCATTATCACTTATTACATAAACAGTTCCCTTACCTTTCCCTATGGTTTTTATCACTTTCTCCCGTTTCATATATTGCAAGTCCTTTTTTATTGTATTTATGTTGATTTCGCCGAATGCTTTTGCAAAGTCCGATATTTTTAAAGGTTGGTTTTTCTTTAAATATTCTTTTAGATTTTTTTGTCTTTCATTTAAATACCCGCCTTTTGATTTAAATACATCGTATTTAGCATCGAGTTTTTGTGTTAACTTATTCAATTTATCAAGAAAAAATAAAGTCCATTTTGAAATGTTTTCATTTTCTTTATTTCTGTTTTTTTGTCCTTCCATTAATGCTTGATAATACTCTTTTTTCGATTTCTCTATCAAATTTTCAAATGACACATATTGAATAAATAAATATTCGTTTTGCAGAAGCAGTAATGTGGTTAATAATCTT
>CAYOZZ010000142.1:0-5139 GCA_964408535.1 uncultured Bacteroidales bacterium | reverse complement strand
TAAAAGTTGACATTATCAAATGGAAATTGTATTTTTGCTTTCTCAACAAAATAATCATTTCAAAAAGTCTGATATGAAAACATTTTACATTTTATTCCTTTCGTTAGTAGTTGGAATTTTCAGTATCGAAGTGTCTTATGCACAATGCACTCCCGGAGATTCCATTTCCTGTCCCGATCCTGAAAATAACGGTCAGATATGTCCGGAGGTTCTTCCTGATGCCGAAGTTAACCAGATGTATGATCAGGATTTTACAATCCTTGTTCCTCTGGAATATGTCTTGGACAGTGCTTCAGGTACAACCATAACTTTGGATCATGTTAAAATAGCGGAAGTTGGGAATTTGCCTGACGGTATTACCTGGGCAACAAATGCAGAAGACAGTATATATTTACCTCAGGTTTACTACTGTGTCAATCTGGCAGGTACACCGTCCGATACGGGTTTTTATCCGTTAAAGATAACAATTGATGTTTATGCCCTCGTTTTCGGTACGCCGGTTTACGTTGGGACCGTTACCGATTCTACTTCGTTGACACTTAATGTAGTAGGTGAAATCGGTATTGATGAATTCGAAAGCAGTTCATTAACAGTCAGGGGTGCGGTTCCGAACCCTTTTACCACAAAACTTGATGTTATATATAGTGTCCGGAATCAGGGAATCATAAATTTTGAACTTTTTGATATTGTAGGGAACTCAATTTTTAAGGCGGATAAATTTTCAAAAACCGGTGAAAATCATTTTCTTTATGACGGAACCGGCCTTAAACCAGGCCTATATTTCTATACTATAAGTAGTTTGCAAAACAGTTATACCGGAAAGATTATTAAAACCGAATGATAGATACAGATAATTCGGTTTGTTTCCGTAAAATCATGTTGGATGATAAGGTATCTGCTCATTTTTTATTCAATTCTTCTTATGACAAATGCCGGAATTTCGCAGGAATCCGGCGTAGTTTCAGGTGTTGTTAAAGATTCATCTACCGGAGAAACCCTGATTGGAGTTAATGTTTCGGTTGACAGTACAACGGGCGTTTCAACCGACGTTAACGGTAATTATTCATTAAAACTTAGTCCCGGTAACTATAAAATCGTTTTCAGGTACGTCGGATATGAAACCGTAACAAAGGATATTACAGTAATTTCAAGTCGGGAAATTAAGGTTAATGTTAAGATGACTTTGAAGACAATTGATCTGAAGACCGTTGTTGTTTCAGCCGGAAAGTTTGAGCAAAGGCTCTCGGATGTTACGGTTTCGATGGAAATAATTAAACCTGAATTTATAGAGAGTACGAATACCGTAAATATTGAAAGTGCCGTTACCAAAATGCCCGGAGTTGATGTACTTGGAGACCAGCCGAGCATCAGAGGAGGTGGCGGATACAGCTATGGTGCCGGAAGCCGTGTGCTTGTTCTTGTTGATGATTTGCCCGTACTGACAGCCGATGTGGGTGAGGTAAAATGGAATTTTCTGCCGGTTGAAAATATAGAACAGATTGAAATCCTCAAAGGCGCATCTTCAGCTCTTTACGGTTCGTCTGCCCTCAATGGTGTGATAAATATCCGCACTGCCTGGCCCGACATCGAACCCGAAACAAAAGCAATTGTTTTCGGTGGTGTGTATGCCAAACCGAGAAGAAAAGAGACAGCCTGGTGGTGGGATTCTTCTCCTCTTTTTTCCGGCGCAAGTTTTTCCGACTCCAGAAAACTCGGCAGGTTTGATCTCGTGACAGGAATGAATCTTTTTTCCGATCAGGGATACAGGGAGGAAAATTATGAGAGGAGAGCAAGAGCGAATATTAAGGTCCGGTACAGGCCGGAAAAGGTTGAAGGATTGTCTTGCGGACTAAGTACTAACATACAATGGCAAAAAAGTTCCGACTTTTTTATCTGGCAGGATGCCGACTCCGGTGCTTTTTTACAAAATCCTGCCGGAATTACTCCTACACGGGGTTTCAGGTTTAATGCCGACCCCTGGATTGATTATTACGACAAAAGAGACGGCAGGCACAGTCTGCACACAAGGTTTTATCACGTTGACAACCGCTTTCGGGAAAATCCGGATAAAGATAACGGCTCCGACCTGTATTATGGTGAATACAGGTATCATAAAACTTTTAAAGGTAAACTAAACTGGACCATTGGGATGACGGGACTTTACGGAGTTACAAATGCCAATCTTTACGGTGATCATACAAACTCGAATATGGCGGTTTTCACACAGTTCGATTACAGTTTTCTGAAAAGATTTTCCGCTTCCCTCGGTTTGCGCTGGGAAACATATTCACTTGATGATACTGATAAGGAGTCGGCACCGGTAATGCGTGCAGGACTGAATTTCAGGGCTGCATCATACACATTTCTCCGGGCCTCGTTCGGACAGGGGTACAGATATCCCTCAATAGCAGAAAAATACACGGCTACAAGCCTTGGCAGCCTGAATATCTTTCCAAATCCGGGCCTTAAACCCGAATCGGGATGGAGTGCGGAAGTGGGTGTAAAACAGGGGTTTAAAATCGGTAGCTGGAAGGGGTTTGCCGATGTGGCCGGTTTCTGGACCGAGTATGAGGATATGATTGAATATACTTTCGGGATTTGGCTTGAAGACTCAACACAAATACCCACGCTTGACGACCTCGGTTTTAAATCGTTAAATGTCGGATATGCCAGAATAAACGGTGTTGAATTTGATATAACGGGAACAGGAACTTTCGGGAAGTATCCGGTTACTTTCTTTGCCGGATATACTTATATGAACCCGGTTGACCTCAGCTCAGATACTTTGGAAAATAGGATTCTGAAATACAGATACAGGCACTCTGTTAAGGGAAGTATGGAGTTGTCGTTAAAAAGGTTTACTTTCGGAATTAGTTTTATTTACAACAGCTTTATGGAGCGCATTGATGAGGCTTTTGAAGAAAAAATCCTCGGGCAGGAGATATTCCCGGGATTGAAGGAATACCGCGAGAAGAACAACAAAGGCCATTTTGTACTCGATTTGCGGGCCTCGTACAGGATATTAGAAGCATTAAAAGTTTCTCTTATACTTAATAATATTTTTAATGAGGAATATATGGGAAGACCCGGAGATATTCAGCCTCCGGCAAACATTGCCTTGCAATGTGTGTTGAAAATATAAGCATCCGCTGACGGGAAGTTTTATTTGGGTTTAAAACATTAAAAATTATGGCTAATTTTGAGGTAGCTATGGCTACTCCTGACAACTTAATGATGATAAACGCAAAGTGTAAAAACTGATACCGTTAAGACCTGTTAAATTATAAAAAAGGTCAGTCCGGTACTCCGCTTTGCTTTCCGAAATTTGAAATAAGTATCTCATTTTTATCGGGATTGTCTGTCTGCCCGTCGAGATTGATATCAGAACCGTAATACCCGCAAACTCCTGCTTCAGCCGACCAGCCTGTCGCTTTATCATCAATGTCTGTGCTTTTGTCTGCATTGATGTCTCCTGCAGCCATTCCCCATATTCCGGTTTCAAGTTCTTTGTATCCTGCATCTCCTCCTGCTATTTTATCTGCACCTGTAGTAAAGTCATAAACATAAGTGCCGCCAAGGCCAGGAACAGCATTTGAGCTCATTATTCCGAGATGATTTCTGTGCCATATTACCACAAATGCACCCTGGTTGAATGAAGCATAAAAAATGACAGGGGTGTTTCCGTTCAAATCAACGACCGAACCGTCTTTTAAAAGAAAACAAGGCTTTCTTGCAACAATTGTTGATGAGGTAGCTTCCTGAGCAGTTGGAGCGTCGCGAAGCTCTACAAGTATCCAGTCAACAGCATCAGCCGGTGCTATAGCAACTGATTCGTCTCCATTATAGAGCCACACGGGCTCATTATTTCCGAAATATGGCAGTGCCGGAGCAAAAGGCTGTATGCCGGGAAGCAAACCTTCTGCATTCAGAACTGTTGACATTTCTCCTCCCGAACCGGGTTCGTAAGCACCTTCAAGGAAAACTTTTATGTTAAATGTTACAGATGGTGCTGACACGCTGCCGTTAATGTAATCAGTTTGCAATATTGTACCTTCAAACGTAGCGAATTCACAATCTTCGGGGAATATCAATTCCGTATAACCGCCGTGGAACTGGAACATCATATCCAAATATTTGCCATCAGGAAAATCAACACCGCTCATACCGGGTGCTATCCAGGAAAAGCCTACTCTGGAGTTTTCCGGGTCGAAGTATGAGATTGTCCCGTTTCCTTCAGGGCACAGATTGGTTATACCTGTATAAGTCAGTACTGTGGTGTCAAAGTGCACAAAAAGGGTTATTGCGCCAAGGTTTGTCATTCCGGCAAAATCAATCGGCACCAACACTGCTTCTCCCGGATTTGCTTCCACGTTTTCTATGGATGCCGTTTGGGAGATGACTTTTTGAAAACCTGATACTGTAAATAAGATTAATAAAAATGGTAAATATTTGCTTTTCATATGGTTAGTGTTTGTGTTACTTGATGATATACAAATAAATTAAAGTTTGTAAAGGTAATTAAAAAAAACAGACCGATGTTTGCTATTGAGAAACACCGGCCTGCAACAATCTCAGAATTGTTTAATTAAAAATCACTACTTTTTCAGATAATATTTTGTCATCTGTGAACAGTTTTACAATGTAAAACCCTTTTTCTACATTTAACTTAACTTCATACGCCGACAAGCCCATCAAATCATCGCTGTAAACGGTTTTGCCGCTCATATCATAAATCTTTAAAATACCGGAGAGGTCATCATTGCTTACAAGATAAACAACATTTCTGTCGGAGTATATCCTGATGTTTCCTGTAATATCATAACTGCCGATACCGAGCGGTGAACTTTTGAAAAGTATCTCAAACCTTGCCGGATCATCATCAACCGTACTGAAGAAGCTGTAATTCTGCTGCTCATTAAGATTGATGATAACTTCTTCCTGCAGATCTTTCAGATAAATATACATATCCTCAAGATTAGCGGTTTCGGCCGCTTCTATTGTATAAATTCCGTCAATCCCTACATCAAATTTTACAGGAATTGTTACATCCTCGTCGGATAATGGAAGACTGTTGATTGCAAATTCTATTCCTTCGGAAACCGTTGACATCTGCGGTGCTTCATCAACACCCTGAAGTTT
>CAYOZZ010000141.1:0-4101 GCA_964408535.1 uncultured Bacteroidales bacterium | reverse complement strand
CATTGCCCTTAAACTCAGTCTCCATTATTTCCCTTACCCCGTCAACCCAGGATGTAGGTTTAAAATCAAACCGTTTTTCAAACTTACTGCTGTCGAAAACATAGTCTCGGTCATATTGATATATCATTTCAACCATCTCTTTCATAATAGGAACAAACAGACCAATAATCTTTACAATAAATTTCGGAGCAACAGTATATCTATGCCTAACACCGAGTTCTTTTGCAATTAGCTCAATCCATTCCTTTCCGGTAGGTGGATCTGAAGCAGTCGGCAGATGCCATACCTGATTATATGCGTCTTCTGTATTCCCAAGCAGTGCAGTTGCTTTCCCGGCATCAGGTGTATAAGTGAAAGAGTGTTTGAAGTTTACGGAACTTAACCAATTTGCTTTCTTACCGTTACTGAGAGGTTTAAAAACAGATTCTGTCAGCATACTCCTGCCCTTTATATACGGTCCGTAAAAATCGGCGGATCTTGCAATCAAAGCAGTAAGGGTACCTGCATCAATCTCGTCAAGTATCATCTTTGCTGTTTCAGCTCTCACACTCCCTTTCTTACTTTGCGGATTAACTGGAGTTTCTTCCGTCATTCCGTTTAGATAATCAGAATCATACATATAAACATTATCAAAAAAGACAAGTTTACTTTCAGACTCCTTACAGGCATCAATAACGTTCCTCATAAGAACCGGCCAGCTCTCCGACCAGACTTTTACATTGTATTGAAATCCGACAGTAACATAAACTACGGAAGAGCCCTCAACAGCTTTCCGTACATCATCCGCATTCAAAAGATTTGCCTTAAAAAGTTCATCAGTAGCGTTAACTTTAACCGGATTTCTGCTTACCAATCTTATTTCCCGGGTATATTCACTGAGAGCCTTCGCCAACTCTGCTCCAATCACACCACCTGCACCTAATATTGTTTGCATAATGCTATTTTTTAATTTAGTTTTCAATAAAAGTTCATAAAATTAACCGGTGCAATTATATAATGTTTAAAAAAAGAAGTCGCTTTATGTGGAATTTCAGTGGACAATTATCAGGAATTTTTACAAAACTTTACAATTTTTTAACAATTTTTTAACACCTTTTAACATATAATAAGTTATTGAATACTTGAGAAGTAAACAAAATATATGATATTATATTTAAAAACAAATTTCGCAAACTGATATTTTTTTTATTGCATATTTAAATTTTGTGTATCTTTGAACACAAGATAAATGTATCCTTATTCAGGTACAATATTACTTAAATGGAAGTGGAGGAACAAACAAAACATTCACAAATTGAAATCAATATTTATACAATTAATTTAAATAACAGTTTAATTTAAATTCACAATTATGAGGTTAACAAAACGCTTTATTGTGTTGGGTGTTGCGATGATGTTGATGACATCGTTATTTCAGCCTGTTTCAGGCCAGCAAACACTCAATGATGTAAAAAAGGCACGTGGCTTAAATGATGCCGATGTGCTTGCAGCCGCAAAAACTTTCATGCCGCGTGGAGGGCGGGATGAATATTTTGCATTCCTGGGAACAGGAAATTCAGGAACTATGGTTGTTTATGGTATTCCGTCAATGCGTATTTACAAGTATGTCGGTGTGTTCTCACCGGAACCGTGGCAGGGATACGGATATGACGATGAAAGTTCATTAATGATCAAAAAAGGATCTCTTGATGACCGGATTGAAAGCTATGGGGATATGCGCTATCCGGCTTTTTCCGAATCAAACGGACTTTACAACGGAAAATATCTGTTTTATTCAGATGGTGCCAACTCAAGAATTGCTCTGTTGGGACTTGACGATTTTGAAACAAAACAGGTGTTGGCTCATCCATTGTTTGTAAACTGCTTTCCCGGTGTTGCAGTAACTCAGAATACTGAATATGTTATTCAGTCAAGCCAGTATCCTGCACCATGGGACGGACAAGCTGCAGACATTGCAAATGAATTCGACACAAAATTCAAATCGGGGATTACATTCTGGAAGTTTACCGACCCACAGGAAGCAACAGCCTCAGGACACCACATCGGCCGTATGATTAAAGAGGAATCTTTCACTCTCGAACTTCCACCATTCACAATGGACTATTTTGATGCAGGCCGCAAAGGTAGTGACGGTTATCTTGTCGGTGTTGCCGATAAAGCCGACCATCATTACATCTATGTTGTTGATTATAACAAGCTTGCAGGTTTGAAAATGACAAAAGTCAACAGCTTTAAAGTCGTTTCATATCTTGATGCTATTGGTGCTAATGCTGTGGCAATGATTGAAATTCCGGCTCACGCTTCAAAGGTAAAAGTTACTCCCGACGGGAAATATTTCATTACTGCAGGTGACGAAGCTTTTGTATTTGACTTTGCAAAAGTTAAGAATGCTATGGCAAACAAAACTTACGTTACAGACAAGGCAGCCGGTGGTATTCCAATCATTGATGCAGCCGGTGTTCAGCATGGCACAATGAAACTCGGAAACGGTGTTGTTGACATTGCTTTTGAATACAGACCTGATGTTGTTTATGCTTCATTGTTTAACGACAAAAAAGTTGTTCGCTGGAATTATGAAAGTCTGAAAAAAGAAGGTGAAATTAAATTATCATTCAAACCCGGACAATTAATGGTTCCACAGGGTTTATCAGCTGAGCCGCATTCAAACTATCTTACGGTTGTTGATAAAGAAGGGCTTTATGATAACTTTGCAAACATCGGACCTGTTAGACCAAGTTATCAGCATCTTATTGATATTTCTTCCGATGATATGGTTGACATATATACAATGAGTATTCCGCAGGCTAATGTTTACGGTTCTGTAGCTGTACTCAGGACAACCATTAAACCGATTATCCGCTACAAACTCGGAACAAATACAAGAACAGGCGAGATATCACAGTTTAAAACAGTTGCAGGACAGGAAAAAGTTGAACGCGAAGGAAACCGGGTACACGTTTTCGGTACTTTGATTCGTTCTCATATTGTTCCAGAGATTGTTGAGGTTAATGAAGGCGACATTGTTACTTTCCACCTTACGAACCTTGAGCGTGCAGAAGATGAAACTCACGGATTCACAATCGACACTTACGGCAAACACGGAAGTTTTGAGCCTGGAAAAACCGCCTCACTGACTTTCACAGCCGACCGTCCCGGAGTATTCCCGTATTATTGTACTGAATTCTGCTCTGCTCTCCACCTTGAGATGGAAGGAATCCTTCTTGTGAAACCTAAAGGATATAAGGAAGTTAAGCAGGAAGAGCTTGTTCTTACAAAAGAGGAACTCGAAGGATATAAGAAAAATTATGAGGATAAACTTGTAGTTATTCAACAGACACAGGATATTATCAACGGCGTAGTTCAGTGGTTGAAAGACAACAATTACCAGGATTATCCTTATGTTAAAGCACTTGTTGAAGATGCAGTTGACCAGTTAAATGCAGCTCAGACTCCAAAAGCAAACTACGAAAAGTATGCTAAAGAGGGTAAGTGGAAAGATGCTTTCCTGTGGGCTGAACAGTACTGGCAATATCAGGTAAAAGCTGCTGATGTTGGACTGAGAGCTAAAAAACTGTTATCTGAAAAACTCGGAAAACAATAGTATTTAACAGTAGTTTATAAATATTTAAAAATTTAATATATAATGAAAATGAAAAAATTAAATATAAAGATATCAAGCTACCTGTTAATTGCTTTACTGTTTGGTTTTGCAATGGTATTTACAACAGGTTGCGGTGATAAAGGTAAAAAAGGCGGTGGCGAAGAAAAAATCGGTGCCCCGCGTGGTAAAGAGTCATTCGGTGATGTTGTCAAGCGCCGGGGACTTAATGCTGACGACGTTCTTGCTGCTGCAAAGACTTATACACCTGACAAACTCAAGGATGAATATGTCACTTTGAACTCTGGAGGACAAGCCGGAAATATGATTATGTACACAGTTCCTTCAATGAGAATGATAAAGTATGTACCGACCGCTGCACGGCAGCCATATAACGGTTATGGATATAGCACTGAAACAAAGGCAATGATGAAAACCGGTTATATTGACGGTGCGGAACTCCTTTGGGGGGATACTCACCATCCCGGATTCTCTGAAACCGG
>CAYOZZ010000140.1:0-7568 GCA_964408535.1 uncultured Bacteroidales bacterium | reverse complement strand
AATTTCAAACTCCGAAAGGTCAGTTACCAGGAAAGCTCCCTTTTTCAAAATACCTTCAGTTACATCAATTCCATCATTTGCAAGCTGCGCAAGTCCCTGCTCATCAGCATAAATCTTTACTTTTGAATATTTCATCTGTTGCGCAAAAACAGAGACTATTAAAAACGCTAATACTGCGGTAAGTGTAAATTTTTTCATAATTGTTACAGTTTAATGTATGATAATGACAACCGCTATACTTGTTTGGTTGCTTACTATTATGGTTAACGTTTATAAACGTCTGTTAATTTAGTTTTGTTAATATTTATAGTCTTATAGGAATGTAAATTAATTTAAGGAAGTGTCAAATTTTTTATTATTAAAGTTTATAATTTACGGGTTAGCTGCTATTTAACCATAATTTTCCGGGTTGCTGTCTCTTTTTGGTCAATAACTACTGTAACAAAATAAAGACCGGCACTCCATTCCGAGGCATCAACAACAATATTTCCATCCGTACCTGAAACGGTAAGTTTTTTCATAATTTTTCCGGTTTTATCATAAATTTTGATAATAGCATTTCCGGTATTAACCTTCAGGTTGCTAATTTCAAATTTACCGGTTGAAGGATTGGGAGACAATGAAAAAGCCTGCTCCTCCATTTGACTGACACCGGTGTAAACCACAGTAAAACTCTGCTCGGAAGCAAATTCAGAACCTTCAAAGGTATTGTCAAGAGTCTGAACAGTCCAGTAATATGTATCTCCTTCAACAAGGCCTTTGATTTTCATCATATTGTTAAGTGAAGCGTTTCCGAAAGCCGGAACTTTTCTGTAACCGGTATTCATTGCCGATGGTGAAATGATATCATATACTCCGCTTTGTGTTCCGAGACAAACATTGTATGTCAGTCCGTCCTGAGGTGTTTGAGTATCAGTAGCCTTATCCCACGACAGGATAACCTCACCGCCGGAAGCCGAATAAGAGAGATTCATAGGAGTTTCCGGTGCAAAATTGGGCAGTGAGCCGTCATTTCTGTAAACAGTAGTAAAACTGCTTCCCCCCGAATTGATTCCCGAAAGAATCAGGTCGAGGTCGGTATCGTTATCAAAATCGCCCCAGCAGACAAAACTGCGCTCTGCAGCAGAAAGGTTTGCATTGTTGACCTGATTAAAAAAGTCATTTCCGACATTTTCGTAAACAGCCGATGTAAAGCTGCCGCAACCGGCAAGTTTTCCGGTTAATGCAATATCAAGGTCGCCGTCGTTGTCGAAATCACCCCAGGCCGCACTTCCCATTGCGACAGGAGCCAGCCCCGCATAAATATTCGTAAAGATATTATTTCCGTCGTTTCTGTAAACGAATGCTCTCTGCTCGATATAATCGTCAAAACCCATTATCAGTATATCAAAATCTCCATCGCTGTCGTAATCGCCCCATTTCACGGCACCCGAACCAAGTCCGGTAATTTCAAGCAATATTTCTTCAAAATCACCATCGTTATTTTTATAGATGTACGCCTTTTTACCACCTCCGGTGTCGCCCGTCAGCAAGAGGTCAAGGTCACCGTCACCGTCATAGTCGGCCCAGTCGGCCCTGCCGCCACTCATATCGAACAGAGGTATTCCGGAATCGGAAAAACTATGGTCCTCGTTATTTCTGTAAATTTTTGTTTTCCAGTTTCCTGTTATGCAGATATCCAAATCACCGTCATTGTCGTAATCGCCCCAGACTGCAAAACTGTAATCGCCGAAATATTCAAAATTATTCGAGACTTCCGTAAAGTTTCCATTGTCATTTCTGTAAAGAAAAGTTTTATTGCCGGAATTTTCTCCGGTTATCAGAATATCAAGGTCGCCGTCGTTGTCATAATCGCCCCATACACCTGCTCCTTTGGTAACACCAGTCAATCCGGCATTAATATCTGTAAAAGAGCCGTTATCATTATTGTAAATTTTTGCAACCGGGGTTCCCGAGGTTGTTTGTCCGCACATTAAAATATCCAGATCGGAATCGTTGTCATAATCGCCCCAGGCTACGTATGAATTTGAAATTCCTGTCAGTCCGGCATTGATATCCGTGAACATCTGCGCATTCAGAAAAGTTGCAAAAGTCAGGAACAGAGATAGAGTAACTACATTTTTCATAACGGCGCAAAAATATGATAAAATATCAAGGGACAAAAAAAAGGAGGGCTGAAAAGCACCTCCTTTTTTGTTAAAATAATGTTAATTTTTTGTTCTTTCCTTATAAACCTTAATGCCCGTTTTAAGAAAATCAACAAAAGCGTCAACATCCAGATCATAGGCTCTCGGTGTGGCGAGAAGCTCGCCTTTATTATCAAGAAGGACATAAAACGGCTGGGCATTCATCTCAAACCTTGAGACCTGGAAATCTGCATTTTTCTTACCGACGGATTTTTTAACTTTTCCGTCATATTTCGAAGTAATCCACTCATCTTCAGGAAGTCTGGTTTTATCATCAACATACAAGGCAATTACAACATAATCATTCCTTAATATTTTCAGGACTTTCGGGTCGGCCCAGACATTGGCCTCCATTTCACGGCAGTTGACACATCCGTGACCCGTGAAGTCAATAAAAACAGGTTTGTTCAGTTTCTTTGCACAGGACATTCCCTGTTCATAATCGAAATATCCTTCAAGACCATGCGGCAGATGGAGGAAATCGGCGTATTTGGGTTTCTCACAAAGTTCGGTCGGGTCTTCACCGCTATCGGTTATGCTGATAGTTTTTAGATTATCACGGATAATTGCGTTCAGATCGAAATCGTGAGTTTGCTGCGGAGGCAGATATCCCGACAGTGCTTTCAGAGGGGCACCCCACATTCCCGGTATAAGATAAACAACAAATGAGAATGTTATTATTGCCAGCCCGAGACGCGGCACACTTAAATAGGGATAATCGGAATCGTGCGCAAACTTGATTTTTCCAAGAAAGTACATCCCGAGAAGGAAAAATGTCACAATCCAGATTGCAAGGTAAACTTCCCTGTCAAGGATACCCCAGTGGTAAGTCTGATCGGCAATACTCAGAAATTTCAGTCCGAGAGCGATTTCGACAAACCCAAGTACAACCTTCACCGAATTAAGCCAGCCACCGGATTTTGGCATCTGCTTGAGCCATCCGGGGAAAAAGGCGAACAGGGTAAAGGGCAGGGCAAAGGCGACCGAAAAGGCCAGCATTGCAAAAATAGGCTCGAAAACAGCCCCCTGCGCCGATTTCACCAATACCGTTCCCACAAGAGGACCGGTACAGGAGAAGGATACGAGTACAAGTGTAAGAGCCATAAAGAACGCCCCGATAATTCCACCTTTGTCAGCCTTCGAATCCGCTTTGCTCACCATCCAGCTCGGAAGAACTATCTCGAACATTCCAAGGAAAGAGGCGGCAAAAATCATAAATATCAGAAAGAAAAGAATATTCGGTATCCAGTGGGTACTCAGCCAGTTAAAAATGTCGGCAGTGACTGTTTTCCCTCCGACGAAATATGTTATCAGTATGATAATTGCAATCGGTAATGTGTACAACAAGACGATTGAAATACCGTAGGCGGAAGCCTGAATTCTTCCCTGCCTTTTATTCTGACCGCCTTTCAGGAAAAATGTAATTGTCATCGGTATCATCGGAAAGACGCAGGGAGTAAGAAGCGCAACGAATCCCCAGATTATTGCCTCAATAATAATATCCCACATTGACTTGTTAGCATTGAATTCCAGACTCTTAT
Source organism: uncultured Bacteroidales bacterium (assembly GCA_964408535.1). Classification (GTDB taxonomy): domain Bacteria; phylum Bacteroidota; class Bacteroidia; order Bacteroidales; family JAADJA01; genus JAADJA01. Next base: position 3,841 of record CAYOZZ010000140.1, on the reverse strand, counting down.
CGACTGCCTTTAACTCTTCCTGACTACCTGCCGATACAACTGCCGTTTCACCTGTTGTGCCCGGAAGAGAAAATTCAAAATCCCTCTCGTCGGGAGGAAGGCATTTCTCGTCATCACAGCACATAAACTCAAGGAACCCTTTTATTACAACAGGTTCGGGTGAGGTTACCCGTATTTGTGATTTGAATTCCGCATTATCGGCATAAAATTTCAGCTTCATATTAAAATTGGGGTCAAACTCCACAATGGGTTCGGTTTCATCAAAAGTCACCTGATATAAGCTGTCGCCGTCAGGCTCAAAAGATTCAACCCTTTTAATCTTTATATTTTTATCGGTAAATTCAAAACCGTCAAGATTGTTAAATACGAATGATGTGGGAATCGGACCGTTATCGCCGATATTTTGCGAATAAAGGTGCCATCCTTTATCAATGGTGGCTTTAAAAATAAGTTCATACTCATTATTTCCCAGCTCTTTTTTTGAATAGTTCCACTTCACAGGCTCCTCAATCTGGGCGAAGCCTGCACCGGTAAACAAAAAAGCCAAAACTACGAGGTACAATTTCTTTTTCATCTGCATATCTTTTTTCCGTTAAAAAAGTAATGTAAAAATGACAAATAACCGAAATAAATAGTTGTATAAAAGGACGCAAAATTAGTTATATATATTGATAACAATACATCTATATTAAAATTTAACAACATTTATATATTTTATTTCCGGATTTCAAGCAATAAAACTTCTTTTGTTTCTTCCGTTACTTTATATCTGTCATCTATTCTGCGCCCAATAACCCAAACGATATCATCCCCTGACATCAATACATAGCTGTTCGTTTTCTCAATTACCGAAACTTTTTCATCAATAAAAAAATCGCTCAGCTTTTTTTTGTTTTTCATTCCGAGAGGATAGAAATAATCACCCTTTTCCCATTTCCTTAATTTCAGAGGAAATTGAAGTTTGCTTTTATCAAGATAAGCAAAGGAGGAGTCCCTTTTTAATTTAAACCGAGCATCTTTTTTAACGGTTTCAATTTTAATACCAACCGGCTTGGTTATAGAAGATGTGTCAGGATTAATACTAATATTAACCTTCCCTTCATTTTTTATTTCGGAAATTATAAACTCATTTCTGTCTTTAATTAAAATATGAGTTCCCGAATAAAACGATTTACCGGAAACAGAATCAACTGATTTGAAAATGTCTTCAACCTGAGAACCGTTAAACCCATACTCCGAAAGAATTTCAAATAACAGAATTTTCCGGTTTTCAATATTCAAAAGTTTTGGAATGGAAATTTTCATCAGGTCATTTTCCCGAACCGAAATCTCTTTTTTCAGTTTTTCTATCTCATTTCCGTAAACTTGTTCCGTTTCTCTTAACCTTTCGATATTCTGCGTCAGTATATTTTTGTAACCCGGACTTATCTCATTTAAAACAGGTAACAGTTTATGGCGAATACTGTTTCTCAGATACTTTACATCACTGTTTGAACTGTCCTCCCTGAATTTAAGATTGATTTTTTTTGCATATTCCTCAATTTCTTTACGATCAGCAAACAACAAAGGTCTTATCACTCTCCCCTGCTTTGGCAGTATTCCATGAAGTCCGGCAATACCAGTTCCGCGTAAAAGATTTATAAAAAAAGTCTCTATCTGGTCATCCTTGTGATGAGCAGTTGCATAACATTCAAACCCTCCGTAATCACATAACTCCTCGAACCAATCATATCTTAAATCGCGTGCTGCCATTTGGATTGAAATACCGTTCCTGACAGCATATTCCTTTGTGTTAAAATGTTTTACGAAGAGCTGGATGTTGTGTTTTTTGCAATAGTTTTCCACAAACTTCTCATCCCCGTCCGATTCACTACCTCTGAGATTAAAATTACAATGAGCTACTGCAAAATTATATCCTGACTGACGGAACAACTCTGTCATCACCATTGAATCAAGCCCGCCACTAACAGTCAGCAATACCTTTTCTTCGGGATTGAAAAGATGCTCATCAGAAATATATTGAGACATAAAATTCAACATAGTGCAAAAGTAATATGTTTTTCCGAACAACTACTTTAATTAGTGATTTTTAGGGAAGTAACCATTATTCCACTATTAAAGTTCCGAAATACAATAAAAAATATATATCTTTGCGCCCGAATTAATCCGAACATAAATTTTACATTAATTAATTAAAAATTACTATTATGGAAAACTTTAACATTGAGGGTATTACAAAATGGATTTATGATCTTGCGGTTACAAAAGGTATTACTATTGTGATAGCTTTGGTGGTTTTAATAATCGGTTTATGGATTATTAAAATTATTGTGAATTCTCTCGGGAAAATGATGGAAAAGAAAAATACGGATCCTTCATTACGCCCTTTCTTAAAATCAATGGCTTCAGTACTTCTTAAAATCATGCTTGTAATAAGTGTGATGGGTATGATGGGTATTGAGATGACCTCTTTTATTGCCGTTCTTGGTGCTGCCGGTCTTGCTGTAGGTATGGCACTCTCGGGAACACTACAAAATTTTGCAGGAGGAGTGATGCTTCTTATTTTCAAACCTTTTAAGGTTGGTGATTTCATTGAAGCTCAGGGATTTATGGGAACTGTAAGTGAGATACAGATTTTCAATACTATTCTTAAAACCCCTGACAATAAAACTGTTATCATTCCTAACGGCGGACTCTCAACAGGGCCTATGACCAATTTTTCAACAGAGGCTACACGTCGAGTAGATTTCACATTTGGAATTGGATACAGCGATGATATTGACAAGGCAAAATCGGTACTTGAAGGTATTTTGGCAGGCGATTCAAGAATATTAAAAGATCCTGCTCCGTTTATAGCAGTTGGTGAACTGGCTGACAGTTCGGTTAACTTCACTGTAAGAGTATGGGTTAATGGTGCCGATTACTGGGGAGTTCATTTCGATACAATTGAAAAAGTTAAGAAAGAGTTTGACAAGGAAGGTATTTCTATTCCTTTCCCGCAAACGGATGTTCATCTTTTTACGGAAAAATAAATCAATATAACATAGTAAAGAAATAACAAAATGAAGAAAATCACATTAATTGCATTTATTGTTCTGGGTGCTTTTACTTTAAAAGCTCAGGATGCAGATACGGCTTGGAAGATAAACAGCGACATATCGCTTATGATGTCGCAAACTTCATTCACCAATTGGTCGTCAGGTGGGGAAAACTCACTTACTTTTAACGGTTATTTTAATTTTTATGCCGGATACCAAAAAGGCAGGGTAAAGTGGGAAAATATGCTCGGTCTTGCTTACGGACAAACAAAAACAGGCGATTTCGAATTTAGAAAAAATGAAGATAAAATTGATTTTGCATCTATTTACGGAATCGAAACAAGTGATGAAAGTAAATGGTATTATACAGCAGCATTTAATTTCAAATCCCAATTTGCCGAAGGGTATGATTATCCTGACGGTGTTGACTCAACAAAAATCAAAATATCAAATTTCCTGGCTCCTGCATATACATCACTCGGTCTTGGAATGGAATACAGACCTTACGATTATATGTCTTTCTATCTTTCACCTATAACAGCACGGTGGATTATTGTTAACGATCAGGACCTTGCCGATGCCGGAGCATTTGGCGTTGAACCGGCTTATGTAAATGAATCCGGTGATTTAGTTCATGGTGAAAAGCTTAAGAGTGAATTCGGTGCTTATTTCAGATTTATTTTCTCAAAAGAACTGACAAAAGGCATTAAATTTTCCACAAAGCTTGAGCTTTATTCCGATTACCTGCAAAATCCTCAAAACATTGATGTTAACTGGGATAGTATGTTTGATTTTACCATTAA
>CAYOZZ010000139.1:0-16813 GCA_964408535.1 uncultured Bacteroidales bacterium | reverse complement strand
ATCATATCTCTGTTCTCTGCTCTTGTCATATTAGTTTTTTGCCCGCAAAAATAACACGGCAGAAACTCCTATGAAAGATGTAGTTTGCCGTTGGGATACAATAGTAATACTATTTAAACCGGAAGTCGTTTAAAACTGTATAGCCATTGAATTCCGGGGTCAATATCTTCGGAGGTAACTTTGTGGCAGATTTGAGTAATTATTATGCAGGTAATATTGCTTTGGTACTTGGCAATACGTAACCACGATACTCTGATGTAGCCATCAATTTCTCAGGTAATTTGTCAAAAGTGGTCAAAAATAAGTTGAAGTTCCCTGTATTGATTCATAGAATATTGATTTAAAATGTTATGAACTTGCTCATCACTTGCCAACACCTGCAAAACATTTAGCCTGCTTTATGTTCATAAATTAATAAATTTATAAATTGTTGAATTAATGTATTTTAATCATCAAGTCCGGTATCGAGATATCTCTCCAGATCACCGGCATTTTCAAAGCACTTTTCCTTGCTGACAAGCTCAGGTATAATGCCTATTTTCATAAACATATCCTTCGGTTGCCCCGAAATTCCGACAAAAAGAACATCAATATTCCTTTGTTTCAGATTCAGAATTGCTTCTTCCATTGCATACAATCCGCTTTGGTCAACATAGGGCACTTTATCCATCCTGATTATCACAATCCTGACAGTTGAAGGAATAGACAATAGCAGACTTTGAAAACCGGAAACCATTCCAAAGAAAAGAGGTCCTTCGATATGCTTAATATACACTTTCTCACCAAGTTTATTCACAAGTCCCCTTTCATCCTCCCATAAATCCTCTTTATGAAAATCTTTTAAAGACTGTGTGCTGCTTTTTCCCTCAACAATTTCAGACGCTTTTATCATAAACACAAGTGATGACAGAACCATACCTGCCGCAACAGCCACTAAAAGATCAACAAAAACCGTCAACCCGAGAACAATGAACATTATAACCGCCTCGGGACGGGGAATATGCCTGAGATGCCTAATCCCCTTATAATCAATGATTCCGATACCGACAGTTATTAATATTCCGGCAAGTACGGCATTCGGAATGTGCCCGACAAGCTGTCCGAGACCAAGCAATATGGCTGCAAGAAGTAATCCGGCAATCACACCTGACAATCGTGTTTTCCCGCCCGAATTAATGTTGATAACAGTACGCATTGTAGCTCCTGCACCTGGCAAACCTCCGATTATTCCGGCAGCAATATTTCCAATTCCCTGACCTATCAGTTCACGGTTGCTGTTATGTTTCGTTTTTGTGATATTATCGGCAACAACAGAAGTTAAAAGAGAATCTATTGCGCCCAGGGCGGCCAAGGTAGATGCATATTCTGCAACTCTTATGAGCACTTTCCAGTCTGTCAATACCTTAAAAAAGTCAAAGTTTATTGTCGGTAATCCTGTCGGTAAATCTCCGCCCGAATTAATCTTTAAAAACAGACCGCCGGGAATCAGGAAGTAGGCTGCAATGGAGACTATTAAAAGAGCAACAAGCGTGGCGGGTACTTTTTTGGTAAGATATGGAAACAGATAAATGATTGCAACTGTTGCTACAGATAGTCCGACTGAATAATAGTTGACCAGTTCCGGTATTTTGCGGATACTTGAGATTGTACCGAAAGCTCCTCCCGACGGACTTTCAGCACCGATAAAGGGGAATATCTGGGTAATGATGATTATAACTCCTATTCCACTCATAAATCCGGACACTACAGGATAGGGAATGAACTTAATATATTTCCCGAGTTTCATAACTCCCAGTAATGCCTGCATTATTCCGGCAAGCACGAATGTTGCAACGATAACCGGCATAGCAGCCTGAAGGCTTCCCATTTGACTTATAGCCTCGGTTATTAGCACTGCAGCCACAACAGTCATCGGTGCAGTAGGCCCGCTAATCTGTGTTTTTGTACCTCCGAAGATTGCAGCAATAATTCCGAGAGCAATAGCACCGTAAAGTCCGGCAATAGCACCGAGTTCGGTTTGTTCGCCAAAGGCCAGCGCAAGTGGCAACGCAACAATTCCTGCCGTAATACCACCGAACAGATCACCTTTGATATTTGAAAAAAGTGTCGTTTTTGTACTCATAACAATATCTTTAAGAAATCAACCGGTTGTGAATTTCCAGAATCTGAGGAATCACAAGCTCCGACTCATTATTATAAATAACAAAATCTGCCGACTTTTGTTTCCTTTCGCTACTCCATTGGTTCCTCATTCTGTCAATAACATCCTCTGCCGAAACACCGTCGCGGGCAACCACCCGGGAAACAGCCAGTTCAGGGGAAGAGGTAACGGTTATCACCTTGTCGAACATTTTATAGAACCCGCTTTCAAAAAGAATTGCAGCTTCCTGTATAATATAGGGAGATTCCGGGTGAACTGCCGACCAGTTTTGAAAATCTTTTCGAACTAACGGATGTATAAGCGAATTCAGAAACTCAAGAGCCTTTTTATCACTAAAAACCAGCCGGGCAAGCTTTTTCCGGTTTATTTCCCTATCCTCAAATATCTCACTCCCAAACTCCTTCAAAAGAGATTTCCGAACATCTTCATTATTCAGAAACCTTTTTGCCTCAGCATCAGCATGATATACCGGAATTCCGAGAATTTCAAAAACTCTCGCAACCGTTGATTTACCACTTCCGATATTTCCTGTCAGACCGACTTTTATCATTTCTTAAATACCAAATATTCAACACTCCCGGGATCTACCTTTGTAATTTTAACAAAGGCAGGAGAATTTATTACTTTAACCTTAAGCTTATCGGAATTAATGTCATTATGAAAATCAACCCCTACGAGAAACATATTTGCATCAACCCTTTTAAAATTCTTAAGTGAAACAAGGTAAGTTATCTTAACTTCCTCCGGGAAAGTCTTAATTTTCATAGTATCGTTTTCCACAGCAGAAATTGGAATTGTCAAACTTGCTTCAGTAAATTTTTCAACGGCAATATCAATCTTAACTTCATCAGGATAGACATTTATCCCCGGACCTAACTCCGATTTATCAACCGGAACAAACAGTGAGACATCTTTATTAATACCCGTAACGCTCTTTCTTACGGTTGAAATTGACGACACTTTACCGATATCGTCCATACTTCCCGCAATCTCAACACTGTCGGGGGATACCCTGACACTGTCAACCAACTGATACATTTTTTCAAATTCAAGTGAAAGTTCAGGAATTACCCTCACCATCTTTCTCGCAAGTGACTCGAAATTCAACTCGATAGTCTCAGGTGATACCGAAACCATTTTTTCGGAAAGGTTCAGACGATTCAGAATACCACTTGAGAAATCGGAAGTATTTATCCTGACAACATATTTTTTATCCGAAACCTTTCTAAGCTGCTGATCTCTTAAATCAATTTCAACAGGTCTTTTCCTTGTCAAATATTTTAAGATTGCAAGTTCAAATCCACCTGAAGTCACCCTGAAAGACAAAATACTGTCGGGAGTATTCGTAAGAACCAAATCATTCGGCAGGTTCTTATACTCAATCGGATACTCAACGGTACCATAGTAGTTTTTTGACAAAACAATCAAAAACCACAACAAAACCGAAATTCCGAGGCAAACCAAAAAAACATAAATCCGACTCCTGAAATGTACATCTTTCGGCTCTTTGGCACTCCGAATCAATTCATTTAAATCGAATTTCAAAATCTATTATTTTTGGTTTTTATAAATCGGAAGTTTAAATCATTACTTAAGCTACTTATGCTTGACCAATCTGTGAGGCAGCGTCCATTGCAACAGCACTCTTCTCTATTTTCAATCTGTTCTGCCCTTCAACCTCAATGGTGAAAGTTGTATCTTTAACATCAACTATTTTTCCATGGATACCTCCGATAGTAACAATTTTGTCACCTTTTTTCAGCGATTCCCTGTACTTTTTCTGTTCCTTCGTCTTTTTCATTTGAGGACGAATAAAGAACAGATAAAAAACAAGAATTATCAATACAAGCGGCAGAAAACTCATAAGTCCTCCGCTTTCCTGTCCCTCAGCGGGCGGCATAAAAAGCAAGATGTTCATTAAATTTGTCATATCATTAAATTTTAATTATTTATTTCGGTGTTACAACCATTGCCTTAATTCTAAGAACTTTTATATCAGGTTGGCAGTTTGAAACCACTGTAATGGTTTTATTTTGAACTCCTCTTCTACCCTCGCTGTCGAACGTTACCCTAAGCATACCGCCATCACCCGGTTTAATGGGGTCTCTTGGAAATTCGGAAGCAGTACATCCACAACTCGTGTTCACACTTGTAATCAGAAGATCGCTCTTCCCGGTATTTGTAAACCTGAAATTATAAGTCACTTTTTCACCCTGGGTTACTTTTCCAAAATCATGGACATCCTTATCGAAAGTGATAACAGGCAGATCACTCAAATCCTCCTTACCCGATGCCGTTTTTGGATTTTTCACAAGATCGGTCGAAAGTGTTTTTCCGTCGTCGCCACCACATCCGGTCAGTAGAAAAAGTATTATTCCGATATAAGCAAAATATCTCATTGTACATTTAATTATTAATAGCGTGCAAAATTAGAAAATAAACCGACACAAAACCAGAACATCTATTTTTTATGAAATATATATTCCTGGATCCAAAATTTTATACCATCCCGAAAGTTTTCCGGCTTGATTTTGTGCTTCATAATTTTATCTTAGTTTTGTAAAAAATTCAAAAATGCGAATCTATCTCATCGGATATATGGGGAGTGGAAAGACAACGACAGGGAAAAAACTGGCAGACAGGCTGGAATACGGTTTTGTTGATCTTGATGATATGATAGAAAACAAATACCGTATTTCCATTCCATATATTTTTGACAAATATGATGAGAATGTATTCAGGAAACTTGAAAAAGAAACCCTTTCGGAAACATTCGGCACCGATAATATTGTGGTTGCTACCGGAGGAGGAACTCCCTGTTTTTTCAATAATATGGAAATAATAAACTCAAACGGTGTTTCAGTCTATCTTTCGATGGAAAGCAAATCACTTATGAATCGCCTGCTAAGGGCAAAACGTAAAAGGCCGCTCTTGTCCGGTAAAAATCCCGATGAACTGTTAACATTTATCAAAACACAGCTTGAATGGAGGGAGCCTTTTTACCTGAAAGCGAAAATTATTATAAACGGAGATAATCCCGATATTGATTTATTGGAAAAACAGGTTCAAAAATTCAAATAAAATGGTAGCATAATTATATTTTTTGTACTTTTAAACCCCAAAAGAAAAAGCAAAAATATGAAATCATATCGTAAAGAGTTGTGGTACAACACCCCCACAAGAAGACAACTGGTAAACATAACGCACGAAGTACAAGCCTGCATAACCGAAAGCGGTATTAAAGAAGGTCTTTGCCTTGTTAATGCTATGCACATAACGGCAAGCGTATTCATCAATGATGACGAAAGCGGACTGCATCACGATTATGAAGTGTGGCTTGAAAAACTTGCCCCCGAAAAGCCCTATTCACAATACAGGCACAACGGCTTTGAAGATAATGCCGATGCACACCTCAAAAGGACCGTAATGGGACGCGAAGTGGTTGTTGCCGTTACAAACGGACAGTTAGACTTTGGCCCCTGGGAGCAAATTTTTTACGGCGAATTTGACGGTAAACGAAGAAAAAGAGTTCTTGTAAAAATTATCGGAGAATAATTTTTGTGCCGGTACCTCTTTTTTATATTGTGGGATGTCATTATATAAATCATAATTTACTATTTTATGAAAATTAAATTTACCCTTTTATTTCTGATTATTGCCACCTTATATTCCTGTGAGGATGATTTTGTCTCAACGGCAGAATGGAAAGAGCAATACGCAGTTTACTGCACGCTGAATATTAAAGACACTGCGCAATATGCCAGAGTAAACAGGATTTTCCTCACCAATGGCGACCCGTATTCTTCGGCAATATTTGCGGACTCGGTAAATGCAGATACATCGGACATCAAGGTTGTATTACAGATGTGGAAAGGAGGTGAACTTAAAGACTCGCTGCCGTTAAAACCCTCAACCGACTTCCAAAAAGAGGACGGAACATTCGCCACTTCAAACTATTATACATATAAAACAGATGAATTAATCGACCCTGATTTCAACTACAAACTTATCGTCAGAAATATTAAAACGGGTTATTCAATGACGGGCAAAACCGAGATTCTCGGTGTAAGAAACCTCGAATATGCATTTAAGGAAAGTAAGTATTTCAATTCATCACAATATTCAAATTATGCAGAGCAATTACCAGATTACAACGGCTCCCTCCTTCCCAACCAGTTCGATAAAAGAATAACACGTCTGCTATATTATGAATATACCGATACGGATACCTTGATGAAAGTTCTTGACTGGAGGCCGTATTATGACAGTGCAACTTTTAAGAATACAAACGACAACCAGCTTCCGGTAGAATTTTATAAATATATGGGCGAAAATATCCCTGTTAATCCCGACATAAAACGAAGGGCTGTAGCCGTTGATAAGATGCTGGTTATAAATGATGAAGAACTTGAGATTTACATTCAAATGAGCAATTCAGCCAATTCATCGCACTATAATCCTTCATACAGCAGCTACGATAAAGGAGCAGGAATATTTGCCTGTCGCTATTATTACACTTTTTTCGGGATGAAACTGAAAGATGCAACACTCCATGAAATTTCCTGGGGACAATATACAACGGATTTAAGATTTGCAGACGAAAACGGAGAATGGCACTAATTATGAAAAGATTTATACAAATTTCCATCGTAATAACACTCCTCGGCTTTACCGGCCTGACAGCCAATGCACAAAACTGTACAGTTAAAGGAGTTGTAATTGACAAATCAACTTCCGAGCCTTTGCCCTATACAAATGTTTATATTAAAGAGACCCAACAAGGTGCTCTGACAGATGATAACGGTTTTTATATCATATCGAAAATCAAACCGGGAGATTACACCCTGGTGGTTTTTAGCCTCGGCTATGATTCGGTTTCGGAAAAAATCCATTTTGAACCGGGAAGTGTTCTGACCAAAAATTTCAACATTGCCGGCAAGACGTACAATCTTCAGGAAGTCAGTGTCAGTGGCGAAAGAGCAGATAATATATCAAAGGTAAAAGTTTCGGAGATTAAAATCATTCCTGCGGATATTGATATGACACCTTCTATTGCAAGTATGCCGGATGTTTCACAGCATCTGCTTACACTCCCCGGAATTATTTCGACAGGAGATGTGGGAGGAAGACTCTATATCAGAGGCGGCTCACCGATTCAAAACAAAACAACTCTTGATGGTGCAATCATTTACAGCCCGATGCATTCAATAGGGCTATTTTCGGTTATTGACGTTGATGCTATCAGGAATATGAAAGTGTTTACAGGGGGCTTCGGAGCCGAATACGGAGGTGCTATTTCATCGGTGATGGATATCACCACAAGAAACGGTAATGTCTCTAAATATTCAGGTAAGATTGATATTTCGACCATTGCCTCAAAGGTATTACTTGAGGGGCCGATTATTAAAAAGAAATCTGCTGATAAACCATATATGTCTTTTATGTTATCAGCAAAGACCTCATATCTGGAACAGGCAAAAGATATTTTTTACAATTATGTTGACCGCGAACTGCCATATACTTTTACCGACTTTTACGGAAAACTCTCATTCTTTGCAAGCGATGCTTTTAAAATTGATATTTTTGGTTTTTTATTTAACGACAGGGTCAATTTTTCAGATTCACCTTTATCATACTCCTGGAAATCATCAGGTTTCGGTGGTCATATGACAGCAATGCCAAAAAACTCAACAAGTATTGTAGAGATTTCCTTCGCAGGTTCAAACTATTCCATGAATTTTGATGAAACGAACTTTTCACCACGGACAAGTGAAATAAGTTCGGGGAATTTCGGTCTTCACATTACAAATTTTACAGGTGAGAGCTATTTCAAATATGGAGCCGAAGTCATTACACTGAAAACCGACTACCTGTTTTACAGTACTGACTATAACGATACCGAACAACAGCAGAACTCGTCTGAAATGGCAGGATATGTGACTTTTCACGGCAAATTCGGAAAGCTGATAATCGAACCGGGATTCAGACTGAACTGGTACACGACTTTATCGAAGATTTTTCCCAGCCCGGTTCTTGCTGCAAAATATAACGTAACCGATAAATTCAGGCTGAAACTTGCTGCCGGCATCTACTCGCAAAATTTGCTGAGTGCAACTTCCGATATGGATATCCTTAACTTTTTCAAAGGATATTTGTCGGCACCCGTAAATTTAGTTGATAAATTTAACGGCAAGCCGGTTGAGGATCAGCTTCAAAAATCACAGCATATCATTCTCGGGACGGAGGTAAACATCGGTGAATATATCTTCTTAAATCTTGAAGGATATCTGAAAAATTATCCGCAGCTTATCGGATTTAACAATAAAAAACTGGTGGATGAGGAGTATGCAAACGGATTACCGGAGGTACTGACAAAAGATTTTATTGTGGAAACAGGAAAATCTTATGGAGCCGAACTATCAGGCAAATATGAAGACGGGATAAAGATTTTTAAGTTTACATATACCTATGCAATTGCAAAAAGAGCCTACGAGGATGCCTTTGGGGAGATGGTTGAGTATTATCCCCATTACGACAGAAGGCATAACTTCAATATAATGGCCACAATTTTTGCAGGAGACAATAATCAATGGCAATTCAATGCCAGATGGAATTTCGGAACCGGTTTTCCTTTCTTTAAAACTACCGGATATTACGAGTTTATAAAGCTTGACGAAAACGAAGTTAATAACTTCCTGACTCAAAACGGTGATTTGCGCATTCTGCTTGGTGATGAAACGGATCAGGGACGATTACCCAATTATCACCGGCTGGATATAAGCATTAAAAGATCATTCAGTTTTAAGAATAACAGTTCGCTGGAAGCCGAGTTTAATATCGTGAATGCCTATAATCAAAAAAACATATTTTATCAGGACAGACTGACAAATGAAACAATATATCAGCTGCCGTTTCTGCCGGGTTTGAGGATTGGATATTATTTTTAACCAATTAATTTCAGCAGCATAACATTCTCAACATGATGAGTTTGCGGAAACATATCAACAGGCCGGCTCTTCTCAATTGAATACTTCTCACTCAGAATAGCAGCATCACGTGCCTGAGTTGCCGAATTACAACTTACATAAACAATCCTGTCAGGGGCAACCTTCATTATTTGCCGTACTACCTTTTCGTGCATTCCTGCTCTCGGCGGGTCGGTTATCACAACATCAGGTCTCCCGTTTTTTGCAATAAAATCATCATCAAGAAGTTTCAGAATATCTCCTGCATAAAAAACTGTGTTTTCAATACCATTTAATTTTGAATTTTCTTTTGCATCTTCAATTGCCGAAGGCACCGACTCAATACCGACAACCTTTGTAGCATTTTTTGCAATAAAGTTGGCAATTGTACCTGTTCCCGTATATAAATCGTAAACAGTCTCATCACCCTTCAAATCAGCATATTCACGTGCAATCTTATACAACTCGTAAGCCTGAACAGGATTTGTCTGATAAAACGACTTCGGTCCTATTCTGAACTTCAGTTCCTCCATTTCCTCTGTTATATACGGCTTTCCGTCATATAGCCTTGCTTCAAGATCATAGACGGTATCGTTGCTTTTAGGATTAATAATATACATCAGGGAGGTAATTTCGGGAAATTGTTGTTTCAGGTGGAAAAGAATTTCAAAAACCGTTGCCCTCTCATCATAATTCACAACCAGTATCACCATCACTTCGCCGGTGGTTGTTGTCCGGATAATCAGATTTCTCAGAAAACCTTCCCTGATTTTAACATCATAATAATCAAGATTATGGTCATCGGCATATTTTTTAACGGCAAGCCGAATTGCATTGGAAGGCTCTGGTTGCAGATAACAGTTTTCAATATTTAAGACCCTGTCGAACATACCGGGAATATGGAACCCTATCCCGTTCATATTCCTGTCGTTAAAATCAACATCTTTTGAAAAATCGGTGAGCCAGCGACGGTTTGAGAAGGTATATTCAAGCTTGTTTCGGTAAAAATACTGCCTTTCGGATGCAAGTATCGGAAAAAATTCTTTCACTTCAAGATGCCCTATTCTTTTCAGATTCTCCTCCACCTGCTTTTGTTTGTATTTCAATTGGCTGTCATACTTCATATTCTGCCACTTGCAACCGCCGCACAATCCGAAATGTTCGCATACCGGTTCGGTTCTCTCATCCGAATAACAATGAAAAGCTGTTGCCTTACCTTCCATATACGATTTCCTTTTCTTTGTAACCTTGATATCAACGACATCACCGGGTACAACCCAGGGGACAAAAACCACTTTTTCGTCAACCCTCGCAACGGCTTTACCTTCCGAACCGGCATCAATTATCTCGATATTTTCAAAAACCGGCAAATCACGTCTTTTCTTTCGACCCATACTTTCCTTTTTTTTTGCAAAGCTAATTAATTCTTAAAAGGTTGAATCTATTGTCTTAAAATTTCGACATCTTCATTTCCTTTTTTTCGGAAAAAGAGTACTTTTGCAACTTCGTTCGGAAAAGTTGGAAAGAGGAACAGATAAATATTTATGACAGTAGTTTGGCAAGCGTGGACGCTTGTCGCATTTGAGGGTTTGACAAGCGTGGACGCTTGTCACAATAAATAAAAATTTAAAAATAAAAAATTATGGCATTTGATATTGAAATGATTAAGGGCGTTTACGCCAGGATGGCTGAGAGAGTTGATACAGCCCGGAAAGTTGTTGGAAGACCTCTGACTTTGGCAGAGAAGATTTTATATTCACATCTTGATGAAGGAACACCTTCAAAGGCTTATGAACGCGGGGTTTCTTATGTTGACTTCCGTCCCGACAGAGTTGCAATGCAGGATGCAACGGCACAAATGGCTCTGTTGCAGTTTATGCAGGCCGGAAAAGACAAGGTTGCTGTTCCTTCGACAGTACATGCCGACCACCTGATTCAGGCAAAGGACGGAGCCGAAGAAGACCTGAAAAAAGCAAAATATACAAATCAGGAAGTATATGATTTCCTTGCCTCCGTTTCAAACAAATATGGAATAGGCTTCTGGAAACCCGGCGCAGGAATCATCCATCAGGTGGTTCTTGAAAACTATGCTTTCCCGGGTGGAATGATGATTGGTACCGATTCACACACAGTAAATGCCGGCGGACTCGGAATGATTGCCATCGGTGTCGGAGGTGCTGATGCGGTTGATGTTATGGCTGGGATGCCCTGGGAATTAAAAATGCCGAAACTTATCGGTGTTAAACTTACCGGTAAACTGAACGGCTGGACAGCTCCGAAGGATATTATCCTTAAAGTTGCAGGAATATTGACCGTTAAAGGAGGTACGGGAGCCGTCGTCGAATATTTCGGTGAAGGTGCAAGAAATCTTTCGGCAACAGGTAAAGCCACAATTTGTAATATGGGAGCCGAAATAGGTGCTACAACATCAACTTTCGGTTACGACGAAAGTATGGAGCGCTACCTGAAAGCAACAAAAAGAGCTGATGTAGCCGAAATGGCAAACGAAATCAAAGAGTATCTGACGGGTGACGACGAAGTTTATGCTAATCCGGAAAAGTATTTTGATGAACTGATAGAAATTGATTTGAACACCCTTACTCCGCATCTGAACGGACCTTTCACCCCCGATTTGGCGACTCCGGTTTCGGAGATGGCGGAAGCCGCAAGAAAAAACGACTGGCCGCTTGATGTTGAATGGGCTTTGATAGGCTCCTGTACAAACTCTTCATACGAAGACCTTACAAGAGCAGCATCAATCATTAAAGATGCTATTGACAAGGGCATAACTCCAAAAGCCACACTCGGAATAAACCCTGGATCCGAGCAGGTTCGTTATACAGCTGAAAGAGACGGATTGATTGATATTTTCAAACAGGCAGGCGCCAAGATATTCACAAATGCCTGCGGACCCTGCATAGGACAATGGGCAAGACCGGGAGCCGAAAAAGAGGAAAAAAACTCTATCGTTCACTCATTTAACCGTAATTTCCGCAAAAGAGCAGACGGAAACCCCAATACGAACGCTTTCGTTGCTTCACCTGAAATGGTTGCCGCTGTTGCTATCTCGGGAAGACTTGATTTTAATCCGGTTACCGATACTTTAACAAATGACAAAGGCGAGCAGGTTAAACTGAACGAACCTTCGGGATACGAACTTCCGCCAAAAGGTTTTGACGTTGATGACCCCGGATACCAGGCACCTGCCGAAGACGGAAGTAATGTTGAGATAAAGGTTGATCCGAAGTCTGAAAGACTGCAACTGCTGACACCATTCCCTGCCTGGGACGGTGAGGACTACAAAGGGATGAAACTTCTGATAAAAGCCAAAGGAAAATGTACGACAGACCATATTTCGATGGCGGGGCCATGGTTACGTTTCAGAGGCCATCTCGACAACATTTCGAATAATATGCTTATCGGGGCCGTAAACTATTTTAATGACAAAACAAACTCAGTAAAAAATCAGTTGACCGGTGAGTATGTACCTGTTCCCGATGCCGCGAGAGCCTATAAAAATGCCGGTATCGGCTCAATCGTTGTAGGAGACGAAAATTACGGAGAAGGGTCTTCACGCGAACATGCTGCTATGGAGCCGAGAAACCTCGGTGTTAAGGTTGTCCTGGTTCGTTCTTTTGCAAGAATACACGAAACAAACCTTAAAAAGCAGGGTATGCTCGGACTTACATTTGCCGATAAAGCCGACTATGATAAAGTTCAGGAAGATGATACCATTGACGTTCTCGGACTGAAAGAGTTTGCTCCCGGCAAACCGTTAACGGTTGTTCTCCATCATGCCGACGGTACCACAGATGAATTCAAAGCAAATCATACCTACAACCAAAACCAGATTGAATGGTTTAAGGCTGGAAGTGCTTTGAATCTTATCAGGGAGATGAATAAGTAATACAGGATTAACGATAATCGTTTTAATATTAAGTAACAATTCTTTGTCTGTTAACAAAGAATTGTTACATTTTGTCAATGGCAATAAATTATAAATTTTAGGCAATGGCAACACCTTTAACAAATTTACAATTAGAGTTACTTAAGGTTTTTACATACCAGCTTCCTGAAGAAGAACTTCTTGAGGTAAAAAGGTTATTGGCAGATTTTTTTGCAAAAAGATTAACAGACAGAGCATCAGAAATATGGGCGAAAAAAGGCTATTCACAAAGTGATATGGAGAAATGGCTATCCGATGAAAACCAGTAATTTGAATTTTATACAATTTGTTACACCGATATTTTTTACTATTAGTTTCATTTCAAAAATGTTTATTATCTTCGTCGTTGGAAGAAATGAACTCGGATATTCATCAAATACTAATAAAACATTGGGGGCACCGGTCCTTCAGACCGCTTCAGGAGGATATTATAAATTCCGTTCTTGAAGGAAGGGATACACTTGCTTTGCTACCGACCGGAGGAGGAAAATCAATTTGTTTTCAGGTACCCGCACTTGCACGTGAGGGATTATGTGTTGTGGTTACACCGCTTATTGCACTAATGAAGGACCAGGTTGAAAACCTGAAAACAAGAGGGATACGGGCTGTCGCAATACATTCGGGAATGTCGTCATACGAAATTGAGGTTGTGATAAATAATTGTGTTTATGACGATGTAAAGTTTCTTTATCTTTCACCCGAACGCCTTGAAACGGATATTATAATTCACAACATTGACAAAATGAACGTGAATTTACTTGCTGTTGACGAAGCACACTGTATTTCACAGTGGGGGTATGACTTCAGGCCTTCATATCTTAAAATAGCCGAAATCAGAAAAAAATTACCAGGTGTTCCGGTTCTTGCTCTCACAGCCACGGCAACAACAGATGTAATTCCCGACATTCAGGAAAAACTGGAATTCAGGGAACCAAATCTTTTCAAACTCTCTTTTGAGAGAAAAAACCTTACTTATGTTGTCCTGAAAGAGGAGGATAAGTTAAACAGGCTGCTTAAGGTTGTCAACAATCTAAAAGGCAGTGGTATTGTTTACGTAAGAAGCCGCAGAAGGTCGGTCGAAATACGAAACTTCCTGAATAGCAATAATGTAACGGCAGATTTTTATCACGCGGGACTGGATCAGAAAACACGTGATATCAAGCAGAATCTTTGGATGAGAGGCGAATCAAGAGTAATGGTGGCTACAAATGCTTTCGGAATGGGAATTGACAAGCCCAACGTGAGGTTTGTCGCACATGTTGATATTCCGGATAACCTTGAAGCATACTTTCAGGAAGCCGGCAGAGCTGGTCGTGACGGAAAACTTTCGTATGCCGTACTTCTGTATGACAACAGCGATTTATCAGACCTGAATAACCGTTTCGAAACTGCATTTCCGCCAATTGATATGATAAAAAGGGTTTACCAGGCACTTGGCAACTATCTTCAGATTGCCGTAGGCAGCGGAAAAGATGTGAGTTTTGATTTCGATATATTTAAGTTTTGTGAAAATTATAACTTTAACAGGATTATTGCCTACAACTCACTCCGGTTTCTTGAAAAAGAGGGATTTATAATACTTCGGGAACTTACCGATGCCGATTCTAAAATTCATTTGAGGGTTAACAAAGAGGATATTTATAAGTTTCAGGTCGAGAATCCGAAATATGATAAGTTTGTTAAAGTATTGTTGAGGTCGTACAGCGGTTTATTTACCGATTTCGTCAGAATTAGCGAAAGTCAGATTGCATCGCGTCTAAGAATAAGCGAAAACAAAGTTTACGGAATACTTCAGACTCTTGAAAAATTTAATATTCTGGTATATATCAAAAGAAAAAACAAGCCGCAGCTAACTTTTCTTACCGAAAGGATAGATGCTAAGGATATTTACATATCGGATGAACACTACCGCATAAGAAAGGAATCGGCAAAGAAAAGGTTAGATGCTGTCATCAAATATATATCAACAAAAACAAAATGCCGTAACACTCTGCTGCTTGAATATTTCGGAGAAACGGAAACCAAACGCTGCGGAAGATGCGACGTTTGCATTGAAAGGAATAAGATAGAACTGAGTGAGCTTGAGTTTGATAATATCCTGAATCAGATAAAACCGCATCTCACGGAAAAACCCTGTTCGGTAAATGAACTGGCAGAACTGATGGAAGGAGTGCGTGAAGATAATATAATCAAAGT
This sequence comes from uncultured Bacteroidales bacterium, assembly GCA_964408535.1. Taxonomy (GTDB): domain Bacteria; phylum Bacteroidota; class Bacteroidia; order Bacteroidales; family JAADJA01; genus JAADJA01. The sequence goes on along the minus strand of CAYOZZ010000139.1, from coordinate 1,545 downwards.
GATTCAGTGGTTGCTCGACAATGGTAAGTTGATTTATAACAAGGATAAAAAGTTGCTTTGGAGATAAAATCGGGGAAGTAGGGAATTGAGGAAGTGGTATGGCGGTTGGGACAAGATATTGCCGTTGAAAATCAGCTGAGTAGGCAAATGATATTGAGGTTTGATAAAAAAATATGGTAATGAAACTGCAAAAGTCATTTTATACAAGGAAGTCTGTCACAACCATTGCAAAAGAGTTGCTCGGAAAATATATTTTCACATTTGATGACGGCAAACTGACGGGAGGAATAATTACCGAAACGGAGGCTTACGCAGGAATAAGGGATAAAGCCTCGCACGCCTACAACAACCGCAGGACAGCGAGGACGGAAACAATGTTTGCCGAAGGTGGGATAGCCTATGTTTACCTTTGTTACGGGATGCACCATCTTTTTAATTTTGTGACGAATACCGGAGGTATCCCTGATGCCGTACTGCTCAGGGGGATTTTACCTTTTGAAGGAATAGAAATTATGGAAGAGAGGATGGGACGAAGAATGAAGATCAAAGGATTCACCGATGGTCCGGGAAAAGTCTCAAAGGCTATGAATATCAAAGTAAGTGATAACGGGCAATCTCTTACAGGCAACAGAATATGGATTGAAGACAGGGGACTGGAAATCAAGGAGGGGAATATTTTAAAACTGCCCCGGGTCGGAGTGGATTATGCCGGAGAGGATGCCCGGTTACCATACAGGTTTGTTATCAATGATATTCAGAAGATAAAACTCCTTAAAAAATAAAAATCCTCCTGATTGGAGGATTTTTATTTAACTGTTGATTCGGTTTTATTTAACTGTATCTGCCAGTTCGCTTCCTGCTTTAAATTTAACAACCTTTTTAGCCGGAATTTGAATAGGAGCATTTGTTTTTGGGTTTCTTCCTGTTCTTGCAGCACGTTTTGCTACTGAGAATGAACCAAATCCTACGAGAGCGACTCTGTCGCCTTTTTTTAGAGCTTTAGTTGTTGCACTAACAAATGCATCAAGTGCTCTTTTGGCATCAGCTTTTGTTAAGTTAGCCTCGCTTGCCATTGCATCAATTAATTCTGCTTTGTTCATTTTTATATTTTTTATTTGTTAATAGTTGATGCAAATATACTTCAATAAAATAAAAAGTCAAGTAAAAATCGCCAAAACCCTTGATTTTGTTAATAATTCAGTGTTTTTGTTAATAACTTTGACCCCAGAACCCCCAAAAACAGGGCATTTCAGCATGTTAAATCTCTGAAAGTATTGCAAATGCTACAAATTTCAAATGTGTCAACATTGAAAATCCGGCTAATTTTGACTGACTTTCCATTCATTGTCAATATAAAAGCCACGCAATAACTCTTCGGTTTTCATTCTTCTTCTACCGGCAATCTGAATCTCCTTTATATCAATGTAGCCGTTATCTCCTGAAATTTTAATAAAACTTTTGCCATCGGTATTTAGTATTGCCGGTTTACCTTCCTCAATACTTTCTGTTTTTCCGGCTTTGAATATCTTGACGAAATACTTTTCT
>CAYOZZ010000138.1:0-4688 GCA_964408535.1 uncultured Bacteroidales bacterium | reverse complement strand
TTACATTGACGAGATTATCTATCCTAAACAGACGAGATATAAAATCATTCAGGCGCTTGAAATGATACAAAACAAGGCTTTGTCGCATCCGCCGAAGAAACATGGAAATATTCCGCTATAAATCGTTGTATTGTAATGTTTGAAATAAAAAATACCCTGATATTCACATCAGGGTATTTTTTTATCTTATGAGCAGAGATTTCGGAAATCTCCAAAAATTGAGAAATATTGAGTTCTAAATTGTAAGTAATTCTTTCTGTAGTACTTCCTTTTCGACTTTGACCTGCTCAATAGCCTCATTAAGAATCCTGTTAACTTTTTCCATCAGGGCAGGTATCTCCTCAACGTTAACACTCTCCCGTGCAAGATTCTCAAGCCTGCGGATATCATTCTTTATTTCAGATATTGTAAAAATATCAATTGAAGACTTAAGCTTATGCGCAAGTTTACTCACACCGTCAAGGTCATTTTTATTAAAACAGTTATTTAATTCCATCAGACTTTCCGGTGTTGCCTGTAAAAATATTTTCACCATTTGCAACATAGCCTGTCTGTCACCACCAAGCATTTCATCAAGGTTTGTAAGATCGAAAAGTTTATTTGATTCCATTTATCTCAAAATTTATTTGTTAAATAAGGTACTTTGTTGATTAATTACTACAAAAACAATTTAAATAATAAAAACACGAAATATGGTTTACAACTTTTATACCACAGATATAAACCATTTAAACTCACCATATTACAATAATTATTCACAGAACAAGTTTCCCTATTTGAAAATAGGCATTATTAAAATGATAAATTATCAAATACCATATCCGAAAGCGGTTAGTTGCAGGTTCTAAATTTCATTATTTTTCAGCATCCTGTAAATAGTTGACTTTCCGATATCAAGTTTTTTGGCAACAACCATCACATTATTATTATATTTTTGCAAATAATACTTCACAATTTTTTGCACGTATCCCTGTAATGTATCCTCTTCGAGAAGGAAATCACTTTTTGCATTTGTTGAATTAAAAGATATATGATCTTCTTCAATCGTTTCAGTGTTGGTCAGCACACAAGCCAGTTCCATCACAGCCTTTAATTCTCTGACATTACCCGGAAACGGATATTTCATCAATTTTTCCTGTGCTTTTGAGGATATTTGCAATTTATCCATTTTATTCTCCTTGCAGAATTCATCAACAAAGAATTTTGCAAGAATCAGAATATCGTTACCTCTGAATCTCAACGGCGGGATTTCTATCGGCAAACCCAGCAACCTGTAATAAAGGTCTTCCCTGAAATTTCCTTTTTCAACTTCCTTAGCAAGATTCTTATTGGTTGCCACAATAACCCTTGCGTCAAATTTAATCGCTTTATTGCCGCCAATTCTTGTAAGCTCTTTCTCCTGCAACACTCTCAGCAGTTTTGCCTGCATATTGATATCCATCTCCCCAATCTCATCAAGAAAGATAGTTCCTTTGTTTGCAAGTTCAAATTTACCTATTTTCCGTGTATTTGCGCCTGTAAAAGCGCCCTTTTCGTACCCAAACATCTCACTCTCAATCAATTCACTTGGAATTGCAGTAACATTAACCGGCACAAAAGAATATTTTGATCTCTGAGAATTATAATGAATCGCTTTTGCAACAACCTCTTTACCCGTACCGGTCTCACCATAAAGTGAAACGGTAATATTTGATCGCGTTGCTTTTTCTATAAGACTGAATATCTGCCTTATAGCAGGACTATTACCCTTTATTATCTTTTTAAACTCATACTTTTTACCTATCTCCTCTTTAAGCTCGTCTATTTCCTCCTTTAATTTAAGTCTCTCTTTAATATTTTTTAATGTATTCCAAAGCCTGTCCTTCGTATCCTCATCTTTGACAAAATAATCATAAGCCCCGCTCTTCAACAGTTTTACAGCAGTAGCCACATCCTCCTGTCCCGAAACAATTACGATTGGAATATCCTGATTATAATCCTTAATCTTTTTAATTACCTCAAAACCCGACATATCAGGAAGAGAGAAATCAAGTGAAATTAATGAAGGCCCCTTATAAAGATTTTTCAGACATTCGGCTCCCGTCTCAAACCTGACAACCTCATTATCTGGGTTTAATGACAGGTGATACTTCAACATCTCACCGTATAACGGATCGTCCTCTACAACAAATATTTTAAACGAACTCATATGTAGTTTTTCAAATTATGCTCAAATGTAGTAAAGTTTCTGCAATTATTCCCAAAATGAGAAATAATATTTTTATTAACAATTTTACCAATTGTAAACAAATATTTCCAATTAAGATTTAACGTTCTCATTTTTAATTACTATATTACAGCAACTTACATAAATCTATGGCATTGTTATATTTTTGTAATACGAATAACAACAACTATTTGTTTCATATTTTTTAATCCCAATGCTTTATCTAAAAGCAATAATAATTAATGATTTTTTCCCAGATTTAGAGAAATAAAGATTATTATTCGATCTCAAATCATCAAGCAGAATAGCCAATGATAATTTACTATCTTTGCGACAGTAAAAAACAGTGTATCGTGCAAAGTGTCGGAGTTATTATTAAACTTATATTCAGACTATTATTTTATATTCTGATTACTATTATTATACTGATTATCATTCAGTACTTGACTTGTCCCGTTTATAATTTCAGACCGGGACACCCCTTTTCAGGTGATAAGATTTACAATCCTTACGAGGGTATGGACAGCAACGAGTGGAGAAAAGCCAATTTTCAAATACAGTCGCATGCCTGGGGAGGAATAACATCCGGAAGTCAGAATTCCAATGCACTGATATTCAAAACGTATAAAAGTCTGAACTATGATATCATAGCTACCTCAGATTACCAAAAGATAAACAGATATAACGAAAATGAGCCATTCTATATTCCTGTTTATGAGCACGGTTACGGCATCCGTAAAAATCATCACGTGCTGGTAGGAGCAAAATCGGTTTTATGGCGCGATTATCCTGTTTTTCAAACTCTGAGCAACAAGCAGCACATTTTAAACCTTTTACGTAATGAAAATGAACTGGTTTATATTGCCCACCCGTTGTTAAGAAACGGATATGCAGCTTCAGATATGAAATATCTAACAAATTATGACGGCATAGAGGTGCTCAACAACTACCGTTTTTCTATTGCACACTGGGACACAGCACTTTCAAACGGTAATTATGTTACAATTCTCGGAGATGATGATGCCCACGATATTTTCAATCCCGACGAAATCGGGCACCATTGTACATTTATCAATTCTCCGACTACCAACAAAAATGATATTATTTCAGCTCTAAAGAAAGGCAGGTCATTCGGTGCAAGAATTTACAGGCCTCAGGGTGAATCATTCGAAGATAAAATTAAAAGAATAAGTGTATTGCCTGTTATTAAAACAGTTAATTTAACAAACGACACGATAACCGTCAAAACCGATTCTGTTGCAAAAGAAATCAGATTTACCGGACAAAATGCTGAAATTAAAAAAGTTTTAAAAAACTGTAATTCTGCAAATTACACCTTTAAACCGGATGACACATACATCAGGATTGAGATAGAGTTTCCTGACGGATCAGCATATTTTCTAAATCCGATTTGCAGATATTCGGGTGAAGCTCCGTCTCGTATTCCCATACCAACGGTAAATATTTACAAAACCTGGTTACTCAGGGTTCTCGGTTTTTCAACTATCCTGTTCATTATAGTAAATCTCATTCTGTTTAAGAGAAGAAAAGCAAAGTAAATGCCTGATAATAAAAAAATAAGACAGTTATTATTCATTCTTATCGGAGTTTCAACTCTCGTCAGGGCGTTTCTTGCTGCAACGCTTGAGTTCGGAAATGATGAAGTCTATTATTATTTGTATGCTCTTTATCCCGACCTCAGTCACTTCGACCACCCTCCAATGGTCGGCATTGTAATTCAACTGTTTACATTTAATTTAAAATTCGACAGTGAACTGTTTATTAGGTTTGCATCAATTGTTTTCGGCTCGGTTAACACATTTCTTGTTTTCAGGATTGGTAAAAAAATTAAAGATGAGAAAACCGGCTTTTATGCTGCATTGTTATATACCTCATCAATTTACGCTTTTGTGATTACCGGGATTTTCATTCTGCCTGATACACCGCAGATGCTTTTCTGGCTATTGACAATGTGTATTTCAGTTGATATTCTTGCAAAGAGAGACATTTCAAAATCCGATGAAAGAAAAATGCTTCTTGCAGGTATATTGATTGGTTTTGGAATGCTGTCGAAATATACATCCGTGTATTTATGGGTTGCGATGGGCAGCTATATTGTTGTTTACAACAGATTATGGCTAAAAAAACCTTCACTCTATTTTTCGGTTTTAATATCTGCAATCCTGTTTACACCGGTAATTTACTGGAATGTAGAGAATAATTTCATCAGTATCGGATATCAGGGAGGAAGGGTGAACCTGCTTGATTCGGGAATACGCCCCGACTATTTCTTAATGGAGATACTCGGAGAGTTCTTTTATAATAATCCTGTCAATTTCGTAATAATTATTTTTGCATTGTGGGCTTATATCTTTAAAAAAAGGCATTTTATATCAAAGGAAAATTTCAGAATTATTGCATTGACGGGGCTCCCGCTTATTGCAACCTTTATCTTTTTTTCATTCTTCAGAAGAACATTGCC
>CAYOZZ010000137.1:0-13917 GCA_964408535.1 uncultured Bacteroidales bacterium | reverse complement strand
ACAATCCTTCGTTAAAACTACGGATGTTGAGAAAGGAGAGGGAAGAACGGCAGTCTTTTCCTTAAACAGGTTGACAGAAATAATGAGAAAGTATCCCAAAACGGACTCACTTTTCAATAGTCTCCCCGACAGGGGAGATTTAGAGTGGCAAAAAATCAAAATATCAGGTTTTGGAAACCAATAAAAAATGCCACAAAGACCTTTAGTTTCACGAACTGATGTTAATAGCTTAATTGCACTGTTTTTAAATATGCAATTGCATAATTCGGGTTTAACTAATAATCCGGTAATGGAAATTTCATTCTACTCCGGCTTGTATCCCGACTTATTAAGCAAATCCTGTGAGTCATACATCTGCATCAGTTCGGGAAGAGTAATTCGGGGGTTATTATCCATAAAGCTCTTTACTATTTTATACCCAATCCACCAGCCGTTTCGCGGTGCCGACTCATTCCCGAAATAGGATGTAAAAGGCGCATCAACAATAAATTTATTCATAATCTCGGGGTCAACAGAATAGAGAAGTTCGTTTTCAATAAAAAAAGCCCAGATGTTTGCCTCGTTGTTTACCGACCAGGAAAGCTGTTTTTCAGTGTAATCAAGTAAAACAGTGTCGCTACATCCGGGAATCATTGCCTTGATAAAATAGAGGATTTTACCCTTACCTGTCATATTGTCAAGCAGTGTGCGCCCGATTTTTGAGAGGTCCGTTTTACTGCTTCCGAGAGCTTCCATACAGTCACGAGCAATATGCGATTTGTCGAAATTCCTTATTCTGTATGCGGGCAGCCCAAGCTTAAGATATTCCTTATAATCGGCCCCGAGGTACATATCAAGAGCAATTATAAGATTATTATCAAAATACTGAACAGGATAATCGTAATCAAATCCGGAAACATAGGAATAAACGCCGGGGATTTTGTCCTGTGGAAAATAGTATTTATAATGCTTAAATGCGTCGGTTAATTCCTTTTCAAGAAAATCAAGATCAGGAAATACTTTATTGCAATCCTCAGCCGATTTTATTAATAGCGGATCGGAAATAAAATCACCGATTCTGATAAGGTTCAGGGTATCATTCAGGTCACCGTTAAGGAAAAGTCCGAATTCAGGCTGAAGTTTCTTCAACTCTGCTTTCAGATTCTGTCTGTCAACAGCAAACAATGCTTTGCCGTACCTTTTTATCTTAACAGGAGCAATCCGGATATCATCAACATCAACATCCAACCTGTCCGAGCCTGACTGACAGGATATTAAGCCAATCAAAAAAAGGAATAAGAATATTTTTTTGCTCATTTAAAATATTTTCCAGCCAACACTTAAAAAGAAGACATTGTTTTTATAAGTCCAGTCGTCCGAAGCATTTTCCGGCTTGTCGTAAAGATTGGTAATTCCGAGTTCATACCTAAGGTCAATAGTCAGGAAAAGCACGTCAACACCTGCTCCAAACTGTGCCGCCCAGTTAAAACTTTTGAAATCCTTGGGATAATCATCTTCAGGAAGTTCAACGCCATCTTTTGAAACCGTCATTGTCGAATTTGTTACAAATGAGGCAACGGGGCCGGCCTGCAATCTGATGTTTCCCAAAGGAATTTTTAACAATCTGAATCCAACCAAAACAGGAATATCAACAGTGCTAAAGTGAATATCCTCAGTTATATTGAATTTTTTATCCGGATCATTAATATCAGGTAATGTAAATTCAACTTGCCCCGGTTTGGCACTAAAATAAATCTCAGGTTGAAGATGAAATTTATCACCTATTCTGACAAATGCACCCAACTGATAACCGGGTTTAGCAGCCTCGACAACATCACTGATATTTGTTGTCAGTTTGCTCATCGAAACACCGCCTTTGATACCAAGGTGGAACTGGGCAAAGGTCGCGGAGCTGATAAATAATGCGATAATAATTACTGAAATCCTTTTCATATTTTCTATGTTTTTGATATGTTACAGCAAATGTATATAAAAAGCGGAAAACACCAAATTTATCAATAAATTTTTTTTGTATTACATATTAACTATTTTTGTTGAGTTTTTATTTGATGGATGATGAAAAAAAATCTTCTGCTTTTTATAGCTTTTATTCTGTTTGGCAATATTGCCGTTTCGCAGGTTAAACCCTTCAGGTTCGGATTCAGGGTTGCTCCCAACATTGCCTGGCTGTCAGCCGATGTTGAAAATTATGAGTCTGACGGGTCCTCAGTGGGCTTTTCCTGGGGTTTTGTGTCGGATGTTACATTGACGGAAAATTATTTTATTAAAACAGGATTTAACATAAATTACCTGAACGGAAAACTTTCTTTTCCCTATGAAACAATCCTTGATCCCGACACAATACCAACCACCGGAATACTTTCCAGAAAATTCAACCTGAGAAATCTTCAAATTCCGGCTACAATAAAGATGAGGACTAACAGGTTCGGAAATTTTGCATATTTCGGGAATATCGGCTTTGCCGTTTCTTTCAATCTGAAAGCCAAAGCGAAAGACACCTTTGCTTACGGCAATGAAACGGCTGAATGGGAGACAAAGGATATAAGTGATAATATTAAGTTTGCCAAAGCTTCAATGATTGTGGGTGCAGGACTTGAGTACTTTTTCGACAATTCAACATCATTGTTTCTCGAACTTAATTTTAACAACGGTTTGACCAATATCTTAAAAGGAAACAATACCGTTTATCCCGATATTAAACAGAAAGCATTTCTTTATTATCTTGAACTTAACGTGGGAATATTGTTTTAATATTAAAATCGGAAAGAAGCGTGAAAATAGCACTGGCACAAATAAATTATCATATCGGAAACTTTGAAAACAATTTCAAAAAGATTTCGGATGCAATTGGAAAGGCGAAAGCTGAAAAGGCCGACCTGATAGTTTTTTCGGAACTTGCCGTTTCGGGATATCCTCCGCGTGATTTTCTTGAATTTGAGGATTTTATTGACAGATGCGATTCGACAATTGACAGGATAGCTGCCCAATGCAAGGGTATAGCTGCCATTGTCGGCTCCCCCACACGAAACCCGGAAATAAAGGGGAAAGACCTTTTTAATACCGCTTTTTTCCTTGAAGACGGAAAAGTAAGATCAAAACATTTTAAAACTCTGCTTCCCAACTATGATATCTTTGATGAATATAGATATTTTGAACCAAACTCCGACTTTTATCTTGTAGAGTTCAAGGGAAAGAAACTGGCAATTACTATTTGTGAAGACCTTTGGAATGTGGGTGATGACCTGCTTTACCGGATAAACCCGATGGATGAGCTTTTTAAACTCAAGCCCGACATAATGATAAACATTGCCGCCTCACCTTTCGACTATGACCAGGCGAAAAAAAGAAAAAGCGTGTTGCTGCGGAATGTTGAGAAGTATAAATTGCCGCTGATTTATGTTAATCATGTTGGTGCGCAGACGGAACTTTTGTTTGACGGCGGATCTTTGGCAATTAATTCAAAAGGGGTTATAACCGATGAGATGGCATATTTTGAGGAGGATTTCAGGATTATTGATATTGAAGATTCGGAATCCAAAACCGAACCTGAAAAGATCCGTGAATCATCAAAAATTGAGTTGATTCACGACGGACTTGTAATGGGTGTGAAGAACTATTTTGAGAAACTGGGGTTCAAGAAGGCTATTCTCGGCCTTTCAGGAGGAATTGATTCGGCGGTTACGCTTGTGCTTGCCGTTGAAGCTCTCGGAAAGGAGAATGTGAGGTCAATATTACTTCCCTCGCGGTTTTCATCTGATCATTCGGTTAAGGATGCGGAGGATCTTGCCAACAACCTCGGTTCCCCTTATGACATAATCCCGATTGAAGAAGCATACAAAAGTTTCAGCCACATTATGGAACCCTTTTTTGAAGGGCTGCCTTTTAATGTTACGGAAGAAAATATTCAGGCAAGGACGAGAGGTGTAATCCTGATGGCTCTCTCAAATAAATTCGGATATATCCTGCTGAATACATCCAATAAAAGTGAGGCAGCCGTAGGATACGGAACGCTTTATGGCGATATGAACGGCGGACTGTCGGTAATAGGTGATGTGTATAAGACGGAAGTATTTGAACTGGCAAGATATATTAACAGGGATAATGAGATAATTCCCCGGAATACAATCACAAAACCACCGTCGGCAGAGTTGCGTCCCAATCAGAAGGATTCGGATTCCCTGCCTGATTATGATATCCTCGATACTATTCTTTACCAGTATATCGAAAAGCGGCAGGGGCCAAACGAACTGATAGAGATGGGGTTTGATGAAAAGATTGTTCACCGTATCCTTAAACTTGTAAACACAAACGAATACAAACGTTACCAGACTCCGCCGATGCTGCGTGTGTCGCCGAAAGCTTTCGGTATGGGAAGAAGAATGCCTATTGTGGCAAAATATCTCACTTAGCCGGAATGATAACTAACTCATTATTAAGCAAATCAGCTATCAGAATCTCATCCTTAAAGGTCTTCCCGATACCAAGAATTATTTTAACAACCTCTGCCGACTGGACAGAAGCTGCAAATGCCGCCGTAAAAGGCAGATTTCCGGCAGTGCTCTCTGCACCTGCGCCTCCCTCGTGATACAGGTTTTCCAAAGTATTGTTTGTGGTAAACTGACCTGTCATACCTGCAATGGCACCATGCACAAAACCTGCTCCATTCTCTTTACACTTCCGTGCCAGCTCAAGTTTTGTCTGCGGATTATCCAGTGCATCAACCACCACATCTGCATCGGCAATCATATCAAAGTCCTCAACAGGATTAAACTTTTTAACAAACGGCGATATCAATACAGCCGGGTTTATCTTTTGCAGAGCCGCTTTTACCACATAAACCTTTTCCTTGCCTAAGCTTTCAATTGTGGAAAAGTTCTGCCTGTTAAGATTATGCTCTTCAAAAACATCAAAATCAAAAAGTGAAAGCTTTCCAACACCAACTCTTGCAAGCATCTCAGCAACATTACCACCCAGTCCGCCGCACCCGATGACAGCTACATGTGCATCAAACAACTTTTTCTGTGATTCGGCACTAATGGTGGATTGATTCCTTTTATAACGAAATGGAACGATACCGAGACGCAAAGCATCCTCTTCAATATCCCTGAAAGTGGCACCAAAAACTTTTACTGCCGAATTGTGAGCAGCAAAAGACAAAAAACCATCTTTACCGTTCTCTTTTATAAAAGCTTCCCTCTCTTTATCCATTAACTTCTCTTTTTATAAGTTTCCGGAATAAAACTCAGGTTCTCAACCACCACCAACCTTCGGAAAAATTGCCAGGACATCACTGTCTTTCAAAACATATTCTTCATCAATATGCCTGCCATTTGCCAGCAATATCCCGACAGGAAACTTTTCAATGTCAATTCCGGTATCGTCAATAACATCCCGTACAGTAGTCCCCTCAGGATAAGTCCTGTTCTGAACTTTAAACTTGTTTTCCCGATAATGGGCAAACAGTTTCACTGTAATCTCAATAGTTTTGTTCATTTAGAAATCCAATACCGAATCGAGTTCTTCATTAGTAAAGTCCCAAACAACATTATGAGGCGGCAGCGGTTCATATTTCATAAACTCGGGAAGTCTGTCATGGGCATTGTTCAGACCCGCTTTACGGTTAAATTCTTTTTCACGTTTAAGAATTGTTTTTCCAAACTCCATTACATCCTCACCGGTAAGGTTAATGTCGAACCTTGCATTGATCATATCAACGAGCGCAGGCATTGTATCAGGGTTGTCAAGTACTGAAAAAGCAACAAAAATACACATTCCCGTGCTGTCAATAAATGCTGTTGAAATCTGCAGGTTTCTCGAAAGTTCCAGTTGTCCGTCTTTCTTAAGAGGATCAATGTAACCACCTACTCTCAAAATATTTGTTGCTACGGCATATCCTGTTGTATGATCCGCTCCCATCGGGGTAGTGGCATAAGAAACGCCCTGTCCCTTGACTGCCCGGGGTTCGTATGCGGGAATACCCTGATTTTTGACAACCGGAACACGTGTAAGACCGTAAAGTTTTCCGAGGTTACCGGTTCCGCCGCCGATTATTCTGCCGATTGGTGTTCCGTTATTAACCTCTTTAATCAACTCGTATGCCCTTTCACCATCTCCATATTCCAGAATGCCTGCATCAACAGCCACACCGAGTGTAATCCCGGTTTCAATCGAGTCAATTCCAATATCATCCATCAGCGCATCCATTTTTGCAATCATATCCAAATCCTTAATGCCGGTATGAGCTCCAAGAGCCCAGATTGTTTCATACTCAAAACCGGATGTCAGATAGTTACCCTCTTTGTCATTATAAACCTGCGAGCATTGTATAATACAACCTGCATGGCATCCGTGAGTTGTCTTGCCGTTTCTGGATTTGATGGTTTCGGCCATTGTCTCACCGGAGATATATTCCGCATTTTCGGAATTTCCCGAACGGAAGTTTCTTGACGGTAATCCACCTGCCTCATTTAAAATGTTAACCAGAACATCGGTGCCGAATGCCGGCAATGCCTGACCACTTACGGGATGATCCAACAATGATTTTGCGAATACTTTGTTAGCTGCTTTGAATTTTTCAGAATCAGCTATTATTGTCTCCTTATATTTTTCGGCATCCACCGTAATTACCTTTATTTTTTTCGATCCCATTACCGCACCTAAACCACCACGGCCATGGCTTCTGAATTTCCCTTCGGGGTCTTTAACGGATACATTTGCTATTGGCATCCTCATTTCGCCCGGCCTGCCGATTGTCATCACGGCAACTTTTTTATCGTACTTTTCAAGCATAGTATCAAGTACCTCAAAGTTATTTTTTCCAACAAGCTCAGGAACCTTTTCAAATTCAACTTTTTCCCGTGTAACATGAAGGTGATAAAATGTTGAATCATCTTCCGGAATACCTTCAATAATAAGAGCTTTAACTCCCAGTTTAGCGAAAATCTGGGCACTTGTTCCTCCCACATTACTCTCTTTTATTCCGCCTGTTAACGGACTTTTGGCTCCGAGCGAATTTCTGCCGGAGTTTGCAGCAGGTGTACCGGAAAGTAACCCGGGTGCGAATACCATTTTATTATTCGGCCCCAAAGGGTGACACTCAGGATCTACTTCTTCATAAATTATTGTTGATGTCAGTCCACGACCTCCTAATCCCATCCATTCTTCAGGGACTTCCTCAATTTTGTAGCTTAGGTCTTTCATATTGACCCGATAAATTTTGTCTGCCATTTTTGCCTCCTTACATTAAGTTATTAATAAATCATATTTTTGGTATTTAAGGCACCAAATATACTAAATATATTTTAGAGTAAGCATATTTTTATAAATAAAGGTGTAAGAAAATTAAATAAATTCAAATTTTCCCGGGTTAAAACCTGCATAACTCCACAACAGGTTGTCCGGGCATTTCGTCAGCCAGCAGCCACCGGAAGAACATCACCGCCTCCTTATAGCCTGCTGTGCTTACCCAATTATCTTTGTCCATCTGACGGTGACTCAGGTATATGGTGTAACTGCCGTCATCATTCGGCTTGGCAGTCCCTTTATTCAGACATACAGGATAGTTTTTAAAATCCATGGACTGCATCAGATAATTCCACGTTTGCATACCCCAGTAAACGCAGTCAGGCGAAGAGAAATGAATCTTCAAATATTCATTTTCCTCAAGTCGAAAACGTCCGAAACAATAGATATTGTCAACAGTGCCCCACCCACCCTGGTCGGCCTCAAAGCTGAATGGCGGCAGGAAGTCGTTGAGTGGAAACTCAACAGGCAGCGGCGCAATCCAGGTGGTCTGCTCATAAAAGTTACGCATCCTCCTGATACGTTGTGCAAGCTCCTTGTCACTCAATGGCCCGGGAGGATCATGTTTAATCAGATTTTCGATATGAAGATCGCTTTCACGACTATTGAAACGGTCGAAAAAGTATTCACGGGTAAACAAATTCACGGCATCACTGTCAAGTTTAAATTCATTTTTCCCGTCAGGGGCAGGATTTGGGGTCAGTTTGATTTCAAAACTTCCGTCAGGCTCAAACTCAATATCCCGATGGTTGATACTGAGGCAAACCCTTTCAACCATTTCACCGTTTGGTTCGCCGCCATAGACGGTAAATGAAAGGTAACAACTGTCATAACGCCGCCCTTTTATGAGGTATTCCTGATCGCTTTGTATCTGTGTGAAATAATAGACCGAATCCACATTATCACCGAGTAACTTATGATTGTCATCGGCAAGCTGCATAAACTGCGGACGCAACGGGTCGTTAAACAGATAAAACTGTATGCTTGATTTCAGCAAATGAAAAATATGCTGATAACCATCAATATGTCCTTGTTCGTCAATGGTTTTATCGGGATCAAGGAAGGTCTTATCTGTATTTTTAATTACATCAAGAAATTCGTCCAGTGCTTTTTTACTTTCGTACTTCATAGTTGTATGATTAATCATTATATTATCTGATTTGAAGGATATTTAAGTTAGTATTGTGATATTGTTATGAGTTATACGTTATGCGTTATGCGTTATGAGTTATGGGTTATGAGTTGGGTTAATCTTCTATTAACTTTGCAAATAACCGTTTTAACTCTAAATTAATAATTCTTACCTCCCGATATTCCGGGTTAAACCTCCCGGATACAGACTCTTATTTACGTTTGCAAATATATTAAAACCAACATTATAATTGTTCCAAATATTCAATATATGATGCATATTCCCGGTTGATATACTCTTCGGTAAGTCCGAAATCTTCGAGACTATAAACGTGTACACCTTTGTTATCTTTCGGGTTTTGTTTCAGGAAATGCTTAAAACCGTTAAATGCTTCTTCCGACAGGTTCCAGTTAAAACGGTCGTAAATCCTTTGTATTGTTCCTATCTGATCCGACACAAAATCATCAAACTTCAGATCAATTATCTGGTCTTCCTTTCCGAGTTTTTTCCTGCTGTCCATAAAGCGTTCAAAGAAGAGATTCCACAGTTCGGCCTGCTCGTAACCTGTTCGTGCAGGATCTTCGTTGTCGCTGTAAAGTGAACGTACGGATGATAAAAGACTTGCAGTAGATGCTACAACTTTGGCAGGATGGCGATGTGTCATAATAATCCGGGCATCCGGATAAACTTCAAACAACTCTGGCAGACGCATCAGGTGAACGGGTGTTTTCAGAAGCCATCTTTCGGACTTTACACCACCCGACTGCAGATATTGCAGGAAGCGTTTATGAAAACGCATTGTGCCCAACTGGTCCGACTCATAAACAAACCAGTTCATATATGAAGGTATATAAAACTGTGCGGCGGGCTGGAAAGAGTTAAAGTCAAGGGCATTAATGGCAAGACATTCCTGCGGCGAATCGGCTGTCATATAGTGCTTTAACTGAAAATCAGGCACCAATTTAAATAACTGTTCAAAATCTTTTGCGACCCTTTTAAGTTGCGGATTATCATTGTAATTACCGTGAGTAGGAGCAGGGTAAGGGAGCAAACATTCCCAGGCGAGCGGTGAGCGGTGTGCCGGATCCTTGTGCATTGTTGCGTGCAGGATAGTAGTTCCGGTTCGAGGCATTCCTATTATGAAAACAGGCTCTTTGATTTCAATCTTTTCAATTCCGGGATTTTTTGCCATAACCTGCTCTATCTTAAACCGTCCGTAAAGAGTACGCTCAAACAGGATTTTTGCGGCGAGGGCACCAAACGGATTGGGCTTTCCTTCTTCTTTAATCGAACTGATAAGCTTATAGATACCCATTTCGGTATTTCCCGGCATAGGCCCAAAAAAATCAGCTCTCTTCCTTGCTTTGTCAATTATGGTATCGGCATCCAGCCTAAAAGGGTCTAATCCGATATTTTTCAACACTTTACCGAATCCGTTAATACCCTTTAGCACAGAGGTACGTTTGATATGCAACCCCGGTTGGTTTATGATAGCCATATTACGCTAATTGTTTTAGTTTCTTAGCCAGATTCAGATCACCTTTTATTTTGATTTTGCCGGTGAGTGTGGCAATCATCGGTTTAATCTCATTACGCTGAAGCTTTCCATAGGTATCTTTGCTCATAATTATGGTGCAGTCAGCATCTTCGTCGCTATCCGTAAGGATGTTTTCATCAGCAGATCCGTCAATTAAAATTATGTCGTCGTCTAACCTGAATTTGAGCTTTTTTCCCAGCGGATCTATCTTTTTAATTTTTTCAGCAAGCTCAAGCCGTATCTGTTCTATTTTCATGGGGGTAAAATTAGAAAAACATCTGAAATGAATGCAAAAAGTTATTTCCAAAATGTTTTATTACGGAAATTTTAACCCGAATTATACAATAGCATATTTAAAAACAGATCAACTAAGCTATTAACAAAGGATTCAGAGTATTATTAAAATTCCGGAAGGGTTAACACTAAACCGTGATTATCCCGCCTAATCCATTCCTTCGTGAAACTCATGGTGCATAAGGCAGGTTTAAACAACTTCATTATTAAATCAAGTTTATTCCAGGAATAATTACTTTTGCGCCCACAATGAGAACAAATATTTTTCACCGGCTTAATACTTTACGACCCGACAGGATTGATCAGCAGAGGCTGATTATTATCCTCAGCCTTGTGATAGGTATTGCCAGCGGACTGGCTGCCGTTATGCTGAAAAATATTGTGCACTTCACAAACTATCATATTACAAGGGATTTTCATTTCGAGAAAGAGAATTACCTCTACCTTGCCCTGCCTCTTATCGGGTTGTTTCTGACAGTACTTTATGTAAAATATTTCGTTAAGGATGATATCGGGCACGGAGTAAGTAAAATTCTTTATGCCATATCGAGAAAAAACGGAGTTCTGAAAAAGCATAATACTTTCTCCTCTATGATTGCCAGTACGCTGACAGTGGCATTCGGAGGGTCGGTCGGGCTGGAGGCTCCGATAGTGTTGACAGGTTCTGCCATCGGGTCACGTCTCGGAAAGGCTTTTCATCTCGGGCACAAACCGCTGATAATCCTGATAGGTGCAGGTGCAGCAGGTGCCATTGCGGGAATTTTTAAGGCTCCGATTGCAGCAGTGGTATTTGCCATTGAAGTGCTGATGCTTGACCTTACTCTTACGGCTCTGATTCCGTTGCTGATATCTGCCGTGGCAGGTGCTACGGTGGCTTTTTTCCTTTCGGGAAAGGGCGTGCTCTTTTCATTTCAACTGACTGAACCGTTTCATCTTCACGATATTCCGGCTTTTGTTCTACTGGGTTTGTTTACGGGACTTGTTTCGGTATATTTCACTAAAACAACCATTTACATTGAGTCGGAGTTTAAAAAAATCGGCAATATCTATACAAAGGTACTTACCGGCGGCATACTGCTGGGAATTCTTATTTTTGTCTTCCCTCCGCTTTTCGGTGAGGGATATGAGGCTTTGCAGGAGATTCTAAGGGGTGAGGGACTCGACCTTATTAACGACGGACTTTTCTACAGTCTGAAAGATGAAGTCTGGTTTTTCGGATTAATTATTTTTATGGTCTTTATGTTTAAGGCTGTTGCTACCTCCGTTACAACAGGAAGCGGTGGTGTCGGCGGCATCTTTGCTCCGTCCCTTTTTATGGGAGGTTTTGCAGGATATTTTCTGGCAATGATAATCAATCTGTTTCCATTTATTCAGGTTTCGGAAAGCAATTTTGCTCTTGTCGGAATGGCCGGAATGATGTCGGGGGTAATGTTTGCACCGCTAACAGGAATATTTCTGATTGCTGAAATAACCGGTGGTTATCAACTACTCACACCTCTTATCATAACCTCCACAATCTCCTATCTCACAATAAAATATTTTATTCCGCACTCTATCTATTCAAAAAGGCTTGCAGAGCGTGGCGAACTGATGACTCACCATAAAGACAAGGCTATGCTTTCGCTGATGAAGGTCGGCGATATGATTGAAACCGACTTCACAAGCGTTGATGTGGATGCTACTCTCGGGGATTTTGTTAAAATTGTACCGGAATCAAGGCGTAATGTCTTCCCTGTTGTGGATTCCGATAATAATTTTTACGGTGTTATTTTTATCAACGATATAAGAAATATCATTTTCAATCAGGAACTTTACAACAAAACCCTGGTCAGAGACCTGATGTTTATGCCCCGGTATATCGTTAGCCCGGATGACTCAATGGAAGTTGTCGCCCAAACATTCAGCGAGTCTGATAAATATAATATCCCTGTCATTAAGGACGGGAAATATCTCGGATTCGTATCAAGGGCAACTGTATTTTCAAATTACAGGAAACTTTTAAAAGAATTTTCGGAGGAGTAGCTGAGGGAGATTATCGGCTGCCGCACTATTTTCAGTGATGTGTAATGCTATCCTTTGAGGTGCTTCATACGTAAATCTGCTTTCACCTCTATAAAATCCGGGAAAAAATCCTATTTTTGTACAGTAACGTAAACAATAACGATTATGTATTATATAAAATGCAGTCATTGCGGTCACCTTAATGAGGTTAAATCGGAGTATCAGGTTTTTTGTTCAGGTTGTAATAAAAAACTGGAAAATAATTTTTCGGACTGGAAAAAAAGAAATCCGGGAAAAACCTTTGATGAATACAAGCAGCTTGTTTGTGTTTCGGAAAATGAGATACAAAGTGTTGCTCCTGTAAAAGAATCAAAACCCCGTAAAGGATTACTTGTTTTTATCGGGATAGCTGCTTTTGCTGCTATTGCCTATGCTATCGGCTCTCTCGCAGGCGATACAATTGTGAGATTTCTGAAATATGAAAAGACCTCAAAAGAGGTTCTTGGCAACGACTGGATAAAAAAGACTTACGGATTTGGACTGACCGTTGAGACACCGGTAATTATGACCGAAGCGGAGCTTCCAATTCCAGACAATGTGATGAGCGTTATTGAAAAATATGAAGCATATAACTACAACTCTGCCAAAGGGTTTAAAGTTCTCATTAACAGTATTAAATACAAACCGGTAGTTGGAGAATTAAGTTTGCAGGGTGCGGCAAACGGTTCGGTAAACGAGATGAAGATGCAAAAAGGTGTTTCCGGCTTTGATTATACGGAGGCATCCTATTCAAAAGGTGATATACCGGGCTTTATTCAAAAAGGAACATATAAACAGGACGGAATCGAGATTGAATTTATTAATACCGGATTTATGAAGGGATTAATTCTTTGGCAGGTGTTTGTTGCATATCAGTCTGATGATGAGGTTGGACGGATTGCAGCACAAAAAGTTATTGATTCAATAGAAATATCAGAAGACAGCAGCGCAACCGACAAATGAAAGACAGGAAAGCCCCGATAGTATATTCGCCCCTCGAAGAGAAGATAAACGTTGTTTCTCATGCTGCCGGACTTGTACTGAGCATTGTAGCACTGGTATTATTGGTAGTGAGGGCTGCCGGGTATGGAGATGCCTGGCGAATAGTCAGTTTCAGCATTTTCGGCGTGAGTCTGATAGTGCAGTATGCAGCTTCAACTTTTTATCATAATGCCAAAAACCCTGTTGTCAGAAACCGCTTGAGAATATTCGACCATGCAACAATTTTTGTTCTTATTGCCGGAACATACACTCCTTTCACACTTGTAACTTTAAACGGTGTTGCAGGCTGGGTTATTTTCGGAATAACCTGGGGTGTGGCAATTGCAGGTGTGATACTGAAAATATTTTATACCGGAAGATTCAACACCCTGTCAACTGTAATGTATGTTTTGATGGGCTGGATAATTATTATTGTAATCAAGCCATTGGTAAACAATCTGTCATCCGGCGGATTATTCTGGCTTGCACTTGGCGGAGCATTTTATACTGCCGGTGCCGTTCTTTTCAGCATTAAAAGAATCAAATTTAACCATGCAATATTTCACATCTTTGTGCTGCTTGGCAGCTTTTGCCATTTTATTTCTGTCTTTTATTACGTATAAGAACGGAA
>CAYOZZ010000136.1:0-9658 GCA_964408535.1 uncultured Bacteroidales bacterium | reverse complement strand
ATGTCTTTAAGAGTACCAAGAATTGCTTTTTGTCCGTGATAACTTATAACGCCGACACTTATTAAAACAAAAACAACATTACCGTTTTTATTAATAAGCCTGAAGTGGTACGAGTTCGGGACCTTTTCACCTTGCAATCTTTTCCTGTGATTCTTCACAACCACCTCCAGGTCGTCAGGATGTATTAAATCCTGAAACGACAATTCCCGGAGATCGTCGAAAGTATATCCAGTAATCTGCTCTACAGCTTCATTAACAAACAATAACCTGTTATTTTGAATAATAAATATTCCATCCAGGATATTTGATATCAGAGATTTCTGTTTTTCTTCACTTTCCCTCAATTCGGAAACAGCCTTTTCGAGAAGTATTTTTTGTTCGGTAATCTTGGAGTTTTTCTCTTCAAGAACCATCCTGGCTTTCTTATTAATATGCGAACGGTAATAAAAAAATATTACAAGCACTAATATTAAAATACTGAAGCTGGCAACCGAATATATTACATACCTTTGAGTTTTAATCTGAAGACTCTGTACCTCATTCTCTTTTTCGTAAAGCTTTAACTGCTGCTCTTTATGCTGAAACTGATATTTATTCTCTATTTCCGCTATCTGGCTTCTTGTATCTTCATTATATATTGAATCATTGATTTCAGAATATAACTTGTGATATCTTAAGGCATTTTTAAAATCCCCTACCTTTTCATAATAACGTGAAATATCTTCATACAATCTCATTGTCAGGGTTTTCAAGCCATATTTTTTTGAAACTGTCAAAGCTTTTCTAAAACTGTTGTATGCACTGCTTAACCTGCCCTGTTCCATATATACCAGGCCGATATTATGTAACGTATTGGCATAAGACCATTTATCGTCCATCTTTTCAACTATCTTCAGTGCCCTGTAATAAAAATCAAGCGCTTTCCTGTACTCATTTTTCTTGTAATAAACTTTTCCGAGATTATTGATATTGGCAGCCTGCAAATTAAGGTTATCAAGTTCAACACTTAGTTCATAAGCCTTCAAAAGATACTCTTCAGCCTTGTCAAACTGTTCCTTCTCGGAATAGACGCTTCCAATATTTGTATAGCAACTAAGAATACCGGGCTTGGCATTAAGCTCATTATAAACTTCCAGGTTCTTCAGGTAAAGCTCAAGGGCTTTATCAAAATCATTTAATCTGTAATAAACATTCGCCAGATTATTATAAGAATTTGCTATTCCGAATTTATCACCAATCTTATTTTCGTTTTTCAACGAAATATAATAATACTCAATACCCTTTTCAAAATCACCGAGCATTTGGTATATCAGTCCCATATTATTTGATGCACGCGCAACTCCCTTATAATAACCTATTCTGTCACTCAATTCAAGAGATTTTTCATAATAGCTGATAGCCTTTTCATTCTCGCTTTTAAAATAATATCCGTTTCCTATTCTGTTATATGCACGTGCGATTTTTTCTTTATCATCTTCTGCTTCTGCAATTGATAAGGCTTCATTGCAATACTCTATTGATTTATCAGGATTGGAATACCAGTATTTTTTTGAAAGAGTTATTAAAAGTTCGAATCTGTCATCTCCCTTTGAATTAGCAAGAACCTGCTCAAGGCTGTCAATTTCGCTCCCGGCAAAAGAAACAAACCCGGCAGAAAAAAAAACAAAAAAGAATATGATAAATCTAAACCTCATAACAAATTTCAAATTTCACTGCAATATTAAGATAATTTTTGAGAAAGACCAGCCCGAATCACAATAATATCCATTTTTACTTAAATATTATGATAGCTTGTCAATCCGAAAGGGAAGCAGTTGACAATATAAAACGGAATTTACTACCTGATTTGTATTCACTTTCAACCCAGATTGTCCCGCCATTTTTTTCAACAAACTCTTTACACAGGATAAGCCCCAATCCGCTTCCCGTTTCATTGTTTGTGCCAACAGACCTGAATTGTTCGGAAATACTGAATAATTTATCAATGTCTTCGCTTTTTATTCCAACTCCGTTATCGGCAACACAAAACTCGGTATGACCATTTAAAATCCTTGCTGATATTTTTATCTTACCTCCTTCGGGTGTAAACTTTATTGCATTCGAGATAAGATTCCTGACAACGGTGTTTATCATATTTTTATCAGCTTTAACAAGCGTTTTATAAGGGATGTCGGATTCAATTTTTATATTTTTGCTTTTTGCAACTGAGCTAAAGACCTCAAAGTTTTCATCGGCAATATTTTTCAAATCAAAGACCTCCTGTTTAACGGTAATTTTCCCAAGTTGTGCTTTTGCCCATTCAAGCAGATTTTGTAAAAGTTTATATGTATTGGCAGAAGCTTCGTGAAGATTCTTAATCATATTCTTTTTTTCATCATCACCATACTGCTCATAACCGGTATAAAGCAATTCCGAGAATCCGAGAATAACATTAAAAGGATTTTTCAGGTCATGTGCAATTATTGAGAAAAACTTATCCTTCGTTGCATTAAGCTCCCTTAATTTTTTTTCTGATCTTTTAAGCCTGTCTTCAGCCTTTTTCCGGTTTGTAATATCAAGCATTATCCCAAGCAAACCGGCAAATTCATTTTTACTGTCGAGATAAGTATTTTTATAAAAAATAAGGTTATGTTCCTTTCCGTCATCCAGCTTTATCCTGAGTTCAAATTGCCTCATCCCCTTGTTTTCGCGTAACAGGAGGTCTTCCTTAAAGCAGGCATTTGCAACATCCTTTGAGTATAAATCATAAACAACCGTGCCTTTCAGTTCATCTTCCGATTTATGGTGAAAAGTCCTGAATGCCTTATTGCATCCGAGCAGCCTGCCCTTAGTATCAGTATAAAACATCGGATTCGGAATTGTATCCATTAAGACCTGGAGAAAAATATTCTTCTCTGTTATACTTTTGTTCTTCTCCTCCAGTTCTTTATTGGCTTTTTGCTTATTCCTGAACCTGCTGAATAAAAGGGTTATCAAAGTCAGAATCAAAATGGTTATTGCACCGAGAGAGTATATTAACAGATTTTTTTGCTGCAGCGACAGTTCCTGAACCTTGTTTTGTTCAACCAATAGCCTGTTTTCCATCTCAACTTTTTCCGTTTTTTGCTCAACCTGTAGTTCAGTTATCTTTTTACCAATATCCGTATTGATAATCGAATCTCTGAGTGCAGAATACTTTTTGAAATAATCCAGAGCTTTAGATGGCTGACCTGTTTTTGAGTATATGTCAGAATAATTATAATATATCTGCGATAAAAAACTTAAAAGATTTTCATCTTCAGCAGGCCTTTTTGCCTTATTAAGATAGCTGATTGCCTTATGGTATTTTTTCAAAGAGATATACAGATTGCTAAAACTAATACATGTTCTGATAATACCGGTTTTATTACCAATCTGCTCCATTATTTCCAGTGCCTTTGAAAGGTTTTCCTCAGCTCTTTTAAGATCACCTAATGCAAAATATGCACGTCCAATATCCGTAAGTGTTGTAGCCAGATTGGAGGTGTTTTTCATCTCCTCCGCTATTTCTTTGGCTTTTAAAAAATATTCCAACGCCTTTTCCGGCTTACCCATTAGCAGGTAAATGTCACCTATATTACCGTATGAAGTTGAGACTCCATATTTATTTCCAAGCTCCTGTTTCACCAAAAGTGACTGGTTATGATAATCAAGAGCCTGATCATACAATTTCAACTCCGAATAGATATTTCCGATATTGTTCAGAATATATGCATATCCCTCCTTATCGTTCAACTCTTTACGTATCTTCAATGTTTTAAAATAATACTCCAGTGCCATATCCAGATCACCCTGCCTGCGATAGACATTGCCAATGTTATTACTCAAATTGGCAATTCCGATTGTATCATTAAGTTCCTCTCTCACTTTCAGAGCCTTCTTGTAATAATCAAGTGCTATCGAAAATAATCCGAGGCGCTTATAAATAATACCGATTCTGTTATATTCACTAGCAATATATTTTTGATTTTTTAGCTGCTGTGCAACAATTAGAGCCTGCTGCTGATATTTGAGAGCTTCATTATAATCACCCAGATATCTGTAACCCATGCCAAGGTTACTTAAAGCTACACGTTCACCTTTCAGGTCACCGAGAGAATGTGCAAGTTGTAAGGCCTGATTTGCATACTCCACCGTTTTTTCAGGCTGTTTAACTCTGAATTTAAATGCTAAACTGTTTAATGTCTTTAGTTTTTCTTCTTTATTAACTGATGCCAATAAAATACTGATACTGTCGGAATCCTCAATTGCAGGAAAAACAGAATTACCGGTCAATAGAAAAAACAAGACAAATGGCAAATAAAACCTCACTTCTAATTACTTTGTTAATTTAAAGAATATTATACTCTAAAATTAATAAAAAGTTCGGTTTTCAGAATACAATAATATAAATGCCGGAATTATGATATAAGAATCATAAAAACAGCAGAAAACAGTATTATCATACTAATAAGCTTTGGCAAAAACAACTCTCCTTTTAGAAGGTTTACCCGTATAAATGCATTTTCCTTCTTCTTCCCTGGCATTAAGGGGGATAGTACGAATAGTCGCTTTTGTTTCCTCTTTAATTTTCTCTTCGGTTTCCGGTGTACCGTCCCAGTGTGCCAGTACAAAACCGCCCTTATTCTCAATAATATCCTTAAACTCATCCCAGCTGTCAACCGAATATGTATTATCCTCTCTGAAAGCAAGAGCTTTCTTATAAAGATTATCCTGAATCTGTTCGAGCAGGTTTTCAATTTTATTTTCAATATCGGCAATCTGAAGTGTCTCTTTCTCAAGGGTATCACGCCTTGCAACCTCAACAGTTCCGTTTTCCAGATCGCGCGGACCTATGGCAAGCCTGACCGGAACACCTTTAAACTCATACTCCGAAAATTTCCATCCGGGTTTGAAAGTATCCCTGTCATCAAATTTCACGGAAATACCCTTTGCCTCCAGTCCTTTCTTAACTTTTAGCGCAACTTCCGAAATCTGCTCAAGCTGCTCCGGTTTTCTGTAAATAGGAATTATAACAACCTGAATCGGTGCAAGTTTAGGCGGCAGGACAAGTCCGTTATCATCGGAATGCGACATAATAAGAGCTCCCATCAGTCTTGTGGAGACACCCCAGGATGTTGCCCACACAAGCTCAAGTTTGTTCTCTTTTGAGAGAAACTTTACATCAAATGCTTTGGCAAAATTCTGACCGAGGAAATGCGACGTACCGGCCTGCAAAGCCTTTCCGTCCTGCATCAATGCTTCAATGCAATAGGTTTCAACAGCACCGGCAAACCTTTCATTTGGTGTTTTTGTTCCTTTCAGCACTGGAATAGCCATCCATTTTTCAGCAAAATCGGAATAGATGTCAAGAATTTTTTCCGTCTCCTCAATTGCCTCCTCTTTTGTGGCATGAGCCGTATGACCTTCCTGCCAGAGGAATTCGGCAGTTCTGAGAAACAATCTTGTACGCATTTCCCAGCGAACAACATTTGCCCACTGATTAATCAATAAAGGCAAATCTCTGTACGACTGTATCCATCTTTTATATGTATCCCAGATAATTGTCTCGGATGTCGGACGAACAATAAGTTCCT
Organism: uncultured Bacteroidales bacterium; assembly: GCA_964408535.1. Lineage (GTDB taxonomy): Bacteria > Bacteroidota > Bacteroidia > Bacteroidales > JAADJA01 > JAADJA01. The sequence continues at coordinate 4,064 of CAYOZZ010000136.1, read as the reverse complement.
CTTCAAGTTTAGCATCCTCATCAACGACAACACCTTTTCCGTCAGGTGCATTTTTAAGCCTGTAATGAGTTACGACAGCACACTCTTTGGCAAAACCTTCAACGTGTGCAGCCTCTTTACTGAAAAAAGATTTTGGAATAAAAAGCGGGAAATAGGCATTCACATGTCCTGTGTCCTTAAACATCTTATCAAGTGCCGCCTGCATCTTTTCCCAAATAGCATAACCATAAGGTTTTATAACCATACTTCCCCTGACAGCAGAGTTTTCGGCAAGGTCAGCTTTTATAACGAGGTCGTTGTACCATTGTGCATAATTCTCGGCACGTGTAGGAAAATCTTTAGCCATATCTTAATTGTGGTATAAAGTTTGTATATTTTTCATTGAATTTACAAAAACGCAGCAAAAATAATTAAAATATAACCTTAGGAGGGCATAAAAATGAAAACTTATCTTTTACCACTGGCTTTAATGACAATCATCCTCGCAGGATGTTCATCAACAAAATCAACAGCAGACTACGATGACGTTTACTATTCACCGGGGCAGGATAAGAAGCAGGCAAAACAGGAAACTGCCAGGGCATCCTCCGACGAAAATACCACTGATTATTATTTCGAGGATTATCAACCTGGTGATTATGTTGAAAATGAAGAAAGTATTGAAGGCCAGCCTGTCAACTCAACCTCAGAAACTTACACAGATCCCAACGGCACAACATACGTAACAAACAACTATTATGGAGGAGGCTATTCCGATGATTATTATGATTACTCTTATGCTTCAAGAATAAGTATGTTTGATTACGGTTTTTACAATCCATATTTTTATGGCCCGTCATTTTCCTTTAGTATGGGCTGGGGCTTTGGATACCCTTATTACGGATACCCTTATTATCCTTCATATTATTATCCTTATTACGGTTACAATAGTTATTGGTGCGGTTACAATGCGGGATACTGGAACGGCTATTGGGACGGTTATTACGGCGGCGGCTGGGGATATCCGCCACCATATTACAACGACTACTATTCAGGATATCAATACGGACACAGGTCTCCTCGCGGAGGAAACACTAACGGAAGCTACTCAAGGGGCAGCAGGAGCTCAAATTATGCAGGTTATGCAAGCTCTTATGAAAAGCACAGACCTGCAATAGCAGGGACAACAACTTCCTCAAAATCAATGCCTGCAAATTCAAGTATTGCCGGAGCAGGTTCATCAAGAGCTGTTATTGATAAGACAAGAGCCAATACATCAACCACTACTACCGGCACTGTTGCCGATGGCAAAACCAAAGGAAGACCTGCTGTATCAGGTACGGGTGCAACTGTCAGAACCAAACCGCAAAATGAGGTTACGACAAGAACAAGAAAACCTGCAAGTACTAATACAAAAGCAAGATATTCATATAAAAAACCTTCATCAGGCACTTCGACACAAAACAAATACAGACCGGGAAGCAGTTTTGAATCATCAGGTTCTTCAGTAAAAGTAAGACCTGCAACAAACACGGCCGGAAGAAAAAGCAAACCCTCAAGTATTAACTCTGCCGGTTCGAGGTCATCAAACAACAGAAGTTCGAGACCTGCCAATACTCAGACATATACTAAACCCAAGTCGAACTCAAACAACAGTTACAGCAGGCCCACAAGAGTTAGCAGAAACAAAACATACTCCAAACCTGCAAAGACTACAACCCATAACAGCTACAATAAGCCTACACGGTCATCGGGTAACACTTACAGGCCGCCTTCAAGGACAACTAAAAGCTATTCCGCACCTTCAAGGTCAGGGTCAACACGCAGCTACTCATCACCTTCAAGGTCATCAGGAAGCAGCAGATCTTACTCAGCACCTTCAAGATCAGGCAGCAGCAGGTCATACTCGTCACCGTCACGCTCAAGCGGAAGCTCGGGTTCAAGGTCAGGAGGAGGAAGAAGAAGGTAGAGGTGTTTCGAGGATAAAGGGTGAAGAGTTATTGCTGAAGGGTGAAGCAGAATTTAAATTACAGATTATTAGTTCATTAATAAATTATGAAATGCTATGAAAAAGATAATATTGCTCATACAGATTATATTGATAACAACAACCTGGTCATTTGCCCAGAATGATGTTGACGCCCTCAGATACTCAAAGATTGAGTTCGGCGGTACCGCAAGGTATAATTCAATGGCAGGGGCATTTGGTGCACTTGGCGGCGACTTTTCAACCCTTAGTTCAAATCCTGCCGGAATAGGATTGTTTAAAAGGTCGGATTTCTCAATAACACCTTCATTTTATTTCAGTGAAACGAATACTTCTTACAACGGAACTCCCGGTACTGATGACAAATTCAATTTCAACCTTGGAAACGCAGGTGCAGTAATTGTTATACCTCCGGAAGGTAAAAGCTTTAACTCAATATTAAAAAACTATCAGTTCGGAATAGGAGTTAACAGAGTAAACAATTTTAACTCAAGAACTGTTATTCAGGGAAATAATGACGTAAATTCGATATCCACATATTTTGCAGATCAGGCCTGGGGTATTCCGGCCGACGAAATTGAACAAAATTATGACGGTTACTATACTTATGACCTGAATCCTGCCTGGTGGACATATATGATTGATACTATCCCGGGGCATAATGACAAGTATTACGGAATTGCTGAAAACGGTGGAGTTTTTCAAAGGAAGGAGATAAACAGGTGGGGCTCAATGAATGAGATGGTATTCTCTCTCGGGGCAAATTTCGGTGACAGATTGTACATCGGCGGAACAGTGGGCATTCCGTTTATAAGATACTTCGAGCAGGCTATGTACCGTGAAAAAGACGTTAATGATAATGTGGAATATTTTGACGAATTACAGGTTTATGATGATTTGCACACTACCGGTTCCGGTATTAATCTGAAATTCGGAATGATTGTCCGTCCTATAAACTTCTTACGGATTGGGGCAGCTATCCATTCACCGACCTGGTTCAATAATATGAAAGATTACTGGTATTCCGATTTCAGTAACACTGCCTATGGAGACACCTATTATCAGATGACACCAAACGGAACATATAATTATGACCTTCAGACTCCCTGGCGTGCTATCGGAAGCGTATCCCTCGTTTTGTGGAAAATAGCTTTGATAAGCGCCGACTATGAATACGTTGATTATGCTTCTGCAAAATTCAGAAGCCGCTCATATTATGATTATGACTTTTACAATGAGAACACCGCTATCAACAATAAATACACCAGCACTCAGAATATACGGCTTGGGGCAGAGGTAAGATTTGGACATTTTGCTGTAAGAGGCGGATATGCTCTTTACGGAAGCCCTTTCAAGCCCGGCATTAACGATGCTGAAAAGTTCTATTATACAGGCGGATTCGGTTTCCGGGATAAAAATTTCTACGTTGACCTTGCCTATGTCAGATCGGAAAGCAAAGAGGATTATTACCTTTACAATTCGGAATATGTCAGTACAAATCCGGCTGCCACACAACTTATCACAAACAATGTAATGCTGACTGTCGGGCTTAGATATTAAGTATTAAGCAAGGTTTTTGTCTCCACCACAAATGTTCCAAGCGTCCATGCTTGGAAATATATGAAACACGCTACTTTGTGAACCTTTGAGCATTAGTGTCTTAGTGGTATTCTTTATTGTTGTTATTCCCGAAGCTGATATTTTGTTTTTTGCCACGAAGGCACAAAGACACCAAGAAACACAAAAACCCACCTCACCCTGACCCTCTCCTATCTCAACATCCGTAGTTCTAACGAAGGATTGAGAGGAGAGTTCAGATAGCTATCGGAAAGGGTGAGGTGATTATACTGTTTCATTAATATCAAATGAATAAAAAAAATATGAATTTTTCTATTTTATTTACCCCTCACCTTTATCCTCTCCCTTAGGGAGAGGAAAGAGCGGAGGAGTGGCACCTTTATCCATTCCCTATGAGGAGAGGAAAGAGCCGTGGAGTGACACCTTAATCCATTCCCAATGAGAGAGGAAAGAGCCGTGGAGTGACACCACGGGCGTATCTAACCTTAGCCATTATCCCATACCGGCTTCCTTGCCATAA
>CAYOZZ010000135.1:0-13931 GCA_964408535.1 uncultured Bacteroidales bacterium | reverse complement strand
CCAACCGCTCAGGCGTTCACCGACTTGAAAGGTTTTGTTTCACACAAACCTCTCAACCAACTCAGCCAGCCTGTTTGAATATCCTACCTCGTTATCATACCAGGCAACGACCTTCACAAGCTTGTTTTTCTCACCGAGAACCGCTGTCAGCAATGAATCAAACACAGCAGAGTGTGTATTCCCGATAATATCCATCGAAACAATCGGGTCTTCGGTGTACTCTAAGATACCTTTCAGCCAGGTTTCGGAGGCTTCCCTGAATTCAGCATTAATCTCCTCAACACTTGTACACTTTTTAAGCGTGCAGGTAATATCGGTTAGCGAACCGTCCGGAACAGGAACACGGATACCAGCTCCTCCGAGATTTTTCTCAAGATGCGGAAATATTTTTGTCACGGCTTTTGCTGCACCCGTCGTGGTCGGAACGATGGAATAAGCTGCCGTTCTGCCGCGTCTCAGGTCGTTATGAGGACCGTCGAGAATATTCTGGTCACGGGTATAGGAATGTATGGTTGTCATAAATGCCTTTTCAATACCCCAGTTGTCATCAAGTATTTTTATCAGCGGTGCAACATTGTTGGTTGTACAGGATGAATTGGAGATAATTACATCGTCCCTGTTTATAAGATGGTCGTTAACACCGAGCACGATATACTGCACTCCGTCACTTTCGCCCTTTGCAGGAGCTGATATTATCACTTTACGTGCACCTGCCTTTTCAACATGTTTAATTGCATCCTCTCTTGTTGTGAACTTGCCCGTAGCCTCAATCACGACATCAATACCAAGCTCTTTCCACGGAAGATTTTCAGGATTCGGTTCCCTGAATATTCTTATCTTCTTTCCGTTAACTTCAAGATGTCCGGAATTTGACTTCACGCTACCTTTAAATCTTCTGTGTACCGAATCATATTTAAGTAAGTGAGCCATGGTGTAAGGTTCCATAACATCATTTATGGCGACAATATCAAAATTATCTCTGTCGTGAGATACACGGAAGAACATTCTGCCTATTCTTCCGAAACCGTTTATGGCTATCCTTATTTTTGTCATTTCAGATAATTTGATTGCAATATTATTACTTATTTGTCATTCCTTAACCTATTTTTACATTTTTTTATCCCGTAGCTTCAAAAGGATTTACTATTTTTGGACGATAAACTTTTGAAACAGTTTTCAGTAATAAAATAAATTTTATAATTAACAATAAATCAACAGATAAGATGGAAAAAGTACAACAATACATCGAAAGCAATAAAGAGAGATTTCTCGAAGAATTATTCGGTCTGATCAGGATTCCTTCGATCAGCAGCGAGTCGGAACATAAAGGTGATATGCTGAAAGCGGCGGAATACTGGAAAGAATCAATTTTGAAAGCAGGTGCCGATAAGGCGGAAGTAATGCCTACTGAAGGTAATCCGGTCGTATATGGTGAAAAAATAATTGATGCAAACCTGCCGACGGTACTGGTTTACGGTCATTACGATGTGATGCCGGTTGATCCTGTTGACCTGTGGGAAAGCGAACCTTTTGAGCCGGTTATACGTGACGGCAAGATTTACGCCCGCGGTTCGGACGACGACAAAGGACAGGCATTTATGCACGCCAAGGCTTTTGAAGCAATGGTACGCAACGAAGCCCTCCCCTGTAATGTTAAGTTTATGATAGAAGGCGAGGAGGAGATTGGTTCCGGTAGCCTCGTAAAATGGTGTGCCGACAATAAAGAGATGTTGAAGGCGGATGTCATCCTTGTTTCGGATACAGGAATGATTGCAGAGGACATACCCTCAATAACTACCGGTTTGCGCGGACTTGCATACTGGGAAGTTGAAGTAACGGGACCGAACAGAGACCTCCATTCAGGAATTTTCGGCGGTGCCGTTGCCAACCCTATAAATGTCCTATCAAAAATGATTGCTCAGATGACTGATGAAACGGGAAGGATAACAATTCCTGGATTCTATGATGATGTTCTCGAAGTTTCGGCAGAGGAAAGGGAATTGCTTGCCAAGGCTCCTTTTGATGAAGAAGAATACAAAAAAGCAATTGATGTTGAGGAATTGGCCGGAGAAGAAGGATTCACTACAATGGAGCGCACCGGAATACGTCCTTCGTTTGATGTCTGCGGTATCTGGGGCGGATATACAGGCGAAGGAGCAAAAACCGTTCTTCCGTCTAAAGCGTATGCAAAAATATCAACAAGACTTGTCCCAAATCAGGATCATCACAAGATTTCAAAGCAATTTGAAGAGCATTTTACAGCAATAGCTCCTAAGTCGGTGAAGGTAAAAGTTACACCGTTGCACGGAGGCCAGGGATATGTTTGCCCGATAGACCTTCCTGCATATAAAGCGGCTGAGGTAGCTTATGAAAAGATTTACGGCAAGAGACCTGTTCCGGTCAGAAGCGGAGGTAGTATCCCTATCATTTCCACTTTTGAGGAGGTTCTCGGAATAAAATCCGTTTTGATGGGCTTCGGGCTTGAGTCGGATGCAATACACTCTCCGAATGAGAATTATCCATTGAACCAGTTTTATAACGGAATAAAAACAATTCCATATTTCTATGAGGCTTTTGCCAGGTTGATGAAATAGGATAAACCCGAATTATGCAGTAGCATATTTAAAAGCAGTGCAACTACTCATAGTGCATAATCCGGGTTAAATCCTCTGAACAAGTTTCTTCAGCGGGACAACGGTTTTTACGATTATTACGGAACAATCCGCCTTATCCGCCACCTGGAAAGCAAAAGATTCTTCGTGGCTGTTAAATGATTTTTTGTGTGCCTTTTCTTCAAGCAGCATAAGGTCGAAATCCTGTGACATCCTGAGTATTTCCTCTTTCGGGTTGTCGCAGGCAGTAACAGAAACTTCATACAGAGCTGTTGATTGCAGGTTTTGCAGGCTTTTAATTATCAGCTTGTCCTTTTTTCTTTTTTGCGATTTGCTGTAACCTGTCGGCAACAATGTAAACAGCACAATAGTGGCTTTACTTTTTTCGGCAATTGCCGTTGCAGTCATAATCATCAGATTAAGAGAGCTATAGCTTTGAACATAAACCCCTATTCTTCTGATTTTAAAATTCTCATCCTGAGTTTTCAGATTTAAGATTATCGTATCTGTCGAGGTACTGCGCAAAACATCATCCGTTACGCTTGGCTCTCCGTCGTTTGTCAGTTTTGGAAATCCCATAATAATAAGATCGGAATTTTCCTCCTCAGCAACATTGACAATACCCTGCGAGATAGTACGCGATGCCCTGATAACAGGTTTTATCTTAATATCGTTCTTTTTTGCGAGGTCTATGCTTCTTTTTATCACTTCAAGAGTTTCGTCTGCACCCGCAAGAGCTTCGTAGAAATCAGTTTTGCCGGGTACATTTTTAATTGCAAGCACGACAATTTCACCTCCCTTTTTTGCCAGCAAAGTATGTGATATCATAAGCAATGCTTTCTGGGTGTTGGGATTTGAAACCGGAATAAGTACCCTGTTGCGGGTAAAAAATGAAAAACTCCTCTCCTTTTCCAGAATGATATTAACCCCCTCTTTACCTCTTTTCTCTCTTTTTCTTGAGTAGAGGAAATAGACGATGACTCCGAGTATTGCAAGCTGCTGCCCGAAAGCAAGAGACATCATATCAAGCGTCAGCAACAATCCTATGTTTATAATAAAAGTAATTTGCGGCAGATAATGCTTCCAGCGAGCCTTTGGTTTCAGGGCAGGATTTTTTTTATAAATCTTTCGCATAGCGAGAGAAACCGGAAGCAGGGAAAAAAGCAGGCAGAAGTTTGCCGCTTTTGCAATAAACTGAATATCAAAGAATATCAAAGCTACAGTTACCAACACAACGCCTGCAATCAGTGCATAAGAGGGTTGCTTTGATCTTTCATTCAGTTTACCCATAATATCCGGAAAGAATCTGTCCTTACCCATTGCATAAGTTTGTCTGCTCTGCGAAACAATTGTGCTGCTAAGTGCACCGAGTGATGCCAGAATTCCTCCCAAAGAAATCAATATCCATCCTTTTCCGCCGAATGCTTTGTCGGCGACAAGGACAAGCGGTGCACTGCTTTCGGCCAGTTCTTTCCAGGGAACCATCAGCACGGCTGCGAGTGCAATAAGTAAATAGATTGTGATACTTATCCACATTGACAATTTCATTGCCTTCGGAATGGTTTTCTCAGGATTTATAACTTCATCGGCGTTATTGGCAATGAGCTGATAACCGAAAAAGGAGATGTAGATTATGGAAATTGCCGAAAATGTTCCTCCGAGACCTTCCGGGAGAAAAGGTCTGACGTTATCAGCGTTCATATGAAATACCGACACTACGATTAAGACCAGCAATATCGCAACATTACCCCAGACTATCCAGCTTTGGGCTGAATTTTTCTTTTTCATCGGCACGAAAACGTAGAGGAAGCCCAGTCCGAGAGTAATTAAAACAGCAACGAGACGGGTAACAAATTCAGGAACCGGCTTTCCGAGCAATGACAGTGAATATTCGGCAAAACCCATTGCATACAGTCCGCTGGCAAAAATACTTCCTATGGCGAGAAACCAACCGGTCGTAAACCCTCCGATACTTCCGAGGATGTTGTAAGCATAAGTATAACCTCCGCCCGAGCGCGGGATTATTCTTCCGAGTTCGGCAAACATCAGGGTTGTAAAATAGGCTAAAACACCGGTGATTAAATATGACAAGACAACCGAAGGCCCCGAAACCTTTGCCGCTTCGCCGATAAGGACATAAATACCTGCACCCATCAATGCTCCTACTCCCAGCGTTGTCGCTCCGAAAAGCCCTATCGTACGATTGAATTTGGGCACTTTGATCTTCTGTTTAAAAATCTTCTTTATATCCTCGTCCATAAAAAACCGTTCTTTAAATTATTGATTTGCAATTATACGAAATTATTTGTCTTCATTCCCCAATCAGGACAAACCTGAACCAAATAGAAATTATTTATTGTTAACATTAAGGAATTAAAAATATCAAGAATTTACTTTTAACCCGCCTTATGCATAAGGAGTCTCACGAACTAATGGATTAGACGGGATAATCCCGATTTAGTGCAATTTAGCTTTTAACCCTACCGGAATTTATAAAACATTTTGAATCCCTTGGTAAAAGCTTAATTGTACTTTTTCGATTATGCTATTGCATAATTCGGGTTTAAAAGCTATTGATCAGGATAAAAACGGTATAGGCTAAATTTTAATTCAAATGTGTCCCTATAAACCCAACCGGACAACCACACCTGTTTTCCAAACATAAATCCGGGATAAAAGCGCCGTAGGCATGAACTGTTACACGCTATGCAAGACCGCAGGTCAAGTCCGTTGATAGTTACCAAAACCTGCTCCATAAACTACAAACCAAAACAAAAAAAGGATTGCCCCTTAAGCCAATCCTTTTAAAATATGATATATCCGAATTATTATCCGCTAACTTTAGCTCCGAAAAACTGCCTGTTCATTCTTGCAATATTCGTAACCTTAATCTCTTTCGGGCATTCGGCTTCGCAGGCGTAGGTGTTTGTACAGTTTCCAAATCCCAGTTCGTCCATTTTGGCAACCATACTTTTAACACGCTCTTTTGCTTCGGTTTTACCCTGAGGGAGAAGAGCAAACTGCGATACTTTTGCAGATACGAATAGCATTGCCGAAGCATTTTTACAGGCGGCAACACAGGCACCGCAGCCGATACAGGCGGCAGCATCCATAGCCAGTTCGGCTTTCTCTCTTGATATCGGAATATCGTTGGCATCGGGAACGCCACCGGTATTAACCGAAATATAACCTCCTACCTGAATAATTTCGTCGAGTGCGCTTCTGTCAACAATAAGGTCTTTCAGTACGGGAAAAGGCTTAGCGCGCCATGGCTCAATTGTTACCGTTTCCCCGTCTTTAAACTTACGCATATGCAACTGGCATGTTGTCACTGCCGAATCGGGGCCGTGTGGCCGTCCGTTGATATAGAGGCTGCACATACCGCAGATACCTTCACGGCAATCGTGATCGAAAGCGACCGGGTCTTTTCCTTCTTTAATGAGTTGTTCATTCAAAAGGTCCATCATTTCGAGAAAAGAGCTGTCGGGTGAAATTTCGGAAATTTCATATTTTTCAAACCGTCCTTTGGCTTCAGGGCTCTCCTGGCGCCATATCTTAAGTGTAAGGTTCATATCTGTTAATTTTATTGTCTTTTATTAATAATTCCCTGATTAACTTTTTGCATCCTTATAGTTCCTGGTTTTAACCTCAATCTCCTCATAATGAAGTGGTTCTTTATTCAGAAGAGGCTCTTTGTCATCTCCCTGATATTCCCAGGCTGCAACATACATAAAGTCTTTATCGTTTCGCAGGGCTTCCCCTTCAGGAGTTTGATATTCCTCGCGGAAGTGTCCTCCGCTGGATTCCTCACGGTGGAGTGCATCTCTTGCCATCAGTTCGCCAAGCTCAAGGAAATCGGCAACCCTTGTGGCTTTTTCCAGTTCCACATTAACACCGGTAAGCCCACCCGGAACATCAACCTCTTTCCAGAACTCACTCCTCAATTCTTTAATCTCCTTAATTGCCTTCTCAAGTCCTTCTTTGTTTCTTGCCATTCCGACATAATCCCACATAATATGCCCGAGAGTTTTATGGAAATGGTCAACGGTTTTACTTCCTTTAATCGAAATGAGCTTGTTTAGCCTTTCTTTGGCATTTTTCTCAGCCTCATCAAACTCGGGAAGCGATGTTTTAATAAACGGAACTGTTATCTGATCGGCAAGATAATTCTGAACTGTGTAAGGTATCACGAAATAACCGTCAGCAAGCCCCTGCATAAGAGCCGAAGCTCCAAGTCTGTTTGCGCCGTGGTCGCTGAAGTTTGCTTCTCCCGCTGCAAAAAGTCCGGGAATAGTAGTTTGCAGTTCATAATCAACCCAAAGACCTCCCATTGAATAGTGTATGGCAGGATAAATCATCATTGGGGTTTCATAAGGGTTCTCATCCACAATTTTTTCATACATCTGGAAAAGATTACCGTATCTCGCTTCAATTACATCTTTTCCAAGGCGTCCGATTGCCTCTTTAAAGTCGAGATAAACCGCAAGACCCGTATTTCCGACTCCGTAACCTGCATCACAACGCTCCTTGGCTGCCCGCGAAGCAACATCACGCGGTACAAGATTACCAAAAGCGGGGTATCTTCTTTCGAGGTAGTAATCGCGGTCTTCCTCAGGTATTTCAGTCGGTTTTAATTCACCTTTCTGAATTTTCTGAGCATCTTCCTTCTTTTTCGGAACCCAAATACGACCGTCGTTCCTGAGGCTTTCGCTCATAAGTGTCAGTTTCGACTGGAAATCACCATGAACGGGGATACAGGTTGGGTGAATCTGAACAAAGCAGGGATTTGCAAAAGCAGCACCTTTCTTATAAGCCTGCCATGCAGCACTTCCGTTGGAGTTCATTGCATTTGTGGAAAGGAAGAAAACATTTCCGTAACCGCCTGTTGCAAGGATTACGGCATGAGCAGCATGCCTTTCAATTTCACCGGTTATAGTATTTCTTGTAATTATTCCTCTTGCACGTCCGTCAACAACAACGAGGTCGAGCATTTCGCGACGGTTGTACATTTTAACGTGACCGCGATGGATTTCTTTACTTAATGCGCCATAGGCACCGAGCAGCAACTGTTGTCCGGTCTGGCCGCGGGCATAGAATGTCCTTGAAACCAAAGCACCTCCGAATGAACGGTTTGTCAGCAGTCCGCCGTACTCCCTTGCAAAAGGAACGCCCTGTGCAACACACTGATCAATTATACTGTTACTGACTTCTGCAAGACGATAGACATTGGCTTCGCGCGAACGGTAGTCGCCGCCTTTAATAGTATCGTAAAACAGACGGTAAATGGAGTCACCGTCATTTGGATAATTCTTTGCAGCATTTATACCACCCTGAGCGGCAATACTGTGCGCACGTCTCGGGCTGTCCTGAATACAAAAGTTTTTAACCTTGAATCCAAGCTCACCAAGACTTGCAGCAGCAGCAGCCCCGGCAAGTCCCGTTCCTACAACGATAATCTCTATCTTTCTTTTATTTGCCGGATTAACAAGGTTTTGATGAGCAATGAAATTACTCCACTTTTCAGATAGTGGGCCTTCAGGAATTTTTGAATTTAAAGTAGCCATATATCGAATAATTTATCAGATCAGAATTAAAAATTACCAAAATAAATTGCAACGGGGATAACGATGAAACCCAGTGCAAGAACAATAGAAATAATTGTACTCAAACTCTTAATGAAAGGAGTGTATGTTCTGTTATTCAGTCCGAGCGACTGAAATGCGGATTGAAACCCGTGATGAAGGTGGAATCCGAGGATAATGAAAGCAAGGATATACCCAATCACAAAACCGAATATCTTAAACTTCGCCAATACAAGTGCGGCCATATCGTGAAATGTTTCACCGTCAATCGTTACCTCTCCAATATGTCCGAATTTTGCTTTAAAATAAAAATCTGCGAGGTGGATAGCAAGAAAGATAAAAATTATGGCAGCAGTATGAATCATAAACTTTGAAAAGGGGGATGTGTGCGACCAGCCTTCAATTTTATATCTGTTCGGGCGAGCCATCCAGTTTTGAATCTGAAGAATGAGGCCGTATATTATATGAATAATAAAACCTCCGAACAGAACAACCTCAAAAACCTTTATTACAGGATTGGTCGCCATAAAGTGGGCCGCAACATTAAATGCCGTTGTGTCCGGTAGCAATACCAGAAAGTTTATGCCCAGGTGCACGAAAAGGAAAGTTATTAAAAACAGTCCCATAAATGCCATCACAAATTTCTTCGTTAATGAAGATTGAAATTTTTTATTGCCCATGATAAATTATTTTGTCAATAAAACTTCGTTAATAATTTCTACTATTCTAATTAATGATATACCATTTTGAAAGAGCAAAAATAGATTTTTATTTTTTTTATTGGATTCTAAATAATAATATTTTGTTAATTTGTAAACATTATAAATAATAAAATATCCATAATGCTCCGTTAGAAGCAAAGCGTCAGCAGCGTCGTATGGAGCAAATAGGAATGCGAAATAAAAAGTTCTACACAAATGAAAAAAGAGACATTCAAAACAGATTTTTTTACGGGTAACAGAAAAAAACTTGCAAACGCACTCGAAAAAAATTCGGTTGCAATAATAAATTCAAATGATGAACTGACACGAAACGGGGACCAGGATTTTCCGTTCAGACAAAGTTCTGACCTCTTCTATCTGACAGGTCTGGAGCAGGAGAAATGTATTCTCACACTTTGTCCTGATCATCCCGATGAAAATTTAAGAGAGATAGTATTTACAATAAAGCCGGACGAGCAGCTTGAGACCTGGACAGGCCATAAATATACAAAGGAAGAGGTGAAAAAGATTTCGGGAGTAAAAACGGTAAAATGGCTTGAGGACTTTGATATGACATTCCGCGATCTTGCAATATCATCCGATAATATTTATGTAAACCTGAATGAATATGCAAAATATCAAACGGAAGTAGATTATGTGAGCAACAGGTATGCAATGAAAATAAGAGAGATGTATCCGGCCCATAACCTCAAAAGGCTTGCTCCGCTGCTGACACAGCAAAGGCTTGTCAAAGAGCCGGAAGAACTGAGAGTTTTGCAAATAGCCTGCGATATAACGAATAAAGCATTCGGAAGAGTGCTTTCGACAGTAAAACCCGGGATGATGGAATATGAAGTTGATGCGGAGATAACCTATGAATTTCTAAAAAACGGTGCAAGAGGGCATGCATATCAACCTATTATTGCTTCGGGTAAAAACGCACTCGTGCTTCATTATGTCGAAAACAGTAACGAATGCAGGGATGGTGATCTGCTGCTCCTTGATATTGGTGCCGAGTATAATAACTATGCTGCCGACTGCTCACGTACAATTCCGGTTAACGGAAAATTTACCGAAAGGCAAAAGCAGTGTTATGAGGCGGTTTTGAGAGTTCAAAAGGAGGCGATTAAACTGTACGTCCCGGGAAATACAATTGACAATGTGAATAAGACTGTATGGAAGATGATGGAAAAGGAGATGATAAAACTGGGATTGTTCACCGAAGAAGATGTAAAAAAGCAAGACCCTGAGCAGCCGTTATACACAAAATACCTGATGCACGGAGTTGCTCATTTCATTGGACTTGATGTTCACGATGTGGGCGGAAAGTTTGTGAAGTTTGAAAAGGGAATGGTTCTGACCTGTGAACCCGGAATTTACATTAAGGAAGAGGGAATAGGTATCCGTATTGAAAATGATATTGTTGTTGATGAAAAACCTGTTGACCTAATGGCAGATATACCCCGTGAAGTTGACGAGATTGAAGAGCTAATGACACGGAAGTCCGTAATGTAAAGGCTGTTACTCAGGACATAAGTTGTAATTGAAACTTATTTTATTCCCTTCTCAGCCATATAGTTCAGCAATTTTTGAGTATGATCCTTGTCTGCTCCGTTCAGTTTTTGGAACAATTTTATAATCGGTTCATTTTGTGTCTTTGTCATAAACTCCTGATAATGGTGTTCACCAGCAGTCTGTTCAATCTCAATGGCCAGTTCAAATGCTTCCTCCCTTGAAATCGGATTATTCTTTATCTCCTTTATCTTTTCCCTGATTGACTTTATTGTATTTTTTAAGTCGCTTAAAGAATTGTAAACAAGCTCGTGGGGGAATATATTTATAGGCTCAAATGATTCTTTGCCGCTGCGTAATATAGCTGCATGACTTTTTTCTTCAAGTGACATTTTCCACCAAAAGTCGGAATCTTCCGGAAATGACTCATAAAAAAGAAAGTAAAGATCTGCAACGGTTAGTTCAAGTTCAATAGAAGCATCAATGATTTCGGAGTTCATAATAAAAGCTTTTCTATATTTTAATATACATTTAATAAATTTCAGGGACAAATGTCTGCTCCGACATCGGAGGTCTGACATATCCCTTTTTCTTCTGCCTCTCAGGCAGCTCAATTGGCTCAGGTTCAATATATTCATAAGGTATCATACTTAAAAGATGCGATATGACATTTAACCTTGCCCTCTTTTTATCATCAGCATTAACAACATACCAGGGAGATTGTTTTGTGTCGGTGTACGAAAACATTTCATCCTTTGCTTTTGAATACTCCTCCCACATAGTGTACGAACGAAGGTCAACATCGCTGAACTTCCAGCGTTTCGTGGGGTCAGTCAACCGTGAGCGGAATCTTTTTTCCTGTTCTTTATCACTGACGGAAAACCAGTATTTAATTAAAATTATTCCTGAACGGATAAGCATTCTCTCAAAGTTGGGACATGATCTCAGGAACTCCCAGTACTCTTCATCGGTACAAAAATTCATCACACGCTCAACAACAGCCCTGTTGTACCAGCTTCTGTCGAACAGAACCATCTCACCGGCAGCAGGAAGATTTGAAACATATCGCTGAAAATACCACTGTCCCTGTTCTTTTTCAGTGGGTTTTGGCAGTGCAACAATACGGCAGATACGGGGATTGAGCCTCTCGGTAATACGCTTTATGGTTCCGCCTTTTCCGGCAGCATCCCTACCCTCAAAAATCACAACTACCTTGAGGCCTTTATCCTTTATCCATTCCTGGAGCTTTACCAGTTCAATCTGAAGCTTAACCAGTTCATTCTCATAATATTTATTGCTTATCTTTTTTTTGTGTGTTTGGTTATTTTCTTCGCTCATTGTTGCCAAAATTAAATAGTTGATAAAATTTCATTGCAAATATATAATAATTTAATTATTTTACAGGAAATAATGGTTATCCGAAAGTTCCTTTAACCATTCCACCGTCAACACTGATAGTCTGCCCTGTAATATACCCTGAGTTTTTGCTTAATAACCAGGCGGCAAGCAAACCGAATTCATCAGTGTCGCCCATCCTCCCTACTGCTATTTCACTCTCATATCGTTGTTTCGCTTTCTCTCCGGATATTCCTTCAACAGCAGCTCTTTTAACAAACAATCTTTCTGCTGCAGGCGTTTCGTGAAATCCAGGGGCAAGAATATTCAGGGTTATTTGCAAACGGGCAACCTCCTGCGAAAGAGTTTTCACAAACCCGACAACTGCAAGTCGCAATGAGTTACTCAACACCAGATTCTTAACAGGTTGCTTTACCGAAGAACTTTCAATGTAAACTATTCTGCCATAGTTTTGCTTTCTGAATATTGGCAAAAATACTTTTGTAATTTTCACTTTCCATCTAAGAATATTTTGGTATGCGTCATCCCATTCCTTCATATCAGTTTCAATAAAGGATTTTGCAGGCGGGCCTCCCGCATTAATCACAAGGCCGGATAAAAAACGGTTACCGACAAGACCTTTAAGTTTTTCGATGATATTATCCTGAGTTATATCACCTGAAAGTATCTCAATCTGATTTTGATATTCATTCTGAAGTGCAACTAATTTTTTCCGGTCGCGGGCAACTATAATTACTTTTGCTCCTTCCCGGAGGAGAGCAGATGCAACACCTTTCCCAAGACCGCTTGAGCCACCTGTTACGACAAATAAATTATTTTTAATTCCTAAATCCATAAATTTTTAAAAATTTATTAGCAAAGATAGTAACAAATTAATATTTTTTTATTATATTTGCCCCATTAACCTTTCAAAACTTGTTGTTGAACAAAGTTGTTGTATAATTGTTTCGTATTTAGAATGATAATAAATAGCCAAAATATGTAATAAAAAAAACCCCGATGTCAAAATTACTATCTGAAAAAAAGCTTCTGAATGTTTTATTTAAGGACTCTCCCGATAGTATATTTATAATAGATAACAAGGGAATCATTGTAGATTGCAACAGAGCAGCAATCAAGGAACTTGGTTATCTGAAAAAGGAAATTACCGGTTCTCCGATCACGAAATTTTTACAGAAAGAGTCATTAAAGGTATTTGAGTCAAAATTCCCGGGGTTTAAAAAATTTGAAAAGCAGGAAGGGGAAATACAGGTTGTTAACAAAAAGGGTGAGATTATTGACATCTGGAGAAAGGGTGTTCCTGTGAAAGGAGAAAATGACAGTTTTTTGGGGTTAGTAGTTTTTGACAGGGATATTACCAAAAGAAAAAATGCCGAGAAAGCTTTGCTGAGTAATAAAAAGAATCTGGAATTAGAGGTTAAAAGGCAGACAAACAAATTGATTGAATTAAACAAGGAGCTTTATAGTCTGATTAAAGATTTACAGAAGGAACGAGAGAAAAATCTTAGCATCCTAAAGGCACTCCCTGATATTATTTTCATTATTGATAAGGAATGCCGGTTCATAGATTATAATGTTGCTGACATTAGCCAGCTATTTGTCAATCCAGAGATATTTTTAGGAAAACGGTTAGACGAAGTCCTGCCTGATGATATTGGTTTTGAGGCAATGAACAGTGTTCGAGACACTTTTAAAACAAACAAGATACAACTCTATGAATACAGTTTACAGATAAAAGGTGAAGAACAATGGTTTGAAGCACGTATTGTTCCTAAAAATAAGAATGAAGTATTGGTTGTAACCCGTAATATCACCGAGAGTAAAAATGCAAAAAAAGCAATTGTTGATGCCCTTGAAAAAGCCGAGAAAAGTGACAAACTGAAGTCGGCATTTCTTGCGAATATGTCTCATGAAATAAGAACTCCGATGAATAGTATTATCGGATTCTCCGATTTGCTTTCAACTGTGACAAGTGATGAAAAACGTAAAGAATTTGTTAATCTTATCAAGAAAAACGGCTCTAATCTTCTGGCAATAATCAATGATATTCTGGACATCTCGAAAATTGAAGCCGGACTTGTAACTGTTACAAAAACTCAATTCAATATTAATGAAGAACTAAAGTACCTGTTCGATTCTTTCTCGGGACATCCGAAATCCCTGTCAGG
>CAYOZZ010000134.1:0-5080 GCA_964408535.1 uncultured Bacteroidales bacterium | reverse complement strand
GGGAATGTTTTTACATCTTCTTCAGTATTTAACGTTTTAAAGGCACCGGCTCCCGATCTCGGTGAAGATACAACATTTATCGAAATAAATAATAATATTACGTTTGACCCGGGAATTTTCCCCGAATATCTTTGGAATAACGGCAGTCAAATGCAAACGCTCACTGTCAGCGACACAGGTTTAGTATCAGTAAAAGTTACCGACGACAATTGTTGTGTTAATTACGACTCAACAGTTGTTGAGTTTGTCAATGTATTTATACCCAATGCTTTCACACCGAATAACGATAATAATAACGACAAATTGTATGTTAAAGGGACTTTCTTTTCCGAGATTGATTTTACAATTTTTAATCGTCAGGGAGAGAAAGTTTTTACTACAAACGATATAAATATCGGATGGGACGGTACATTCAGAGGGAAACCGCAACGTACAGGGGTTTTTTATTACATTTTTTACGGCAAATTAAAAAACGGTCATGAAATATTCAGAAAAGGAAATATAACATTAATACGCTAAAAGTTATGAATAAATCGGTTTGTATGACAATAATGGCTATTTTGATTATTTTCGCTTCGTCACTATTTTCACAGGATATACATTTTTCGCAATTTATGAGAGAGCCTATGTTTTTAAATCCGGCATTGACAGGAAATATAGGTAATTGCATAATAAGAGCCGGGGCAAATTACAAATCACAGTGGGATAAAACATACGTAACACAATCGGCATTTATTGACGGAAGAATATCACCGGCAGGAATAACAGGCAACACAAATTTCGGTATCGGCGGTTCATTCTTTTCAGATGTCGCAGGTGATGGAAATTTTAAAGATAATTATTTTACATTTAATATGGCAATACATAAAAGTTTTAACGCCTATAGAACAATATGGGGGAGCCTTGGTTTGGCAGCAGGTCTTGGAAATATTAGTATCGACTATTCACGTTTTTATTTTGATTCGCAATGGAACGGCTTTACTTTCGACATTAACACTCCCTCAAATGAAAATTTTCCGGGTGCCTCTTTTTCTTATTTTGATATTAATACCGGTGTAAATCTGCATATTACGGATAAAAATAAAAAATTCAATACCGTTATAGGATTAAGTGCATATCATATAAACCGCCCCGTCTATTCGTTCTTTACAACAAACATAAAACTTCAAAGAAGATACTCATCATATTTGAAGACAAATATATTTTTAGGATTAAACACTCTACGTCCGGCCGTATATTACTCATTCCAGAACGGGGCTCAGGAGTTAATAACCGGTATGAATATTAAATATGATATGAATATTGCCAAACTTTATTACGGTATTTGGTTCAGAGTGTTCTCCGAAATAATTCCTTTGGTAGGAATAGATTACAAACACCTATCGGTAATGATTAGCTATGATATTGGTATTACTACAAACAACACGTTTGAACAGTATAAAAACGGACTCGAATTATCTATTATCAAAGTTTTTTGCTATTCCGAGACTAAACTATACGATAAATTGACAACTCCTTGCGACAATTGAAAACAACTTGTTCAACCCGAATTATGCAATAGTATAATTCGGGTTAACTTTCTTATCCGCATTTTGAGTAACCGCACTCATTACATACAAGGCATCCCTCTTTATACATCAGTGAGCCTTCTTTACCGCATTCGGGACAAGCCGATTTTTTCTCTATAGTGCCATCGGGAACAAACTTTTTAAGTGCTCTGACAACGCCAACCTTCCAAGTATTTATGGAGTCGTTTTCAAATGTCAGTTTATTGACAAGACTGATAGCATACTGAAGCGGCATTCCGTGGCGTAATATTCCCGAAATCAATTTGGCGTAATTCCAGAATACTTTATCAAAAGTTCTTGAAAGCCCGCGGTATTCCTGAATTATACCGTCCCTGTCGGTAAATTCAATATCATAACGGTTTTTTCCGCTTTCCTCTTTATTCTTTACAACCCATCCTTCCGTTACCCATTGCGGAATAAACAGGTCATCGGCTTTGCCGGTAAATATCTCATAGGGCTTCCCGTCAAGCAATCCTACAACCGCAACCCATTTTTCATAATCGTTCTGGAACCTGACAATTTCCGCTTCAAGCCTTTTCGGTCTTTTAGGAGCCTTTGTCTCTTTGAAGACAGTATTATCCTCTTCCTTTTTGTCATCATTACTAATCAGCACTCCGTCGCGTGAACCGTCCCTGTAGATAGTCATTCCTTTACAACCGCTCTCCCAGGCAGTTTGATAAACCTGACTTACGAGGTCTTCGGTTGCTTCTTTCGGAAGATTTACGGTAACGCTGATTGAATGGTCAACCCACTTCTGTACTTTCCCCTGCATCTTAACCTTCTCAACCCAGTCAACATCGTTTGAAGTGGCTTTATAATATGGTGATTTTGCAATTATAGGTTCCAGATCGGCATCGGAATAATTCTTTACTTCATCAACGTCATATCCGTTAACCTTGAGCCATTTCAGGAATTTAGGATGAAAAACATTATACTCTTCCCACGAATCGCCAACCTCATCAATAAAGGAAACGGTAACGTTCTTGTCGTTCGGATTAACTTTTCTTCTCCTTTTATACGAAACAAGATAAACAGGCTCAATCCCGGAGCTTGTCTGCGTGCATATACTGACGCTTCCCGTGGGGGCAATTGTCAGCAAAGATATGTTTCTGCGTCCTACCTTTTCCATCTTATGATAAATGGCAGGTGCAGCCTCTTTTATTCTGTTGATAAATGGATTATTTCTCTCTTTCTCAATATCAAACACACCGAAAGCTCCTCTTTCGGCAGCCATATCAACCGAAGAGCGGTAAGCTTCAATGGCAAGCATTTTATGAACCTCAACGGAGAAATCGGTTGCTTCGGGTGTACCGTAACGGCTTCCGAGTGCAGCTATCATATCTCCTTCGGCTGTAATACCGATTCCGGTACGTCTTCCCTGAAGTGCTTTCTCCTTTATATTCTCCCACAATTTTCTCTCCGTTCTTTTTATCTCTTCATCCTCAGGGTCGGAATCTATTTTTGCAATTATTGCATCAATTTTTTCTATTTCGAGGTCAATTATATCATCCATTATTCTTTGGGCATAGTGAACATGCTCGGAGAACAATTCGGAATTAAAACTAGCCTTCGGAGTAAAAGGATTTTCCACATAGCTGTACAGGTTAAGTGCCAGTAAACGGCAGGAGTCGTATGGGCACAAAGGAATCTCACCGCAAGGATTCGTCGAAACGGTTTTGAATCCCTGATCGGCATACGAATCGGCAACCGATTCGTTTATAACCGTATCCCAGAACAAAATACCGGGCTCGGCCGAAGCCCAGGCGTTATGAATAATTTTATTCCATAATTTTCTCGCGTCAATCTCTTTTTTAACCTTCGGATTTGACGAATCAATAGGATATTGCTGAATGTATGGCTTATTTTCAATAACCGACTTCATAAATTCATCGTCAATTTTAACCGAAACATTGGCACCGGTAACTTTTCCCTGCTCCATCTTGGCATCAATAAAGCTTTCGGCATCGGGATGTTTAATTGATATTGAAAGCATCAAAGCTCCGCGTCTTCCGTCCTGAGCAACTTCACGTGTCGAATTCGAATAGCGTTCCATAAAAGGTACGATACCTGTTGAGGTCAGCGCGCTATTCTTTACAGGACTACCGGCCGGACGGATATGGCTGAGGTCGTGTCCGACTCCGCCACGGCGTTTCATAAGCTGAACCTGTTCCTGGTCAATTTTCATAATTCCGCCGTACGAATCGGAGTTACCTTTATTTCCAATCACAAAACAGTTGGAAAGAGAAGACACCTGAAAATCATTACCGATTCCTGCCATAGGACCACCTTGCGGAATGATATATTTAAAATCCTTGAGAAGCATATAAACCTCCTCAACACTCATCGGATTCGGGTATTTTTGCTCTATTCTCGCTATCTCGCGTGCAATACGCCAGTGCATATCATCAGGTGTCTGTTCATAAATATTCCCCTCACTATCCTTCAGGGCATATTTGTTCATCCAGACATTAGCGGCAAGCTCATCTCCCTTGAAATATTCCGTTGCTTTTTTCAAAACCTCTTCATTGGAATATCTTTTCAAACCCTGCTCTTCCGTTTTACCGATACCGGACCGGCGCGATTTTACTATATCGGACGGGCTGAAAGTCTCGACCTTAATCTCAGGACGATGACGTTTTTCGAGCACATCCTCATAAGCATTTTCTTTTTTAGCTACTACTTGCTTGTCTTCAACATTTGCAAAAAGACTCTCATTCATTATTCTTCAAATTTTCAGGTGATTAATATTGTAAATTTCTAATTACGTGCAGATTAACCAAATTATGATGCACAGTCAAACGCAGCACGAAAATACAACACCTTTATCTGTATTTGCAATTTCAGTTATAAACAAATCAATGTTGAAAAATCGCTATGTGGTTGAAACCAAAAAAAGTAACCTTTGAATATGTAATTTATTAACAAATGTTTAATAATTTTTTAGCAGCAATCGTATTTTATAACAACTTATGCCAAACCATTACGGATACGCATATACAGAGCTTCGGCACAAATATATTCATCAGGTTTCCTATATAATTTTTTATTAGTGGACAATTATTACCGATTAAGTTACTGACAATAGATTTTTAATATCTGTAATCGTAACAAAATACTATAAGACAACTAAAACTATACTGAAATTAAATCTTATATAGCCTTATATCAATCTGTCCCCTTTCCCTTGCCGGTATTCGGTTTCCAGAAATCGTCAAGGTCTGTTGTATCAACTGCTCCATCCCTGTTGAAATCTCCGAAATAATAACCCGTTGAGCCGTTTTGCGGGAGCCAGACATCATTTTTATCATCATTATCAACCTGACCGTCACCATTACCGTCACCGCTGATCATTCCCCAAACACCCGTCGCAAGTTCTTTATGAGCATCGGAGCCACCATAGGCCTGACTGCTGCCCGAACTAAAATCATAAGAGTAGGTATTTGATTTTGCAGTTGTCATTTCCGTTGCCGTCCTCTCTTCAACATGTCCGGGAGAGTAAACCACTGCATGAA
>CAYOZZ010000133.1:0-3374 GCA_964408535.1 uncultured Bacteroidales bacterium | reverse complement strand
TGAATGATGTTGTAACTATAAGGAATAACGACTGGGAAAATTTGAAAAAATATTTCATTGTTCCTGAACCAATGAAAACAATAGACTTTTCAAAAACAAAATTAATAGATAAAAAATTTATCCCAAAAGAAAAAGAGATTATTTATGAAGAAACTTTTTGTTTAAATAATGATAATGGTCTTGATTACACTAAAAAGATTGATATAATGCAAAAAGATAAAAAAGTAATATTATCAAATAATATAGCTGTTTAAAGCGTTCAAGATCAATTAAAATAATTCAATGAACACATTAAAATATCTTCTTCCGGCATTAATCCTTTTCTTCGGCATTCAGGCAATGTCGCAGAACAACGGTATTTTGAAACCGGTTGAGATACATCCGCCTCATCCCGGGACGCCGCCTAAACAACAAAAAAAGGAGAGTGACGAGCAGCTCGCTTCGCAATATTACCGTAACGGCGATTACGAAAAGGCAGTGGTTTTGTATGAAAAACTTTATAACGAAAACGGCAATCAGATTTATTACCATTATTACCTTTTTTGTCTTACACGACTCGGAGAGTATAAAAAAGCCGAAAAACTTGTTAAAAAACAGATAAAAAAGTTCCCGACATTACAAAAATTTGCCATTGACCTCGGATATGTCTATTCGCAGGAAGGTAACGGTGCAAAAGCAAAAAAGCAATACGACGAAGTTATCAGGAATCTGCCGCATAATTCCGGCGGTATAAGAGATGTTGCAAATACTTTTTTAATGAGGGGCGAAACGGAATATGCCATTATTACATATAAAAAAGGACAACAGTTGGTCGGTGATTATTCCTTTAACCTTGAGCTTGGAAATATCTACCGGCAGACGGGTGAATACAGAAATATGATCGAACAGTATCTCGACTATATTGATTACGACCAATCAAATATCAATATTGTGGAATACCGGATGCAGGATATTCTGAACAAAGATAAGGAAGGGAAAACCGCTGAGATTTTCCGCACCGCCCTTCTGAAAAGAATCCAGAAACAGCCCGAAAAGACATATTTTTCGGAGATGCTATACTGGCTTGCGGTTCAGGAAAAGAATTTCAGACTTGCACTGAGTCAGGCAAAGGCTATTGACAAAAGAACCGGCAGCGACGGTAATATCGTTCTCGAACTTGCCAAACTTTGCATTTCAAATGAGGAGTATGATGTGGCAATTGATTCATATAAATATGTTCTGAAAAAAGGTAAGGATAACATCTATTACCTTGATGCAAGAATAGGATTGCTTAATGCCCGCTATCAAAAGATTACGGAATCTTTCGATTATACAAAAAAAGACCTTGACGAACTTGAAAAGGATTATGTTTCGGTCCTTGATGAATACGGACGAAATGCAACAACGATTAAAGTTATGGAATATCTCGGTCATTTACAGGCTTTCTACCTTGATAAAACCGATGATGCCATTGATATTTTAAACTACGCCATTGAAATTCCCAATGCGAGTGCAATGAGTATTGCGCAATGTAAAATCGAACTCGCTGATATTCTTCTGTTTGTCGGAAATGTTTGGGATGCTAAACTTCTCTACTCACAGGTTGAAAAAGAATTTAAAAATGAGCCTGTCGGACATCTTGCCAAGTTCAAAAATGCAAAACTTTCGTTTTACATCGGTCAGTTCGACTGGGCTAAAGCACAACTTGACGTCCTGAAAGCCGCCACATCCAAATTCATTGCAAACGATGCACTGCAATTGTCTGTTCTCATAAGCGACAATATTGATATTGACAGCTCTACGGCAGCATTGGGTATGTATGCCCGTGCCGATCTCCTTTTATACAGAAATCACGATAAGGAGGCACTCGAACTCCTTGATTCTATTTTTGACCTTACTGCAAACCATCCAATATTTGACGAGGTGTTATACAAAAAGGCCGAAATAATGATAAAAGAGGGAAAATACAATAAAGCTGCCGAATACCTTACAGATATAGTCAACAATTACTCCTATGATATAACTGCCGATGATGCTCTTTTCCTGCTTGGTGAACTGTACGAGAAGCATCTCAACGATAAGGAAAAGGCAATGGAGTATTATCAAAAACTCCTTACCGATTATCCTGCAAGTGTTTACACTGCAAGAGCACGTAAACACTTCCGTTACCTTAGAGGAGACTTTGATAGCGAAGGAGACACGGATGAAGAGGAGATTTTGTTAGAGAATAAGCTATGATTCCGATATTATCCCTTTTATCATCTAAAAACAGCTCCCGACCCTCTATTACATCTTCATTCCTCAAATACAATTTCTCTGCTTAATTATTAAACCCGAATTATGCAATAGTATATTTAAAAACAGAGTAACTAAGCTATTAACAACGTATTCATAATATTTTTTAAATTCCGGAAGGGTTAACATTAAACCGGGATTATACCAACTAATCCTTTAATTAGTTAAACTCATAATGTATAAGGATGGATAAATTTCTGCAGAAAAAACTTGACAAATCAAGTATTTTTTCATATATTGCGCATTTTAATATTTGATAGAAATATCTTTGTTCAGGACCAAATAAAACAATAATAAAAACAATTACATCATGAAAAAAGTAATTACTATCTCAATCGTTTTAGCATTTGCTTTAATTCCGGTTTTCACAAATCAAAGTTTTTCTCAGAATGACAATACCAAGGCTCCATATCTTTGTGAGGAAGACTGGATTGAAGTAATGTTTGCAAGTGAATCAAAAGTCAGAATGAGAAATAATGATCTCATTGACTTCTCCTTAACCGATGCTCTTTCGGGGGTTGATCAGGTTCTGAATAAACTTAGCTGGCACAACTGGTACAGGTTCTGCGATGTTCCCGAATCAACAATAGACCAATGGGAAACCAACGGAGAAAGAAACAGCGGTATTGACGTTTACAATCTGAACAATATATATCGTCTGCAAATTCCAAAAGGTCAGGATATCTGGAAGATAAGCAGGGAATTGGAAAACCTGCCGGGAATTTACAAAGCGGGTCCTGTTCCAAAGCCAATGGAACTTCCGACTCCTCCAAATTACCAAAGTAATCAGGGATATCTCAATAATGCTGCCTCCACTCCGACAGGAATAGATGCCTTGTATGCCTGGACAAAAACAGGAGGTACAGGATCGGGAGTTACTGTTTGCGACCTGGAGTATAGCTGGAACTATAATCATAATGATATTTCAAAAGCATTTGGCTCTCAGATTAACAGCAATGTTGCAGACCCGAATAATGACACTAATCACGGAACGGCTGTTATCGGCGAACTTGTTGCAGACAATAACGGTTGGGGCACAACCGGAATTTGCTACGGTGCAGGTCTTAAAACCTGCGGAACATATTATGGCTCTCCCTCTC
>CAYOZZ010000132.1:0-11319 GCA_964408535.1 uncultured Bacteroidales bacterium | reverse complement strand
TTTTGTTTTTTCTGTTTTCCAAAGTCATTTTCCTCTATCTTTGCAGCACAATTTCGACAAATGATAAAAACCGTTAATATACACAAATCATTCGGCAGTCTTGAGGTGCTCAAGGGTATTGATATAGAGATTGAAAAGGGTGAGATTGTTTCTATTGTCGGAGCATCCGGTGCCGGAAAGTCAACACTGCTTCATATTATCGGTACACTTGATAAAGCCGATAAAGGAGAAGTTACGATTCAGGATATTAATGTCGGATCTCTTAATGAAAAGCAACTCTCCGTTTTTAGAAATCGGCATATCGGTTTTGTGTTTCAGTTTCATCATTTGCTGCCTGAGTTTACTGCGCTCGAAAATGTTTGCATACCCGCTTTTATTGCAAAAACACCAAGGGCTGAAGCTATAGCCAGGGCAAAGGAGTTGCTCGGCTTTTTAAATCTTTCGGACAGGTTAGACCATAAGCCGTCTGAATTATCAGGAGGCGAGCAACAAAGGGTTGCGGTTGCACGTGCACTTATCAATGAGCCTGATGTCATTCTTGCCGATGAACCTTCGGGAAATCTGGACTCAGTATCTGCCGTGGAATTGCATAATTTGTTTTTCAGCTTACGCGACAAATTCAGCCAAACATTTGTAATTGTTACTCATAACAGGGAACTTGCCGATATGGCAGACCGTAAGCTGACCATTAAAGACGGAATTATTCACAAGCAGGATATGAATGAGCAAAACTCAACTACAAAAAAAGCTGTTTATTAACCGAATCATTTGTAATTTTGCACCGGTTTATACTATTATAATAATTTTTATATAGCTTCGTTAGAATAGCTTAATCGGATTTTTGTAAAATCTGTGTTATTGTTTTATGATATGATCATTAAAAAAACTCTTACACTAACTGTTATCTTTGTTTCGCTTCTGTTTACTAATTTTGTTTTTTCACAAACAGATGCAGATCAAAAGTATAAGGAAGCTGTTGCTTCTGCCGATAAATATTTTTCATCGGGTGATTATATCAATGCAAAAGCATCATATCAATATGCTTCAAAGCTGAATCCCGAAGCCGATTATCCTAAAGAAAAGCTGAAAGAGACAATGAATAAGCTGCGGGAGAAAATGGCTGTTATGTCGCAGTATAATGCCCGGTTATCGGAAGCGGACAGGCTTTTTAAGCTGAAAGAGTATGAACAGGCAAAAGTGAAATATGAAGCCGCATTAAAGATTTTACCTGAGGAAAATTATCCAAAGGATAAAATTGCGGAGATAGAGAAAATATTTGAAGACCGTGCTGAAAAACAGGCCAGGTATGATGATGCCATAAGCCGTGGTGACAGGGGAATGCAATATAAAAAATATGAAACAGCCATTAAAGAGTATGAAAAAGCTCTTGCTGTTTTCCCGAATGAGGAATATCCGAAAGAACAAATTGAAAAAGCTTCAAAACTTGCCGATGAATATAACAGCATTAAACTTCAATACAATGAGGCAATCACTGCCGCCGACAGGCTCTTTAATCTGAAATATTACGAGAAAGCCAAAGAAAGTTATGAGATTGCTCAAAAGGTTAAGCCCGATGAGGATTATCCGGCAGAGCAGATAAGCAAAATTGATAAATTGCTTGTAAAGAAAAACGAATACGATAAACTGATTTCGGAAGCCGACGAGCTGTATATGAATAAAAATCTTGCGGATGCAAAATCAAAATATCAACAGGCGTTAACTATTTATCCGTCAGAGGCATATCCGAAGGATATGATTGATAAAATGAATGCAAAACTGAAAGAGTTGAGCAGTAAGGACGATTTGTATAATAATGCGGTTGCTGATGCGGATGAATTCTTTAATAAAGGAGATTATGCCAACGCTACAAAAGAGTATGAAAATGCACTTTCGATTAAGCCCGAAGAACAGTATCCTCAGTCAAAAATTGATGAGATAAAGGGTTTGCTTGCCAAACTTGATGCAGAGGAAAATTCATACAACGATGCGTTGCAAAAGGGAGAGCAGTTTCTTGGAAACGGCGAATATGAAAAGGCAAAGGCTGAATTTGAAAAAGCATCGGCTTTGAAACCTTCGGAACAATTACCGAAAGATAAAATTGCACAGGCCGGAAAACTGATTGCTGAGAGAAATGCCGTTAAAGGGAGTTATGATAATGCAATAGCTATTGCTGATAAGGCACTTGCCGAAAAGAATTTTGAGGTTGCTACAACCCAGTATCAGAACGCATTGGTAATTATTCCGGGTGATAAGTATGCACTTGGTAAGATTGAAGAGGTGAAAAAACTAAAGGCCGAATATGCCGTTAAGCAAAAGAATTATCAAAAACTGATTGCAGAAGCCGATAAATTATTTGAAAAGAAGAACTATACGGAGGCAAAGGTAAAATACGACGAGGCAAAGAAAACCGATCCTTCACAAACGTACCCTGATGACAGGTTACTGGTGATAAGCCAGCTTCTTGCCGAAAAACAAAGTGCAGAAGAGAATTATCAGATGACGATAACCCTGGCGGATAATCTTTTTGATCAGAAAAAATATTCCGAAGCACTTACCGAATATCAGAATGCCAATAAACTGAAGCCAGGTGAGAAGTATCCGGCGGAAAGAATAGATGAGATAACAAAGATTGTGACTGATCTGAAAACGAGGGAAGCCGATTATGAGAAAGCACTTGCAGCAGGTGATACATATTTCGGGGAAGCAAATTACGAAAAAGCTTTGTCGGAATACCAAAAAGCTGCCGGTTTGATTCCTGAGAATGAGTATCCTGCCACAAAGATTGCCGAGATAAATACTATCCTCAAAGATAGGGCTGCCAAAGGACAGCAATACGCAACCTTAATAGAGGAAGCTGACAGGTTGTTTAAAGAAAAATCGTATCAGGATGCTAAAACAAAGTATCAGACGGCGCTTGATTTGCAGCCGGGAGAACCTAAACCTGCTGACAGGATTGCTGAAATTGACAATATACTTGCAAAGCTCAAGGCTGCACAGGATTCGTATGATAATGCCGTAACCGCAGCAGACAATTATTTTAATGCTGGAGAGTATGAAAGTGCAAAGGCAAAGTACAAAGAGGCACAGAAAATAATGCCTGACGAAGAGTATCCTGCAACAAAAATTGCTGAAATAACTTCGATATTAACTGCTGCTAATCAGCTTCAATCTGATTATAGCAAGGCAATCGCTCTTGGTGATAAACTGTTTATGAAACAAGATTACGAAGGAGCGAAAGCAGAATATGAAAAAGCCTCGCAACTGAAACCTGAAGAAGACTATCCCAAAACTAAAATTCAGGAGGTTTCAGGTCTGCTTGCTTCTATTCAGGCTCAGCAAAATTCATACAAACAGACTATTGCCGCAGCAGATAAACTTTTTTCGGAGAAGCAATATATTGAAGCCAAAATAGAGTATCAAAAGGCATTAAAGTTAAAATCCGGGGAAAAGTATCCGGCTGAAAAAATTAAGGAGATTGATAAGATACTCGAAAGTCAGAAAATTGCAATGGGACAGTATAATGAACTGTTGCAGGAGGCTGATGCACTTGTTGCCGCAGGAAAATATGATAAGGCAATAACCCAGTATCAGGTTGCGAGTACAATCCGGCCGACCGAACAATATCCAAAAGATAAAATATTTGAGATAAAGAAAAAGCAGGAGGAAGAGAAAGTACTGAATGAACAATTCAATAAGGCTATGGCTGATGCCGATGAAAGCTTCAAGCAGAAGTATTATGACAAGGCGTTGTCGAGGTATCAGGATGCCGTTAAGCTTAAACCCGGTTCGAAAAAAGCTCAGGAAAGAATAGCTGAGATAACGACATTGCTTGCTGCCAGTGCAAAGCTTGAACAGGATTACGCAGATGCCGTTTCAAAAGGAGATGATCTTTTTGCACAGAAAGATTATTCCGAAGCGAAGTTGTCCTATATGAAAGCAGCAAACCTGAAACCGAAAGAGGAATATCCGAAAACAAAAATTGCAGAAATTGAAAATCTTATTGCCAGCCAAAAAGCGCAGCAGGCCGAATATAATAAAATTGTTGCTGCTGCCGACAGGATGATGGACTCAAAAGATTATCTGAAAGCAAAAGAGAAGTATAATGAGGCACTCGGTGTGTTGCCGAATGAGCAGTATCCGAAGGATAAATTAAAGGTAATTGCAGATATAATACTCGCCCGGGAGATTGCAGCTCAGGAAGCTTATAACTCCAAAATCGGTGAGGCTGATGCTTTTATGGCGAATAAGCAATACGATCAGGCAAAACTGAAATATCAGGAGGCATTGAAGATGAGGCCGGATGAGGAATATCCTGTTCAGAAAATTGCCGAGATAGAACGTCTTATAACAGACCTCGCAACATTACAGGCCAACTACTCAAAGATTATTGCTGCGGCAGACAAATCTTTTAAGGCAAAGGAGTATGACGCTGCCAAATCGAAATATGTGGAAGCTGCAGCTTTGATGCCGGAAGAGTCTTATCCCAAAGATCAGATAGAGGCGATAAACAAAATATTCAAAGCTGAGAAGGAAAGGATACAGCAGGAGTATGACAAGGCAATAGCCGATGCTGATAAGTTTTTCTCTGCCAATGTCTTTGGTAAGGCACTTGATTCCTATCGCTTTGCGAAAAAGATAAAACCCGACGAGGATTACCCGGATGAGATGGTTAATAAGATTCTGAAAATACTTGATGAGAATGCCGTAAGAAATATTATGGGGTCTCCGGTGACCATTGCAAACCAGGCTGTTGAGAAATTTACTTTCGATCCTGTAACAATTGAAAACAGAAAAGCAAGTCTGATTTTTATTAAAGCAAGGAATATCACCGGAAATGAATTCAGGGTTGTTATGAGTTACGGTAAAGGTAGCAGTAAAAACGGCGGGTTTATGATTCCTATTCCGGCAACCGGCAAGACAAAAGAGTTTATCATCCCCATTGGCAAACAGGATAAATGGTTTACGGAGGATAACGACTGGCTGAGCCTTACACCGCAGGGCGGAGATGTGGAGGTTATGCTGATTAAAATTACAAGAGGGGATTAGGATTGTAACCTGATTTATTAAAATGTTTTAATAAACAATTAATCTATCTTAATTTCTTAATGGTAAAAAAATATCAAAAAATGTCGTATAACTTTACTCCTCTTCCACCTTTTTCCCGCCAACATAAATCTCCATCTCGGGAATATCCGACTTGTCCCGCATAAGTCCGAACATCATAACAAGACTTGTTACGAGAATCACAAAAAAGAGAACTCCTTCACTTATGATTCCTATGCTGTATTTCTCCGGGATTGCATAGTAGAGCAATATCGTTATCAGTCCGCGGGGTGCAATGAAAAGTTCGGGATATACATTTCGTCTCATCAGAAATTTCAGATAGACGAAACGGATTCCGTAAAGCAGAAGCACTATTATTGTCCCTGTAATTGCAATCCGGAAATCGAAAAGCAGGGCAAAACTTACGGAAGCACCGAAAGTGAAAAAGAAAAAAGTCCGTATTAAAAAAGCCGATTCGTTGGTTATAAGCCTGAAGCGATCAATACCCTGCCTGAGTTTGAAGATGTCAACCTTCTGAGTGAGCTTTTTCCCTCCGAAGATGTCGAGATTATTTAGGAAAAGTCCGAAGAAAAGTATCAGCAGAAGTGCCGACAGATGGTATTTCTTCCCGACAGCATAAAGCAGAATCAGAATGGCAAGCATCAGGAAGAATTTTATATTCATTGTCGTCTTATTAATAAAGATTAGAATCAGTAATGTAAAGGTAACGGATATCAACAAAACTATCAGCAGGTCGGCGCCCAGCCAAAGGAAGTTAATTGACTCGATTGTCTCGCTGGATATGGCTATGTTGAATATTAAAATGCCGAGAATATCGGAAAAAATCGATTCGTAAACGATAAATTCTTTTTTATTTTCCTCCATCTGTTCCACACTCGGAATAGCAATAGCACTGCTGATTACAGCAAGGGGGATTGCATTCACAAGGCATACATGGAATGTCAGTTCGCTGTATATCAACTTAATTCCGCCTGCAATTGAAAATGCTGATACAAGGAGTATTACCAGTGCTGATAAAAACGATTTGGCAATGAGCCCGAGTTTATCCTTTTCAAGTTTAAGCTCAAGCGAACCTTCCAAAACTATTAAAATTACACCGATAATGCCAAAGAACTGTAAAGCGTTTTTGGTGTCGGGCAACTCATATCCGGCTTTGTGATATACTGCCGTAAAAATTATTCCGGTCAACAGTAGGAGTAAAACGGATGGTATTTTTGTTTTAACGGAAATTGCGCTGTAAAGGTATGACAGGATTACAAGTAAGCTGACAGAGATAATTAGCGTATATGAGTCAGTGAACATTATTATCGAGTTTTGAAATTAATTATGCAATAATACAACTTTTTTTAAATATTTATTGCCAACTTTCAATTGCTGAAAAGCGTCAGAATCATTACCGGGTTTTATGGAACCGTATTATTTTATATTTTTGTCATCAAAAAATCGGGAATGGATATGGAAAGCTATTTTAAGAAGTTCAAAGAGAATGTTATCGGGAACGACCTTGTTTTCAAAACTCCCTATGGAAATAAAAAAATGATATATGCCGACTGGGTTGCCAGCGGAAGACTCTATCGTCCTATTGAGGATAAAATTGCGAACACTTTCGGTCCTTATGTCGGTAATACACATACCGAGACTTCGGAAACGGGAACCCTGATGACCAAAGCTTACCATCTGGCACACAAAAAGATAAAGCAGCATGTCAATGCCGGGCCAAATGATGTTATTATAACAACCGGATTCGGGATGACAAGCGTTGTAAATAAATTCCAGCGTATTCTCGGACTTAAACATTGCGGCGAGCTATATGGTGCGGATTGCCTGAAAAACAGGGAGAAACCTGTGGTTTTTATAACTCATATGGAACATCATTCCAATCATACTTCCTGGTATGAAACAATGGTTGATGTTGTTGTAATCCCTCCGGGGGAAGGTCTGCGAATTGACACAGATAA
Organism: uncultured Bacteroidales bacterium; assembly: GCA_964408535.1. Lineage (GTDB taxonomy): Bacteria > Bacteroidota > Bacteroidia > Bacteroidales > JAADJA01 > JAADJA01. The sequence continues at coordinate 4,297 of CAYOZZ010000132.1, read as the reverse complement.
CCTTAGACGTGAGCTGGAAAAGTATAAAGACAGAAAAATGAAGATCGGGACGTTTTCAGCCTGCTCGAATGTAACGGGAGTTTTTACTCCCTATCACGAAATGGCAAAAATAATGCACGAGCACGGCGGATTGTGTTTTGTGGATTTTGCAGCTTCCGCCCCTTATGTTGATATTAATATGCACCCTGACGACCCGATGGAAAAATTAGATGCTATTTTCTTTTCTCCTCACAAGTTTCTCGGCGGACCGGGAAGCTCGGGAGTTTTGATATTCGATTCATCGCTATACCGGTTACCGACACCCGATCAGCCCGGAGGCGGAACTGTGGAATGGACAAACCCCTGGGGTGAGTATAAATATATTGATGATATTGAGGCCCGCGAAGACGGAGGTACTCCCGGATTTTTGCAGGCTATAAAAACGGCACTCAGTATTGAGCTTAAAGACAGGATGGGGACGGCAAATATCAGGAAACGGGAAGAGGAGCTTGTGAAAATTGCCTTTGAAGAGATGCCGAAAGTGCCCGGAATCCATATTCTTGCCGATAATATTCAGGAAAGACTCGGGGTAATTTCATTTTATATTGATGATATTCATTACAACCTGATTGTGAAGATATTGAATGACCGCTGGGGTATCCAGGTGAGAGGAGGATGTGCCTGTGCCGGAACCTACGGCCATTATTTGCTTGATGTCAGTTATGAGTTTTCACACGAGATAACTGAAAAAATAAATTCGGGCGATCTTTCCGAAAAACCCGGCTGGGTAAGGCTTTCGTTACATCCTACAATGACAGATGAAGAACTTTATACCGTTATAAACGGTCTGCACGAAATTGTCGCCAACAAGGACGAATGGGCCAAAGATTACATCTATAATAAACATACAAACGAATTCAGACATAAAGACGAGCCGGAAGACAAAACCGTTTTGGTAGAGGATTGGTTTAAACTATGATGTAATATTCATCAGGGTTTATCTTATCGCTTTTTTTTTTGAAAATCTTTTCAGGAAGATTATTTTGTCATTTTTTTTTGTATTTTTGTTCATTAGTTTATAAACCTTAAATTTACAGCTATGACAGAATGGTGGGAAACTCTCACTTCCTTTGAGAAACTCTTCTGGTATATTGCAGTTCCTTTTTCTGTAATTCTTTTTATTCAACTGATTTTGACCTTTGCCGGAATGGGTGGCAGTGATGCCGATGTGGGCGGCGGAGATACGGATATCTCAGGCCTTGATCTTGATGAGGATATTGACCTTGATATGGATACAGGCGGTACGGACGGTGCCGATTCGGATATGAGCGATGTTACACCTGCCTTCCATTTTTTTACAATAAGAAATTTCATTGCTTTTTTTACAATGTTCGGCTGGGCGGGAATTGCTGCTATCAAAAACGGCTTTTCGGTTTCCGGTACCATTGCCATTGCTTTTGGTGCAGGACTGGTTGCTATGCTGATAGTGTCGGCATTGTTCTATTTCCTGAGTAAAATGCAGGATTCGGGCGGAACTCTGAATATAAGAAATGCCCTTGGGAAAACCGGTGAGGTCTATATTCCGGTTCTCGGTGAGAGTAAAAATATCGGAAAAATCCGGATTACGGTTCAGGGTACTCTGAGAGAGATGCAGGCAATCACTAAAGGAGAGGATGATCTCCCGACCGGAACAGTTGTAAAAGTTACGGGTGTTATGAATGATAACATTCTTAAGGTTGAGAAAGTAACAAAATAGAGTTTAAATATTAAATAATCAATTATGTACACATTAATTCCCATCATTGTTCTTGTATTTATAATTTTTGTAACTGTTCTGGCACTTTTTTCAAGATATAAAAGGTGTCCTTCGGATAAAATACTTGTCATTTACGGAAAAACAGGTAAAGGACGTGACGGAACATCGCGTTCGGCGAGAACCATTCACGGCGGTGCCGCTTTCATCTGGCCTGTTATCCAGAATTATGCATTCCTTGACCTGACACCGATTTCAATTGAGGTTAACCTGACGAATGCTCTGAGCCGTCAGAATATCCGTGTGGATGTTCCTTCCCGTTTTACTGTCGGTATCTCTACCGATCCCAGTGTTATGACAAATGCAGCCGAACGACTTCTCGGCCTTGATCTTGAGAGTATTCAGGAGCTGGCAAAGGATATTATTTTCGGACAGTTGAGGTTGGTTGTCGCTACGATGGATATTGAGGAGATCAATACCGACCGCGATAAGTTTCTGATGAATGTTTCCAAAAACGTTGAAGCTGAGCTGCAAAAGATTGGTTTGCGATTGATAAATGTAAATGTTACTGATATCAGGGATGAATCCGGTTATATTGAGGCTCTCGGTAAAGAGGCTGCTGCAAAAGCTATCAATGATGCCAAGAAGAGTGTTGCCGAAAAGAACCGTGACGGGGCAATCGGGGAAGCTAATGCCGTTCAGGAACAGCGTATTCAGGTTGCCAGTGCCAATGCAGAGGCTAAAATAGGAGAAGCGGGTGCAAACCAGAAGGAGCGGATACAGGTAGCTGATGCAGTAGCAAAAGCAAAAATCGGTGAGGCAGAAGCATTGAGGATGGAGCGTATTAAGGTGGCAGATGCAAATGCACTTGCAAAAGTGGGTGAAGCCGATGCCAACAAGCTGGAAAGAATCAAGACCTCTGAGGCGAATGCTATTGCAGTTGAAGGTGAAAATACAGCTAAAATAACTATTGCCAACTCTGATGCCGCAAGGAGGGAAAAAGAGGCAGAAGCCGCAAGAATTGCTATTGCCGCCGAAAAAGTCCAGCATGCAAAAGCTCTCGAAGAGGGTTATAAAGCTGAACAAATTGCCGAAATGGAAAGGTCGGAAAAGGAAAGAGCATCAAGAGTTGCCGATATTGTTGTGCCGGCTGAGATAACCAAACGGAAGGTCGAAATTGATGCCGAAGCCGAAGCTGAGCAGATAAGACGTATTGCAAAAGGTGAGGCCGAGGCTATTTTGGTTAAAAAACAGGCCGAAGCCAAAGGTATTATGGAGGTGCTTACAAAACAGGCTCTCGGTTTTGAAAAACTGGTAGAGGCTGCCGATAATAATGCCCGTGATGCCGCTCTGCTGATGATTGCCGATAAACTGCCCGAACTTGTCAGAACACAGGTCGAGGCAATCAAGAATCTTAAGATTGATAAAATTACCGTCTGGGATTCGATGGGTGGCGGAGGTAATGGTGATAAAACACCGACTTCGGCAAATTTCCTTTCGGGAATGCTTAAATCAATTCCTCCTTTTAACGAAATTTTCAAAATGGCAGGAATGGAACTGCCCTCATACCTTAAAGGTGATACCGAAGATGTAAAATCGGAAGATGTTACGGATAAAAAAGACGAATCTCCTGATAAAAGTGAAAAGCAGGATGAGACCGGCGAAAAAGAAAGCAAGGAATAAACGATAGGCCCGTCCGAAACAATTCCCGTAATTAACGGAAGTGTAGGATTGTCAACCTGGCAAAATATCTTCCTTTGCGAATTTGACGGCCCGAGAAGTGTGCGAAAAGTAGTTGTTACTGTTTTGGCAACCGGATAATTATAACGTATTTATGGACAAAATCCTGCTGAAATCGAAAATACTCGATGCATTTAAAAAAGTGCAGCTTAAAACAATTGAAAATCTGAACAATGAAATTGAAGATGCACGTAAGATGGTAAGCGAAATTTCCTGTCCGGTTGACCGTGACGACGGAGGTTATCAGGCTCAGCTGCTTAACAAAACAAATATGTTTGCAGGTCAGTTACAAAAGGCCAAAGGAATACTTGATGTGCTGAACAAAATTAATCCTGAAAAGCAAATTTTAAAAGTGGATTTTGGCGCAGTTGTCATTACCGGCAGACAAAAGATGTTTGTTTCGGCAAGTATCGGAAAGGCCGAAGTTGACGGTGAGTTTTACTATGCCTTGTCACCGAATGTGCCTGTTTATAAGGCTATGCAGGGGAAAAGGGCAGGCGATACCTTTTCGTTTAACGGTAAAAAATTGAGAATAATTGATGTTTTTTGAATTGAGAATTGGGTGATGGGTGATGAGTGATGAGTGTTTTTAGTTGATTATTGAATATTGATTATTGAGTGTTGAATATTGATTATTAAAGCCTTAGCGCATAAAAAATTTAACAAAACTCATCCCTCCCAGAACCCGCTTTCGACCCTGCGAGTTTGTAATTAATGGTTATGATTTGGCAATATTTTTATATTAGTATCCGCTTCTTCCCGTGTTTACTCCTTTATAAATTTCCCTTTCATTGTTTTTCCTTCTTTTGTTGTCACGGTCAGAAT
>CAYOZZ010000131.1:0-29072 GCA_964408535.1 uncultured Bacteroidales bacterium | reverse complement strand
ATCCCTAACCGCCCGAAAACCCCTGTATGCCGGCCCGTTGTTTTTATATTTCGGCCAAATTTTACCGTCATAGACTATGATATAGGCCTTGGTTGAATCAACCTCCGTTGATGTCCACCAGTAAATAACCATTGAATTAGGGTTCCATAACGGGGTCTCTTTATCAGGGGTAATCTCATAGACCGGTTCTCCTGTTTCCGGGTCAAGTCTGCCGCCACAATTTTTATTGTGCTTTGTCATTGATCTGACTACCTCTTCCACCGTCGGCAACCGCCAGATATTCTGAACGGAATCCATAATCTGTGTTCCGTCTTCCGAAAGGTGACTGCAAATCCGCATTGCCTCGTACCAGTCGGTTCCCCGCTCAGGAAATCCCGGCCCTGCCGGTGCCCACTCAAGAGTAACACCGTTTCCTTCAATTGTTCTCATACCGAAATTACCATCGTTCACTCTGCCTGCAACCCTTATGGCAGGTTCAATACTAAAAACGGTAAAAATTGCCAAAGGGATGAATATAAGTAGTCTGTATGCCCGTTTTTTATTTTTGACTGTTCCGAACCAAAACAGAAACGCAAAGACAAAAAACGGTGTCAGAAAAAACAGATTCCTGATATTAACCTTAGTGTAGATAATGATACCAAGTACAATAAATAAAACGGCACCTAACTTATTTTTCCTGATTGACAGAAGCGTAAGCAGTACAAAAAGGAGCACAGGGCTTGCATATTGAATCAGCATCAGTCCGATATTTTTCAGTAAAGAATCGAAATACCACCCTTCGTGGAAGTTTTCAATAGCACCCCAGAAAGACCAGGCTGAAGTAATAATTAATGAAAGGGTAATAGCAATCCTACCGGTAATTATTTTTAGCTTCTCCTTTTTCATACTTTATAAAAGTATCGTTACCAGACAAAATTATAAAAAAAACGACATTAATATTGCTTGATATTTTTAAAATAATACCTTTGCACTGAAATTTTCAGAATTTCGATTTAAATAAATTTATTAACACTTAAAAAGGTAATAATTATGAGCAAAAATGTAATTATTATCGGTGCTGCGGGAAGGGATTTCCACAATTTTAACACATATTATCGTGGAAACAAAGATTACAAAGTAGTAGCTTTTACGGCTGCCCAGATTCCCGATATCGACGGAAGAAAATATCCGGCTGAACTTGCCGGTGATTTATACCCGGACGGTATCCCGATTTACGCAGAAGAAGATTTACCAAGGTTGATAAAAGAGTTTAACGTGGACGACTGCGTTTTCTCTTACAGTGATGTCCCTTACGAAAGGGTAATGGGCGTTAGTGCAATTGTCAATGCTGCCGGTGCTAACTTTATCCTGTTAGGCCCGGAAGATACAATGGTTAAAAGTACAAAACCGGTTATTGCAGTTGGTGCTGTCAGAACAGGTTGCGGAAAAAGCCAGACCTCACGTAAAGTAATTGAGTACCTGATGGAAAAAGGCCTGAAGGTTGTTGCTGTCCGTCACCCGATGCCCTATGGCAATCTGGTTGAACAAAAGGTTCAGCGTTTTGCTACTGTCGAAGACCTTGCAAAACACAAATGTACAATCGAAGAGATGGAAGAGTACGAACCGCACGTTGTTCGTGGCAATGTGATTTATGCAGGTGTTGATTATGAGGCTATCCTCAGGGCTGCCGAGAATGATCCCGACGGTTGTGATGTTGTGCTTTGGGACGGCGGAAACAATGACTTTCCGTTTTACAAACCCGACCTTAACATAACTGTTGTTGATCCTCACAGACCTGGAAACGAACTTACTTATTATCCGGGTGAGGTTACTCTCAGACTGGCTGATGTTGCTGTTATTAATAAAATAGACACTGCTTCACCTGAAGGAATCCAGACTGTAAGAGAGAGTATTGCCAAGGTTGCTCCGCAGGCTATCGTTGTTGATGCCGCTTCACCTATTAAAGTTGATGACCCTTCGGTTATCAGAGGAAAGAAAGTTCTTGTTGTTGAGGACGGACCGACACTTACTCACGGTGAAATGAAAATCGGTGCGGGAACTGTTGCCGCTATGAAATACGGTGCCGGAGAACTGGTTGACCCAAGACCTTTTACAGTGGGTAAACTGTCTGAAACTTTCGAGATTTATCCGAATATCGGAACTCTGCTTCCGGCTATGGGTTATAGTGAGCAACAGCTCAAAGACCTCGAAAAAACAATCGAAAAAACCGATTGTGAGGCAGTTGTTATCGGTACTCCGATTGATCTTAACAGGATTATCAAAATCAACAAGCCGAATACAAGGGTTTATTACGACCTGCAGGAAATCGGCGACCCCGACCTTTCGGGTATCATTGATGATTTTGTTAAAAAACATAATCTTGTTTAATAATTCTTAAAAGGCGGCCTTCCGGGTCGCCTTTTTTTATCACTAATAATTAACAATTGATTTTTGTGATTTATTATTATATAATTTTATCCCCGAATTATTTAAACCGTCAGATTTAATATGAAAAACAAAAGTTTAATTTCGATTACGGACATCACGAAAGAGGATTATAAAACCATCCTCGATCTCGCAGAAAAGTTTGAGAAAAAGCCCAAACAGAAAATTCTGGAAAATTATGTGGTTGCGTCCCTCTTTTTTGAACCTTCGACACGTACAAGGCTAAGTTTTGAAAGCGCAGCATCACAACTTGGAGCAAAAATAGTCGGCTTTACTGACGCTTCGTCATCAAGTGTTAAAAAAGGCGAAACACTGAAAGATACGATAATGATGGTGAGCAATTATGCCGATATTATCGTTATGCGCCACCCGAAGGAAGGAAGCTCGCGTTATGCCAGTGAAGTAGCCTCGGTGCCAGTACTGAATGCAGGAGACGGAGCAAACCAGCATCCGACACAGTGCCTGCTCGACCTCTATTCAATCCGCAAAACACAAGGAACACTCGACAATCTGCACGTTGCTTTTGTCGGCGACCTGAAATACGGAAGAACTGTACACTCACTTGTTACGGCTCTTACAAATTTCAACACGACATTCCATCTTGTTTCTCCGGTAGAGCTCAAACTTCCAAGCTCCGTCAAAAGATTTATCAAAGAGAAAAATCTTGATTACTTCCAATATACCGAACTTGATGAGGTAATTCCGAAGGTTGATATTCTTTATATGACAAGAATCCAGCAGGAGCGCTTTTCCGACCCGCTTGAATATGAGAAGGTGAAAAACTCTTACGTTTTGAGAAACAGTATGCTCGACGACTCAAAACCGAACCTTAAGGTTTTACATCCTTTGCCAAGGGTTAATGAAATAACCGAAGATGTTGACTCAAACCCCAAAGCCTACTATTTTACACAGGCATTAAACGGGGTTTATGTTCGTCAGGCACTTCTTGCATTAACACTCGGAGTTAAGTAAATCAAATCTTTAATCCATAATTAAAAACAAAATGGCAAAACAGGAAAAAAGAAAGGAACTGAAAGTTTCGGCAATCGAAAACGGAACAGTTATAGATCATATTCCGGCTGACAAAGTTTTTCAGGTAATCAGAATTCTCGGTCTCGACAGGGTCTCAAACCAGATTATGGTCGGAACAAACCTTGAAAGCAAGAAATACGGGAAAAAAGGCATTATCAAAGTCAGCAAAAAATTCTTTGAAAAGGAAGACCTTAATAAAATTGCTCTTGTGGCACCAATTGCAACAATAATTGTGATAAAGGACTTCACCGTTGTTTATAAAGAGAAAGTTGAAATACCCGATTCCATTGATAAGATAGTAAAGTGCATTAACCCGAATTGTATCACAAATCATGAAAATATCCCGACACAATTCACTGTAATTGACAAGGAAGATTTGAAACTGCATTGTCACTATTGCGAAAAAATCACAAAGGAGGAGAATATAACTTTTAAATAGTAATATACTTGCCGGATAGAATTAACCGGCATTTTTTTGTTGTTTTGATATATGTCTGACCTGTAAGGTTTCACAAGCCCGTGCGAAGGAAAAACCTTGCAGGTCTGCGAAGTGGGGGTGAAAAGTAAGAAGTCAGGCACTGACCTATAAGGTTTCACAAGCCCGTGTGAAGGAAAAACCTTGCAGGTCTGCGAAGCAGGTGTAAAAGTTATGAATTACTGACAATATATTTTAGAAACATAAAATTTTAGAAAATGAAAAAATCAATTATCATTTTGTCGGCAGTGTTTTTTTCCGCTATCATTGCCTATGGCCAGAAACCTTCAAAGGATAAAGGCTATTTTCAGGAGTATGAACCCGGGTACTATCAGAACTTTATTCTGAAAGATGTACGCCATTTCGAATCAATGCAAAAAACGAAAAAGAAAGACAAGAGGTTTCAGATGGATCAATCGGGAATGGACTTGCCGAACAAGGTTGACCTGTACACATCGCAGTGGTACAATCCACCTATCTCACAGGGAAATACAGGAACCTGCTGGTGTTTCTCAACAACTTCAATGTTTGAAAGCGATATTTACAGAATTACCGGACAAAAAGTGAAACTGTCGGAGATGTACACCGTTTATTGGGAATATGTCGAAAAGGCAAAAGGGTTTGTCGAAAGCCGGGGAACAACACTTTTTGATGAAGGTTCCGAAGGAAATGCAACCACAAGGATTTATAAAAAATACGGTATCGTCCCTGAAAGCGTTTATGACGGGCTTCAGGAGGGAAGAAAATATTACAGCCACGCCGGAATGATGAAAGAGATGAGATCATACCTGACATCCGTTAAAAATGATAATGCCTGGAATGAAGAACTGGTAATCAGCACTATAAAAAGCATATTAAACCATCACATGGGAGAGCCGCCGGCTGAATTTGAATACGAAGGAAAGACAATCACACCCCTGGAATATATGAAAGACGTTCTGAAATTCAATCCTGACGATTATGTTGAAATCCTCTCGTATATGCAGGAGCCGTACTGGCAGCAGGTTGAGTATAAAGTTCCGGATAACTGGTGGCACAGCAAAGAGTATTACAATGTTCCGCTTGATGTGTATATGGATATAGTCAAAAAGGCTATTCGCGACGGTTACACGATGAGCATCGGCGGTGATGTTTCGGAAGCAGGTTTTTCGAGGAAAACAAATTGCGCAATCATTCCCACATTTGATATCCCGTCTGATTATATTGATGAAAATGCACGTCAGTTCCGTTTCTCAAACCATACAACCACCGACGACCACGGAATGCACCTCGTCGGCTATTATGAAAAGGATGGCAAAGACTGGTATCTTATAAAGGATTCAAGCTCAGGCTCAAGGAATGTCGGAGAGGATTCCCCTATTTTCGGATTTTATTTTTTCAGCTCTGATTATATCAAGTTAAAAATGATGGGATTCACTATTCATAAAGATGCTGTAAAGGATATCTTGAAAAAATTTAAGTAAATTGTTTGTATTAATAAGTCTCATATCTCTGGTGGTTTAAATGTGTTCACTACTTAAACCACCAAATATGGGCAAGCCTCAATCAATTTGATTAAATTAAAAAAAATACAAGAATCTTATTATTAAGATACTATGTCTTTTTTACTTACTTTTAAAAACTGAAAAAAGGCTTTGATTTTGATTTTAAACCCGCCTGTAAAGCTCTGAATATATGAATAGTAGAAGCAAACAACTTTAAATTCCGAAGATATTTTTAAATTTAAAAATTTCGCATAAGTATATATTTAAAACTGAAATTATGAAAAAAGTTAATTGCAAATTAAGAGGGATGCGCTATTTTGCATTCACTATTTTAACATTATTTCTTTTTTCTGCTGTTCAATTAAAGGCGGAGAAGAAAAAAGGAAAAGAAGAGACGAAAAATGACACAATCAAATCAAGCCAGGTCAGCGGACTAAAGTTAAGAAGTATCGGGCCGGCATTTACCTCGGGACGTATAGCCGACTTTGCGGTTAATCCTGATAATCCGGCGGAATATCTTGTTGCTGCAGCCTGTGGCGGAATCTGGAAAACAACTAATAACGGAACTACTTTCAAACCGGTATTTGACAGTTACGGTGCCTATTCAATTGGTTGTCTGAAACGCGATCCAAACAATGTAAATGTAATCTGGGCAGGAACCGGTGAAAATAATCACCAGCGTGCACTTGGCTATGGAAACGGAATTTACAAATCTGTTGACGGGGGAAATTCCTGGAAAAATATGGGATTGAAAGACTCAAGACAAATTGGGATGATAGCCGTTGACCCACGAAATTCGGATGTTGTTTATGTTGCTGCCGAAGGTTCGGTATGGGGTCCCGGAGGAGACAGAGGTTTGTACAAAACAACCGATGGCGGGAAAAACTGGGAAAAGGTGCTGGAAATAAGCGAAAACACCGGATGTAACAGTGTTGTTCTTGATCCCCGGAATCCCGATGTCGTATATGCCACCTCCGAACAAAGAAGGCGTCATGTTTATACGAAGATCGGCGGAGGACCTGAATCGGCAATATGGAAATCAACAGACGGCGGGAAAAACTGGAGAAAACTGACATCAGGAATTCCAACTGCTGATAAGGGCGGAATGGGACTGGCTATTTCTCCCGTAAATCCTGATGTGTTGTATATTATTATCGAAGCTGCAAATGATCAGGGAGGCTTTTTCAGATCAACAAACAGAGGTGAATCCTGGGAAAAGATGAGTTCACATTACAGTAGCGGGCAGTATTATTGCGAAATTTATTGCGACCCTAACGATGTGGATAAGGTTTACTCAATGGAAACGGTTTCAAAATATACAACCGACGCAGGGAAAACCTGGAAATCAATCGGTAACCGTGACCGTCACGTTGACGATCATGCCTTCTGGATTTGCGCAAAAAATCCGAATCATTTTATGATTGGCGGTGACGGCGGTGTTTATGAAACTTTCGACGGTGGGAAAACATACCTTCACAAAACAAACCTGCCTGTTACACAATTTTACAGAGTTGCCGTTGACAATACCGAACCATTCTACTGGGTTTACGGGGGAACGCAGGATAACAGCAGTTTTGGCGGTCCTTCAAGAAACCTGAACAGAGACGGGGTTACGAGTTGCGACTGGGTCACGACAACTGGTGGCGACGGTTTCTGGCAGGCTATTGAGCCGGGAAATCCGGATATTGTTTATTCCGAATCGCAGTATGGAAATATCGTGAGATACGACAAAAAGAGCGGAGAAGCAATCAGTATCAGGCCGACCGAACGTAAAGGTGAACTGACCTATAAATGGAACTGGAACACACCTTTCTTTATCAGCCCGCATTCCGGCACCCGTTTGTATATGGCTGCCAATAAAGTTTTCAGAAGCGATGATCGGGGACAATCCTGGAAAGTTATCAGCGATGATATTACCCGCCGGATTGACAGAAATTCATTTAAGGTAATGGGAAAATACTGGAGTATTGATGCGGTTGCAAAAGATGTATCAACCTCACTTTACGGTATGGCTGTTTCACTTGCTGAATCACCTGTTAAAGAAAATCTTCTTTATGTCGGAACCGATGACGGTTTAATCCAGGTAACCGAGGATGCAGGTGAGAACTGGACAAAAATCGAAAATTTTCCCGGTGTACCCGAATATACTTATGTAAGCGATATTTTACCGTCAAAATTCGATGAAAATGTTGTTTTTGCATCGTTTGACAACAGAAAACGTGACGACTTCAAACCCTATATTTTAAAAAGTACGGATAAGGGTAAAACCTGGACATCCATTGCCTCCAATCTTCCGGAGAATGGGACAGTTCATACGATTGAACAGGATTTTGTCAATAAAGACCTGCTTTTTGCGGGAACAGAATTCGGAATATTTTTCAGTATTGACGGCGGCAAAATATGGACACAACTTAAATCGGGTATCCCGACAATTGCAGTAAGAGACATTGCTATTCAGGAGAGAGAAAGCGATCTGGCTTTGGCAACATTCGGAAGAGGATTTTATATTCTCGACGACTATTCGCCTTTAAGGATTCTGAATAAGGAGCTTTTAGACTCGGCAGCATTTATTTTCCCGGTAAAGGATGCCCTGATGTATATTCGGAAAAACAGAGGTGGCTACGGTAGCGGTTCCAATGTTTACATAGCAAAAAATCCTCCGTTCGGGGCAACATTTACATATTATATAAAAGAATCGCCGAAAACATTAAAGCAGGAAAGACAGAAAAAGGAGAAGGAGTTATTTAAAAATAATGAGCCCATTCCCATTCCGACTATGGATGAATTGAGAGCCGAAAAGAATGAGGTTAAACCGCATTTAATATTCACAATTACGGATGAAGACGGCAACGTAGTCAGAAAACTGACAAAAGGAGTCGGCACGGGAATAAACAGAATAACCTGGGATTTGAGATATCCATCAACCTATCCGGTGAAAACCGATAAATACAATCCCCTTTCGATGGGAGGTGGCGGAATGTATGTTATGCCGGGTAAGTATTTTGTTTCGATATCACAGTATCACAGAGGAGAGATTACAAAACTCACCGGCCCGGTTGAATTTACAACAAAAATATTGAATAACACTACTTTACCGGCTAAGGACAGGGCTGAATTTGTTGCTTTCCAGAAAAAACTTGCCGAGCTTCAAAGAGCGGTAAGAGGTGCTGAGAATTTTGCCGAAAATATGGTTTCGCGTATCAAATCAGCAAAACAGGCAGCACAGCGTACACCCGGAGTGCCACAGGAGTTGATGGTTAATATTGAAAAGACGGAAGCCGAACTGGATGATATTATGTGGAAATTTAACGGACAGCAACCGAAAGCAAGCCGGGAAGAAAACCGGCCGGCACTGCCTTCAATCAATGAAAGGCTCGGCTCAATCGTTTGGACTCACTGGCGTTCAACATCAGGTGTGACACAATCACAGAAAGATATCTACAATATTTTGAAGGAAGAATTTCCTCCCGTTCTTGAAAAACTGAAAGAAATTTACAATACTGAACTGCCTCAAATCGAAAAGGGACTTGAAGAGGCCGGAGCTCCATGGACACCGGGAAGAATCCCTGAATGGAAGGATAAGTAGTTTCGGGTTATAAAGAAAAAGGTACGCGTGAGTGTACCTTTTATTTTATTTTTGCATAGAAATAAAATTCATTATTCGATACAAATGAAAAACATTATTGAAGTATTTATTTTATTCGTACTTCTTGCACTTGGCGGGTGTCAGTCCGCAATAAAGGGAATTATGGGTATTAAAGATGTAACTCCGGTTTATCCTGCCGATCTTCCCGATTTCTCAATTAGTTACAACATTTCCCCTGATGTTCTGTACCTTATTGATACTGTTGTATTTAAGGGTTTTTTGTCATCATTACCCGATACAAGCAGGTTAAAACATGACTTTTATCAACCCTTACAGGTTATGGCTTTTGACAGTTCGGGAAGAAAGTATTTTCACCTTGTAAACTGCAGTATCGGAGGCTTTAAGAATCTGGACTGGAATAAGTACGAATCCTTTGAGCATTTCCCGCTTTCAACAGGAAACTTTTATAATTCGGATACGACTGTCAATTTAGACAAAACATTTTCTTTCTTTTATAAAAGAGGTTCGGTTCCCGACTATTCAACGGCAGATGAGATAATTATTGTTTTTTTGGCCGAATTTATGAAGGGGCAAAGTGAAAGGCTCATTGACCTGATTAAAGGTTATGACGAAAAATTTGTTAATAAGGACATCAGAATCTATTATGTGTTTATGGACAACCTGTACTTATAAAAAAAGCCGGCTTTTGCCGGCTTTAGATATATTTTATTCGGATTATCCTGCCAGTTTGAAAACAATAGGCATATTAAACTGAACCCTAACAGGTTTACCACGCTGTTTTCCCGGCTTCCATTTCGGCATATTTTTAATAACCCTCACCGCTTCCTCGTCACATCCGCCTCCAATACCTCTCAGTACTTTCACATCGGTTATGGAGCCGTCTTTTTCAACAACAAAAGTGACAAACACTTTTCCCTGAATACCACTTTCACGCGCCATTGTGGGATATTTCAGATTATTCTGTAAATATTTAATCCTTGCTGCATCACCTCCCGGAAATGTCGGCATTGTTTCGACAACCTGGAATATCTGAGTCTCTTCTTCTTCCTCTTCAACCTCTTCAACAGGTTCATAATCCTGCACCTCGGTTTCCTGGTCAGCCTCCACATCTATTTCTATATCATCCTCTATTTCCACATCATCCTCAACAATTTCAATTACCGTCGTTTGTTGCGGCGGTTTGGGAGGTGGCGGCGGTTTTTCCTGCTGTGTAATCTGTACCATCTCCTCTTCGGCATTGTCAACCGACCTTGTCATTATAGTAAGTTCTTGCTTCTCATAGCTTTTATAATTAAAAGCAAGCAAAACCAATGCAAGAGTTATAACCATTCCAATCTCAAGAAATAAAGTTTTTTTCCTTTCGAGATCAGCCTTAGGTGATTTCTTTTTATCAATCATCGTTATTTACTTTTTATAAGAGTGCGCTAAATTACAAAAAAAGTTTTAAATCTTTTAATAAAAAACGCATTCTGTTTGATTTTATTATAACTATCCCTCTATTAGAGCTTTATAGTCTGCTGCACTCAACAGGGAATCAACCTGTCCCGAATCGGTAATTTTAATCTTTATAATCCAGCCTTCACCGTAAGGATCATTGTTGATCAACTCAGGTGTATCTTCAAGTTTTTCATTAAACTCTATGATTTCGGCGTCAACGGGAAGTAAAAGATCGGATACCGTTTTTACCGCTTCGATCGTTCCGAATACCTCTTCCTTCTCCAGAGTCTCATCAACAGTTTCAACCTCAACAAAAACAATATCACCGAGTTCCTTCTGAGCAAAATCGGTAATGCCTACAAATGCCTCGTCACCTTCAATTCTAAGCCATTCGTGGTCTTTTGTGTATTTTAATTCTTCAGGTATGTTCATAATAATTGCTTTTAAAATGAAGTCCCAAAAGTACTAAAAACTGTTTTGAAAAAGCAAATGTTAATAAAAAAATGTTTTGCATTAAAAAACCGCAACCATTTTATACGGTTACGGTTTTTGTTTCGTAGCCCCACCAGGACTCGAACCTGAATCTGAAGTTTAGGAAACTTCCGTTCTATCCCTTGAACTATAGGGCCATATTTTGAGGCTGCAAAAGTATAAATTTTATTAACACGGCATTATTCCTGCCCGAAAATTTTTGTTTCAATCAATTCACAAATTATATGCCCGATAAGTATATGACTCTCTTGTATCCTCGGTGTGTCATTTGAAGGAACATTCAATAAAATATCACTCAACTCTTTCATCTTTCCACCGGTTTCTCCTGTTAAGCCGACAGTTACCATCTCCTGTTCCTTCGCAGTCCTAAAAGCATTAACCACATTCCCCGAATTGCCGGATGTTGATAACCCTATCAGAACATCACCCTCTTTACCCATTGCTTTTACCAATCTTGAATATATTTCATCGTATGAATAATCATTGGCAACCGCCGTCAGATATGAGCTGTTAACGTGCAGAGCTTCGGCATATAGCGGTTCCCTGTCAAAATAAAACCTGCCCGAAAGTTCGGCTGCAAGATGCTGGGCATCGGCAGCACTTCCGCCATTGCCGCAAAACAATATCTTGCCTCCTCTGTTCAACGATTTTACACAAATATCAACTGTCTTACGAATCCGGTTCAACAAATTCTCATCACTCAAAATCTTTGTTTTCAGCTCAATGGACTCCTCTATTGATTGTTTTATTCTCATAAATTTCTATATTTTTTTAAAAATAATTTCATTCAAAGGTTTTCTTTTTACCGAATGACGCTCAATATCAACCTCAACAGCGGGATAACCCAAAGGCAGAAATATCACCGGCTCCAGATAATCGGGAAGTCCGAAGTACTTTTTAGTCTTTTCAACATCAAAATTGCAGACCCAGCAAGTTCCCAGACCTTTTTCCGCAGCTGCCAGTGTCATATGGTCGGCAGCAATAGCTGTATCCATGTCTGCATGGTCTTTCCCGTCACTGCTCCTGTGCCACGACTTGTTATGGTCGGCAAGAATTATTATTACAACCGGAGCATCATCAAACCAGTCACGATGATAAAGTGCATTAACCTCTTCATTTTTAAACCGGTCTTTCACAACAATAAACCGCCATGGCTGAAAATTATTTGCCGAGGGAGCAATTCTGCCCGCCTCAAGAATATATTGCAGGTCCTCGTCCTTAACCGGATCAGGCTTGAATTTCCTGACAGAAAACCGTTTTTTCGCAAGTTCTAAAAATGTCATTTTTATTTTCAATTATTGTTTTTGCAAATTTAGTTAAAAGAGATTAAAATAAGCGGAGAAAAATAAAACATCCTCGAAAACAATAAATCCATAATTCCCCTATCTTTGCAGCACAATTAAACTTAAAGAAAATGGCTCTTAAATGTGGAATCGTAGGTATTACCAATATTGGTAAGACTACAATATTTAACTGTATATCAAAGACTAAAGCTCAGACAAGTAATTATGCTTTCAGTGCTTCAAAATCGAATCTCGGGGTTGTGGATGTCCCTGATCCGCGTCTTTATAAGATTGCGGAACTTGTAAAACCTGAAAAGGTCATTCCGGCAACCGTAGAAATAGTTGACATTCCGGGACTTGCCAAAGGTGCAAGCCATGGCGAGGGAATCGGGAATAAATTTCTTGACGATATTCAGCGGACGGATGCAATGATACACGTGTTGCGTTGTTTCGATGATGAAAATCTTCCTCATGTTGAAGGATCTGTAAATCCGGTTAGAGATATGGAGATTGTTGACCTTGAATTGCAGATTAAAGACCTCGAAATGGTAGAACGGAAAATACAACGTATGGAAAAGGTGGCAAAATCGGGTGATAAAGAGGCAAAAAAGGCAATTGAGGTATTGACGAAATATAAGGAGCACTTTGAGAATTTTCAAAATGCCCGCACTATTGATATTGATGAAGATGACAAAAGATTTGTTCAGGATATTTTACTGCTGACCGATAAACCTGTAATCTATGTCTGTAATGTGGATGATGATTCGGCAGTATCGGGCAATGCTTATGTTGACCAGGTTAAGGATGCACTGAAAGAGAGTAATGCTGAAGTGCTTGTTATTGCCGGTGCATTGGAAGCCGATATTTCGGAACTTGATACCGAGGAAGAACGTCTGGAGTTTCTGAATGATGCAGGATTGGAAGAACCCGGTGTAAATAAAATGATTAGGGCAGCATATAACCTGCTGAATCTTCAGGCATTTTTTACACAAGGCCCCAAAGAGGTCAGAGCCTGGACCATCAAAAAAGGTATGACGGCACCTCAGGCTGCAGGAGTGATACACAGCGATCTTGAACGCGGATTTATCAGAGCGGAAGTTATTAAATATGAAGATTTTATCAATTACAAAACGGAACATGCAGTTAAAGAAGCCGGGAAGATGAGACTTGAAGGAAAGAACTATATTGTTGAGGACGGAGATTTGATGAATATCAGATTTAATGTTTAAAAATTAGGTCATTGTGTAACAGTCATTAGATTATTAAAGAAGTTTTTCAATTGTCATATTTTTATAACTTTACGGTTAACATTTTACTTTGTAATTTTGATGTTATACTTTGGGTATATGAATAATATGCAACTGAACGAATGCAAAAAGATAAACTTCTAATAGTAGGGCACAGAGGTGCAGCAGGGCATTCACCCGAAAATACAATGGCAGGTTTCAGAAAAGCTATTGAATTTGGTGTTGATATGGTTGAACTTGATGTTCATCTTACCAACGATGGGGTAGTTGTTGTGCACCACGACAATTCACTCGACCGGACAACAAGCGGAAAGGGAGAAATAAAAAGCCATAAATGGGATCATATCAGTAAGCTTGATGCCGGCTCATCATTCTCTCGACAATTTAAAAACGAATCGGTTCCGGCACTTGAAGATGTAATAAAACTTTGTAAAGACCGGGTTGAAGTTTTGATTGAAATAAAGGAGGGTGAAGATGTCTATCCTGAGATAGAAGACAGAATCGTTGAGCTTATCAAAAAACACAATGCGGAAAAGTGGTGTATTGTCCAGAGTTTCAAGGATGATGTGATTTTCAGAATCAACAGAATCGCCCCCGGCATCAGACTTCAGAAACTGCTTGTCAGAAAAATGTGTTGTCTGCCTGTAATATTTGATGGTAGTATTACCCCTTTTTCATTTCGCAAATATCACTTTGTGGAGTCGTTTAACATCCTATACAAATATGCAAGCAAACATTTCGTTCAACAGGTTCATAAGCAAAACAAGAAAGTGATGGTCTGGACTGTAAATGAACCGGAGGATATTGTAAAAATGAAAGCCCTCGGTGTTGACGGTATTATCAGTGATTTTCCCGACAGGTGTTTTTGAAAAGAAAACTCAAAACCCAAATAAATATTAAATTCAAAACGAGATATTTTGCACAAAATGTCCTGGTTCTTGATTCTATAAGTCTTGTATCCTGGCTCTATTCATCTTTTATCCCACCGACATCATATCATCAAATCTTTTCCTCGGGGGTCTGGCCCCGATATTGACTCCGTCAACAAAATGCTCGACACAGGCTTTTATATCATTATGATAGCCACCTTCAAGGACGGCAAAAACATTTGGGAAAGCCCTGCGCCAGCGAAAGCCGCATTCGTAAAAACCTTTTAACGTGAAATTCAGGTTCAGCAAACGGTCTTTTTCATATCCGTCAAAACCTGCCGATAATGCAACGACATCCGGTTTAAAACCGTGCGCTGCCTCAATCGCCTTGTCAATCCTGTCAAAAAATTCCTTATCGCCACTACCCGAAAGCATTGGCATATTCAATGTAAAGCCTAAACCTGCCCCTGTTCCTGTTTCTGTTGGCTGTCCTGTAAAAGGCCAGGTAAACATCTGGTGTATTGAGCAATAGAAAACCTTATCAGTATCATAAAAAATTGATTGTGTTCCGTCACCGTGATGCCCGTCAAAATCAAAAATAAAGACTTTTTTACCTTCATTAACAAGTTTTTGGGCTGCAATTGCAACATTGTTGAAGAGACAGAATCCTGATGCTTTTTCACGGCCGGCGTGATGTCCCGGAGGTCTGACAAGTGCAAAATCTCCCTGTTCCGAAGCTTTCACTGTCAGTCCGACGGAGAGACAGGCTGCCTCATAACTTTCAGGTGTCAGGTATATCTCGGCAAGAACCCTGTTATTGTCACAGGCTCGTTTTATCCTCTCTCTGTAACTGTCGGGATGAATAAGAGAAATATATTTTTCTCCGTCCGCCCCGTTGTCATCAAAATTACCGGAGAAACCATCCAGCCGGTACGCACCTTCAGCCTCACTTTTAATATTAT
This sequence comes from uncultured Bacteroidales bacterium, assembly GCA_964408535.1. Taxonomy (GTDB): domain Bacteria; phylum Bacteroidota; class Bacteroidia; order Bacteroidales; family JAADJA01; genus JAADJA01. Next base: position 13,760 of record CAYOZZ010000131.1, on the reverse strand, counting down.
GTTTCAGGAAAAAACTGTTGAATAAGATATCCATTCCAATGAAATTACATATTAAAATCCAGACGATTTAAACGGCTAAAAAAGCCTCGCCAAAAATAGGCAATAAATTTTATATGTTAATAAAAAAACAGCTGTGATTTTACTTGGTTAACAAATTGTTTTTTAATAGATTTGGGCAATTTTTCTAAAACAGATTTATACGATGAAAACAGTTGACACATCCAAATAGTATCAAGAATTTTTTTAATATTACATATTTTTGGAAAAGTTAGGATTTTAGCTGTTTTACCTCCTAACCTGTTGCATAAATATTCCTGTTCACTTTAAAACTGCACCCTGATTGTTGACATAGGATAAAATCCCATCTTAAAATTTTTGACGATTTCGCCGGTTTTTACATCAATACGATATAGGTAAACGTATGTATAATTGGCGCGATATTGCAAATCGAAAATCAGTTCGGTGCTTACCTTTCTGCTGTTTCTTTTCAGTCCGAACCTGAAACTGCTTCTGAAATAGTCGTCATATCTCTCCTGATATGCCTTTTTCCAGTCGTAAACAACCCTGCCAAGCTTTACGGTTTCCGCCTGATCATAAGGGACATAAGGTCTTCCTCCTGACCAGGTGATTCTGAGTCCAAAAGTCAGAACCCGGTTTTTCATTTTTCCCAATGGGAGCTCATATCCGCCGACAGCATTAAATACATAATTGCCGTTGTATGCCGTGCTGCGCTCAACTTTATCAAACCCTTTATACTGCGATTGATAAAGCGATGCCGTGAAAAGAAAAAAGTAGTTTTTAGAAAAAAACTTTTCAAGAGTAAGTTCAAGGCCATAATTTGTCCCTGTACCGGCATTAACAAGGCTGTCCTGCCGCTCAATGTAAAAATCCGTACCGGCATTCAGGATGGAATATTGCGGAATATCCGGTGTGACCGGAATATTATAAAGGTGCTGATAATATGTCTCTGCCTTAAGTCTGAGGTTCTCAGTCAAAAGACGGTTGTATCCCAGAACAAATTGCAGGCTTTTTGAAAGTCCCATATTTTTATTTGTCAGGGTATAATCACCACCGGGAAGCTTTGTTTGCACGAAATAGATCATACGAGGCTGTATCTCACTCAGTAACCCGGCTCCAAAATTCAGTGACTGAACGTTATTGATGTCCCATCGCAATCCGAACCTCGGTTCAACGGAACTACTGCCATTAAGTGTAAACAGCAGATAGTGCAATCCTGCAGACGATGTGAGCTTGTTGTTAAACCTGTATTCCCATTGCCCGAATGATTGTATTATGTTGAAATTCGTTTTTATGTTTGTGAAATGTTTGTAAACATTAAAATAGTATTGACTGTCAGCATAATTCACAACATAAAAGTCAGTCTTTATACCGGTATCGAACCTGTTTTTTGCATTTATCTTTTTTGAAAAGACGGATGAAACCGTATATTTGAACTCCGCGGATTTTTCTCCCGCCCACAGAAAAGGTTTTGGAAACTGAACCGTGAAAGTATCAATCTTGCTGTGAACTTCGGATGCAACCAACGATAATCCCGTTTTAACAGTTGTTTTTGAGTTGATAAAAAAGATATTGGAAATACCGAAAACGGCAAGAGCTGAGCCGTTGTTTATATCTTCACCGTGTTCCGGGAAAGTCCAGTGTTCCTGTTTTTTATCGGAATCGGCAATTTTGATGGAGCTTGTCCCGCCGATACCAGTCAGACTGAATACTCCTGCATTTTTTGTCGGGATATTTATTTTAAAAGACAAATCCTGATACCTGGCCACTTCCGGTATATTAATTCCCATCATTGATAAAAGATCAGTGAAAGAATATCTGTAAGCAGCGATATATGAGGCATCCGATTTTTTTGAGAAGGGGCCTTCAAGTCCGAACTCAAGCCCGTTCCATCCCAATTGTCCCCAGTATTCTCTTTTTTTTGAGTTTCCGGCTCTCATTTTCAAATCGAAGATTCCTGAAATTGCATTTCCGTATTGTGCCGGAAAGGCTCCTGTCAGGAAATCGGAATTTGTAAGAAGATTTGTATTCAAGAGGGTTACAGGGCCGCCTGTTGTTCCCGTCGCACCGAAATGATTGGGATTTGTAATCTCAATACCGTCAATTCTGTATTGAAGTCCGGTAGGTGAGTTACCACGCACTACGATGTCATTTCTGTTGTCGCGCGACATAACAACACCTGCATAATTTGCTGCCATGCGTGCCGGGTCACCGTAACTGCCCGCATATCTGTTTGTTTCATCCACGGTGAAAGACCTTGCGCTTACAAGTGCCATAGGATTGATTGGGCGGTCTTTTCTTTGCTTTGCAACAATTTCGGTTTCTCCGACAGTTACCACATTCTCTTCAAGCTTAATATTCAGTACGACCTGCTTTGCCGAAGTGACGACTATATCGTTTAAAATGAGAGTTTTATATCCAATAAAGCTGATACGGAGGCTTTGTCTTCCGGCAGGAACATTTTTTAAAACAAATCTGCCGTTTTCGTCTGCTGATGTTCCTTTAGGCGGATTTGTATTTAATAGTACAATATTTGCTCCCGGTAGGGGGGACCCGGAATATGAGTCTGAAACGGTTCCCCTGATAACCTGATAATATTGTTGCTGTGCGACTGATTTATCCGTAAAAATAAACCAGCCGGTAAAAAGAGTCAGTAACAATATTTTAAGCCTCATATTACAATGTATTTTAATAAATTTTAAACTGTAAGAAAACTTTTTAATTGTCTCTAAATTTGTACATTACTATTGAAGCTGTCATCATTAAAACAAAAAACGATACCAGTAAAAATATTTCATTCAGGCTGTCACTTAGCGGCAGATTTCGTACAAGTACATTATAAAAACCTTCGATACCCCAGTTTAGCGGGGAAATGCCACTTACAACCTGCATTGCAGGCGGCATCATAAAGACGGGAACCCATATTCCTCCTATTGCAGCAAGAATAACGACGGACAAAGAACCGAAAGTAGCTGCCTGCTGATAGCTTCGTGTGAAAGTTCCCGTAAAAACACCAAACCCGACTGCCGATAGTGCCGAAGCCAGACCGATAATGAAAAGCGACACAAAATTGTTGCCGATTTGTAAGGCCGGAAAACCAATCAAAGGCATTATATAAACTCCGACAATCAGCATTAAGATGAACTGTATGAGGCAAACAAAAATATATACAAGAACTTTGGATGAAATGTAAACTGAATATGGTACGGGCATAAACCTTAATCTGGCAAAACTACCGTCCTCTCGCTCTTTTACCATATTGCCGGCAAGCGAAATGACTATAAAAAACATTGCAAACAGCATCCAGGCAGGCACATTGTGCTGGACAGAATTCGGTGTTATACCCGATTTGCCGGTCGAAGCATATTTCTCTTTAAAATCTATAATATTGTCAAGAGTAATATCGGATTCAATGAACGGGATTCTTTGATTGAGTTCCCGGAGTAAGATTTTTGTCCTGAACTCAGAATTGAATTCACGGAGCATACTTTTAACCATCATCAGATATGACGCACGCACAACGGGGTCAATATAAATCTCTATTTCAGATAAATGAGAATGTGAAATTTCATCTTGCTCCAAATCGTTAAATGCCGTCGCTATTTTACTTTCTACCGACCGCCTCGTGTAATACGTTGTACTGTCGGGAATAACAATACCGATTTTATAATGACCTTTTGCTACCTCCTTTTCGGGAGAGATACCGGTTTCGGATATCTCGGTCACGTCAAATATTCCTGATTTTTTCAGATTTCCGACAATCATATTTCCGAGCGAATCCTGATCATTATTTAATATAACCAGCTTAAAATTGCTGTTGTGCAAAGTTTTGTATGCATTCTCCTGCAACAAAGTCATAATAAAAACCAATGATACCGGCATAAAGAAAAGAAACCCCACACCGGCCTTGTCCTTTATTACAAGAAGCAAATCTTTATATAGCAGTGTTATCAGTTTCTTAAGCATTATTCTCTTATCTCCCTTCCTGTCAGATTAATAAAAACATCTTCAAGACAATCGCAACCAGCTGTATTTTCAACCAATTCGGCCGGACTTCCTTCTGCAATTATCTTTCCGTAATCAATTATTGAGGTAAATGAACAAAATTTCTCGGCTTCATCCATATAGTGAGAAGTATAAAGGATTGTTGTACCCTGTTTGTTTAGTTTGCGGAGGTTATCAAGAATAACCACTTTAGACTGAACATCAATGCCGGCAGTAGGCTCATCAAGTATCAGCAACTCAGGCCGGTGCAGTATTCCGGCAATAATATTCAGTCTGCGTTTCATTCCGCCGGAGAGTTTTTTCACCTGTGTCCGGGCTTTGTTTTCCAGCCCGTAAATGTTCAGGCAGTCCGCTATCCGTTTTTTCAGAATTTTTCCGGGAATATTGTACAACGAACCGAAAATATAGAGATTTTCTTTGACTGTCAATGTCGGATACAGAGCTATTTCCTGCGGCACAATTCCAATAGCCGGTTTTATCAACTTTGAATGTGCCGATACATCAAATCCGTTGATAACCGCTTTGCCCGAATCGGGTTTCAAAACCCCTGTCAGTATATTTATCAGGGTCGTCTTTCCCGCACCATTGGGGCCGAGTAATCCGAATATTTCACCTTTCCCTATTTTCAGGTTAATATGATCAAGGGCAGGATTTTGCATCCCCGTATATTTCTTTGTAATGTTCTCAACCTCAATAATTTTCGACATCTTTTTATTATCTTATATCAGCTCATACCGATTGCACTTTCATTATACTCCGAATTTCACTGCTGCCCATTCCGAGCATTTTCAGGTATGCAGCTATTATTTGCAAAACAATACATTTTTAGTGTATGTAGCAAGTTTTTTCTTTACTGTAATTTGAATGAGTGTGAAAAAACGGGGCGTGGATTTATGTGATTATTATGATTTACGCCGAAATATGCGTTCAAAGTAAAAAATCAGTATCCGTACCGGTCAATATGACTCTTAAGCATTGAGTGAATCAATTTTTTGTCTGATTCCGGAAGGATAAATTTGTTCTTTTTGTAATCTTTCAGTTTTTCTAATTTCCCGGTAAGTTTATTTTCATATTCTTCTGAAAAACTCCAGTTGAAATGATCATACATTTTTTGAATTTCCGCCTTCGGATTTTTTTCAAAATCTTCAAAGCGTAATTCATACCACGATTCCTTAGGAAGAGCATTAAGGTCTTGTTGTGTCTTTTTTAATATCCTGTCGAAACCTGATATTACATCTTTCAGTTTGGGTTCAATCCATCTCTTTTTCAGGCGATTTTGTTCGCCGACAATATTCCATAAATTTACTGTTGAAGGGATAACATCATAAGGATTCCTGTAGATATGGATAAATTTTGCCTCAGGAAACATTTTCGTCAACATTGGAATTCGCATTGAATGGAAAGGATTTTTCAGGACTATTCTTTTTCCCGATTGAAAATCCAGTTTTCTGCAAAAGTTAAATAATTCATTTTTCCATTTCTCTTTATCTGATGGGATGAAATCTGTAAATCCGTTCAGAAAATATTCGTTATTATCAGGGAATAGCAGTTTAATGAGAGGTGAATCCAGAGTAAGTTTCATAAGTGCATATTCATCTTCCTGCGGTTCGTCAAAGCCGAGAGCCACATTATCCATAGGGCGTTTTTTGCTCATCACCTTTGTCATAATCGGCTCGTAATATTTCCGTGACACAAGAAAACTGTCGGGAACAGATACCTGAAAAGCAGTCGGGGCGACAAACTGCGGGTCAAGATTCATAAGCTGGTGAAGGAAGGTGCTGCCTGTACGCCAGTGTCCGACAATAAAAACAGGATTTTCGGGTACGGGATGGTTTTTGAGCAGGTTACCAAGTTTTCGTCTTTCATACCCCTTCAGAAATGATGCCCAAATACCGTTTTGCAGTAAAAAAAGTATTCTTATCAAATAACCGGGATACAATGAAACTCCGTGTTTTCCGATAAGCCTTAAAAAATTCCTTAAAGTTATCCCGGCTAAAAAGTACGAATGTTTCATAAATTCAGTTTTACCGGTTCAACCGGTCTATTTGTTTTCACGCTCTTTTATTAAAAATTCCGCAATCGTATCAATTGACTCCAGCACGTGTCGTGCCAGATTTTGGTCGGCAATTCTTACGTTAAAATGCTTCTGTATTGTCATTATCAGTTCAATGGCGTCAATTGAATCAAGTCCCAGAATATTATCTTTTGCAAACAGTGGGGCACTGTTTTCGATGTCGCCGGGCTTAATGTCAGTGATGTTTAGCGATTTTAGTATTACCTCCTTTATCTCCGTCTTCAGTTTTGCAATTTCAACCTCAGTCATATTATCTTCCGTATAATTATTTCACAAGTTTATACAAATCGGTAAAAAATATTTGCTCTTCATCAGCCCTGTCGTTAATCATATTGCTCAATTCTTTTAATCTTTCAGGACCCAGATCACGGTTTTTGCCGATTTTGGCTGCAAAGTAAGATATATTTCTCCAATTATCACCTATTTCCATCATCCGCTTCGACATATCTTTAAAACTGCCGTCATTTAATTTTTCAGAAGCTTCCTGTAAAAAGGTGGCAAACAGGTATCTGTATCCGGCTCCGCCGGTTCCCTGATCTTCGAGCAGGAGTGTTATTTTCATTATTTCGTGCGACAGATGATCAATATCACGTGTGATTTTTGGCCAGTCAACAACTTTTCTGGCAAACTTCCGCATACCCTTTATTCCGAGAAAAGGAATTGGGATTTTTATCATATTGTATGCCGACTTCTTTATTCCTTTTATGATTGCTTTATTCAAATCAATATTTTCGGGAATATACTCGGGATAAAACAAAAAGCCTTTCGGAGCCATAAATCCGTTAACAAATCTGGCTTTTGTCATTCTGTTAATGTCAATCTTTGCTTTTTTAGGGAAGTAACTGTCACTAACGAGATAATCGGTTTCATTTTTCCCAATCAGTGTTACAAAATGCACATTGATATGAACGCGCTGCCACTCAGGCAGATAATCCATATAATAGAAGTCAACCTGTGCTGCCGTCGGGATGTCATTATTGATCAGGTTGTTGAGATAGGCCTCACCTTTTTCTTTGGATTTGAATGATTTTGTGTGAAACTTAACTCCGGTATATTTGCCGAAATTTTTTCGTATTGAACCCGGTTTGTTTCGCACAATAAAAGTCGGGAAGGAGAAATTTGAAGACTCCATATACCCGAAAAAAATATTTCCCGAAATCCCGAAAACCATAGGCTCCGAAATTTCCAGTCCTTTATGATTTAAGAGTGCCGTCACGGTTCCGGATTCGCAGTGGGCACCCATTTTATGTTCAAAGTTTATCTCTTTCATAGTCATATTCCGATTTATCACCTCTCTGTCTTTTTAAGCCATTTCCACTTTTGAAATTACAAAATACGGGTTTTGGGTTTCCATCTGTTTTATTGATATCTTTTCCTTTTCATCGTGCTTCGACATCATAAGTTGAAAAAGTGAAGCAACGGGAATATCGAATGCGTCGGCATATTTTTTTATTTGCGATAATTTGAGTTTTTCGAAATATTCCATTTTGAAATGCTGCTTCAGTTTTCGCTTGCTTACCCCGACTCTTGAAGCAAGGTCACCTTCACCGAAACTTTGCAATATCATATAATAATAAACCGGGCTTATCTCTCCTTTTTTGAGCTGTTCACGCAGTGATTTCTCCCATTTTTCAAATTTCTCAAAATAGTCATCAAGATAATTTTTGGCCATAAACGACCCGGTTTGTACGGGTCCGTATGAATCATCATCCTTTTCAACGTATAAAACAAGTTGATGCGGTTTGAATTCTACATATACATCTTTTTCTTTCATCTGTATCCAAATATTTGATTATAACAGCTAAGTTGCTTTCATTAGTTTTTCCGCATTCTGGGCAGAAATTATCAATTGTCAGACTCCAAAAGCGGAGACAGCAAAATTAAAAAGATTTTTGAGAAATGAAAATCGGACTTCGACTTCGCTTAGTCTGACGGGGTGGTTGCTTAAAGTTGATATTGCCGGTATTATTATCAAAATTACAAACCTGACATTTTTAAGCTGATTTCCCAAAGCCTTTTCTGAACCTCAATATCATAGGATATTTCAGCAGGATGAGCAGCTCTTTTGCTTACAAAGTATTTTCCGCTGATATTTTCCACATCTTTGGATATTGCAAGATATACGGATGTTTCAGCACCCTGTTTTAAAGAGCCGCCACCCATTCCCCAGCCGGCATGCAGAAGCTTTGTACTTATAACTCCGGGATGAAGACAGTTTGCCGTCACATTTGTTCCGGCAAGCATTTTAGCAAGATGAAATGTAAACAGAATATTGCACAGTTTTGAACAGGCATAAGCAGTGTATCCGTCATAGAATTTTTCGCCCTGAAGGTTGTCAAAATCAATATCCGACGAGTGAGCCATTGACGAAACGGTAACAATACGGCCGTTATCAGCCTTCTTAATAGTGTCGAGTAAAAGATTAGTCAGAAGAAAATGGGCAAGATGGTTAACGGCGAAAGTCATTTCATATCCGTCGGCCGAAAGTTCTTTTTGCCCGTAAAAAACTCCGGCATTGTTTAAAAGTACATCTAATTTGTCATATTTTGAATTGATATCTTCGGCCAATTGCCTTACTTCACCGAGCGATGACAGGTCAGCTGTAACATAATCAAGCAAGTTGTTTCCTGTTGCATTTGCTATTTCATCATAAGCGGCTTTTGCTCTTTGTTCTTTCCTGCCATGTATAATTACTTTGTGACCTGCCGAAGCAAGTTCAAGAGCCGTTTGTTTTCCAATTCCGTCAGTTGAACCTGTGATTAATATTGTCTTTATCATATTATTTCTTAACCGTAAATTTCCCTGATGTCACTACACCGTCGGATGATATTCTGAAAAAGAACAGACCTTCGGGCCAGTTACTTGTGTCTATTTTTAAATTTTTCTCTTTTAATCTGTCTTTAAATACAACCTTACCGTTTAAATCAAAAACGGAAATGTTTGCACTGCTTTTATTATCAAAGTCCGGTATTTCAATGAATATGAAATTTTTTGCAGGATTCGGAAAAACATGTATTACCAACGACTTTTCATTTTCATTAACCGAAACCGGCGGGTTTAACGGTGTGCCCCAGGTTTCGTCTCCTTTCTTGAAATAGACAATATATTCATTCATAGAATATGTATTATCACAGTAGTAATGGTTGAATCCCACACCTTTTATTGCCTCTCCCTTTGAATAAATAATTTCATAAGCCATAGAATAACAAGAATCAAAATTCCAAAACCACATTGATCCCAGTGTAGTTTTCGGCCTTTGATTATAGTCGTCAAAATCAAGCATATACCTGTGCGGAACATCTTCTGAAGCTTCAAATGGCAGATTGTCGTCGATGACAAGTGCAAGGTCAGTAATAGTATCTACTATAGTATCAAAACCGTTACCTGAACCGTAAGGGTTGTACCACCATTTTGTTGTTTCGTATGTATAAACAACGGCATTATTATCCAATAATTCTTTATCAATTACCTTCTCGATTCTATAATGATAATCCACACCGCCATTTACCTTTTCCCAATGAAATTCATCTCCTACTTCATAATCAAGCACATCTCCTCTTGTCATTTGTTGATAACCTAAAGGAGGCTCTGACAATCCTTTTAAATTATGTTCATAGACCTGATATGTATTTCCCTCAAATCCCGGAAAATCCCTGAAGTTTATTGTTTTGATAAAACCGTAGTTTTTACTGATTTCAAGTGTAAAAGTATTTCCTTCGCCGGTTATTGTGATTGTCTTTACCAAATTTGATATACCGAGAAAATCTTTTTCCGAAATATTTGTGACGACTGCATTGTAAGTATCTCCGTTATCAGTGATGTAAAAAGTCCAGCTGTCGTTCAGGTTTGCCTGTGTATAAATAAAAATGGAATCATAATCTCTGTTGAAAAACACATTCAAGCCGTTTTCATAAACAATAACCTCGGGACCAAGCCAGCATTGAGCTTCCATATTGACACATTCACCCACCGGAAATTCTGTTTGTGAATAATTATCATCATGATACTCATAAAAAAACTTGTACCTGGTAAAACCGGAATCGGAAATGGAATCAATGACTTTTACCCCCCTAAAAAACTTATGGCTATCATAATCATATAAATTAAAAGCCACCTCAGATTGAAAAAATGCGTTTGCATTTGGAAGAATCGTTTGATAATCAGCCTGTCCGAAAAGGATAAATGGCATCAAAATTAATAATAATACATTTTTCATAACAATAAGTGTTAGGTTTCTATGGGGCAAAAATAAGATATTCACGAAGTAAATGCAAGTTTTTGCCGGGCTTTTAATAAATTTTTCGTCTAAACGAGAGACTTTTTAAAAAGATTTGGAATTTATCTATACATTTGAAACCAAAAAGCGAATAATGAATTTGTCTGTTTTTTCCGATGAGTATTTTATGAAAGAGGCTTTGAAAGAGGCCCGTAAAGCTTTTGATGCCGACGAGGTTCCTGTTGGAGCCGTAATAGTGTGTAACGACAGAATAATTGCCCGTGCTCATAATCTTTCCGAAAGGCTGACTGATGCTACTGCACATGCAGAAATGCAGGCTTTTACAGCCGCTTCAAACTATCTCGGTTCGAAATTTCTGGATGAATGCACTCTATACGTTACAATTGAACCCTGTGTAATGTGTGCCGGAGCAGCATACTGGACAAGGATAAAAAAGATAGTTTACGGAGCAAAAGATGAGAAAAGAGGATATTCTAACCTTTCCGGCAATCCCCTGCACCCGAAAACTGAAGTTGTTGCGGGAGTGCTTGAAAGGGAATGTTCGGAGTTGATGATGAGGTTTTTTGAGGAGAAGAGGTAAAAGCCGGTAATCTTTTTATCATCATTGCGGTATCAGGTAATTTACTGCGTAAAGAGGTACATTTATAAAGTTATCGGATTTGTCAAAGTTACGTGGAGATAATCTGTATAACCTTTTCGGGTTATACTTGTCCGCATAACTCCTTAGGCTTTTTATATTTTTCCCAAAACCGCTTTTAACTTCAATTGGGAGTATTTCATTTTCTTTTTGTATTATAAAATCTACTTCAGCTTCACTTCTTGATGTCCAGTAATAAAGGTTCTCAATACTTTTTGACACTAATTGAGTAGCTACAAAATTTTCTGTAAATGCCCCATTATATTCTCTAAAGAGATTGTTTGGGTCAATAATAATTTCAGGAGCCAGATTTAACATTGCTCCAAGTAGTCCCGTGTCAAGAAGGTAAACCTTGAATTTTGTAATATCCATATAGCCTGAAAGAGGTAATTTAGGTACACTTATTTGATAGGCAATATTTATTAATCCGGCACTTTTCAACCATTCGATTGTTTGTTGATATGTACTTGCACGCGATCTTTTCTTTACATCTGAGTATTTAAACTTTTTATTCTCTTTTGCCAGTTGACTTGGAATGGAATTCCATACCTCTGATGTTTTGATTGCCTGTGTTTTATCGGAGTATTTTGAAAAATCTTTACTGTAAGCTTCAAGTATATCATTTTGTATCTGCCTGGAAGCAGATATATCTCTGTTTTTGTAATAATCCTGTAATACCTCGGGCATTCCTCCAAGAAACATATAAATTTTTAAATGTTTTAGAAGCTTATCGTGAATAGCGTCAGGGAATTGTTCAATAGAAGTGATATTTATTAATTTGTCAGCAATCAGGCCTTCATCAAATGCGTTTAGGTACTCCAAAAATGTCAATGGATACAACCTTAAGAAATTGACCTTTCCCACCGGGAAGGGAGTTTGCTTTCCAACACTGACTCCAAGAAGCGAACCGGCTGCTATAATATGAAATTCTTCTGCCTGTTCATAAAAATATTTCAGGCTTGTTAATACTTTTGGTGCTGCCTGAATTTCATCGAAAAATAATAAAGTATTATCTGATGATATTTTATGCCCTAAATATAAACCGATGTTTTCTATAATTACTTTTGGGGATAGCTCTTTCTCAAATAAGGTTGTAAGACCAGGATTCTCTTCAAAATTCAAACTAATAAAATTCTGATATTCATTTTTCCCAAACTGATTTATCAAATATGTTTTACCTACCTGACGTGCCCCCTGTAAAAGTAAAGGTTTTCGATTTTTACTTTTTTTCCAGGATAATAAACTATTATAAAGTTCCCTGTTCATATATTATCTGTTATTAAATACAATTTGTATAACTATTATCTCCAAAAAAGTGTCGCAAATATACAAATTTATCCCCTAAAAAGTGTAATTTTTATTAAATTTATCTCCCAAAAAGTGTCATTTTGGTAAAAAATATCCCCTAAAAAGCGTCATTCTTATAATGTGTTTCTCTTTTTGGATTTTGTATATAGCTGTGATACAGGTTTATATATGGGCTAATGCTGTTATTTTTGAGTTTTGTACGCAGAATAAAAAATAAAACTTTGCGCTGTCCAGTATGTTATCATAACTATAAATCTGGCGTAGGGTATGGAGGTTGTGAATTTGTTTATGGCTATAATGCTGTCGCTGAACACAAAAAGGATAGAACCAATTGCTGCAAAACCAGCATATTTGTCAAAGTTGCGCTGGGCAATGGCACGCCAGGACATTGCAAGTATCACAATAATGTAAAGTAAAACAGGAAAAGCCAGATTATTCAGTCCCGGATACAAAACAAAATATATGATAATGCCACTGACAATTAACAAACCCAATGACAATAAGTCTATTTTATGACTTCGTCCGGTAAATGCCACGATGTATGCAATATGCCCCATCAGAAAAGCTGATAAGCCAAAAATAAACATTGAGGATGATGATTCCAGTAAAATATCTCCAAGCAGGGAAAAAACAAGGCCTGTAAATATATATTTCCGAAAATGAGTATAAGGTTTAAGTAATAAAAGTAAAGCCAACAGTGGTAATGGTTTAGTTACTATTCGCAGGATATAGTTGTCAACAGCCAGTCCCGTGAAATATAACAGCACACCAATAACTCCCACCGAAATAATAATTCTTTGCTTCATAGGTATAAAGAATAAATTTAATAAATAGTCTGCAAATTATTTTATTCTCCGGATATCAGAATCAAGGCAATTGCTACTATCATTATCAATAATCTTACAATATCCGGGTCAAGGATACTTTCTTTTTCCCTGCTTTTGAATTTTACGATAATCTTTATTGTCAGACTGGCAATCAAGGAGAAAAACGACGCTTTCAGCATAATTGCAAATCCGGGATAATGATGAATCATAAAAAGTATCCCGATTGCTCCCACTGATAATGATAATTGAGTTATTTTATTTAAAAATACAAGAAGACTGTTTTCAGAAAGCTCAGTAACAAAAGCCTTAATAAAATACAGCATTGATAATATCGAAAGAGATATATTTGTAAAAATATAACCGATCTCAATGCTTTTTAATAACAATCCGAGAACTACAAGAGATAAACAAAATATTTCGATTCTGACCTGATAAGGACTGAGCTTAACCGCCAGTTTATGAATTAGTTCGTTGTTTTTCATTTTTACTGATGATATTTTTGTGTTTGCTAAAGTACATATTTTAATAATATGGAGGTCTTATCCTTAAATAGGTTGACAGAAAAAATGAGAAAATATCCCAAAACGGACTATCCTTTCAATAGTCTCCCCAATAGGGGAGATTTAGAGGGGCAAAAAGGTGAAAACCCACGAA
>CAYOZZ010000130.1:0-6979 GCA_964408535.1 uncultured Bacteroidales bacterium | reverse complement strand
TGTTTTATTAAAATAAATGCAAATTTCTAAAAAAAAATCATAAAATGCAAGAAAAAACAAAACCCCTCCACCTTTGCAGGCGAGGGATTTTTTTTACATTCGGAATTTATATTGAAGAAATAAGGTTTGAAAAAAATTATCCTGATTTTAAAGTATGGACTATATCCAATCAATTTTTTACAAACCTGTTGAAGAATGAGTTTAGTACATTCCACCCATTCCGCCCATTCCCGGAGCGCCGCCACCCATCGGAGGCATTGCAGGTGCAGGATTTTCCTCTTTATGCTCTGCTATCACACACTCTGTTGTGAGTAACATTCCCGCAATTGAAGCGGCATTTTCAAGAGCGATTCTTGCAACTTTTGTAGGATCAATAACTCCGGCTTTCAACAATTTTTCATATTTGTCTGTCCTTGCATTGTATCCGAAGTCGTCTTTTCCCTCTTTCACTTTCTGAACTACCACAGAACCTTCCATACCGGCATTTTCAACAATCTGACGGATAGGCTCTTCGAGTGCCCTAATTATGATTGCAATTCCCGTATCCTGATCCTCATTCTCACCTTTAAGGTCTTTCAAAGACTCGATAGCTCTGATGAAAGCAACTCCGCCGCCCGGAATAATTCCTTCTTCGATTGCAGCTCTTGTAGCATTTAATGCATCATCAAAACGGTCTTTCTTCTCTTTCATTTCAACTTCGCTGGCAGCACCAACATATATTACTGCAACACCGCCTGCCAGTTTGGCAAGTCTCTCCTGAAGTTTCTCCTTGTCATAATCGGAAGTTGTGGTCTCTATCTGTGCTCTTATCTGATTGATTCTTGCTTCAATGTTTTCCTTAACTCCTTTACCGCTAACGATTGTAGTGTTCTCTTTATCAATGGTTACTTTTTCAGCTTCTCCAAGATTATCAATTGTTGCATCTTCGAGTTTATAACCTTTTTCTTCCGAAATAACCGTTCCGCCTGTCAGGATTGCAATATCCTCAAGCATCTCTTTTCTTCTGTCGCCAAATCCGGGAGCTTTTACGGCAACAACTTTCAGTCCGCCTCTCAGTTTGTTTACGACAAGAGTTGCAAGAGCTTCGGTTTCAACATCTTCGGCAATGATAAGCATCGGACGCCCCGACTGTGCCACCTTTTCAAGAATAGGAAGAAGGTCTTTCATTACCGAAATCTTCTTGTCGTGAATGAGGATATAAGGATTCTCATAAACGGCTTCCATCTTTTCCGTGTCAGTCACGAAATAAGGAGAGATATATCCTCTGTCGAACTGCATACCTTCAACAACGTCAACGTAAGTTTCGATACCCTTTGCTTCTTCAATGGTGATTACTCCGTCTTTCTTCACTTTCCCCATTGCCTCTGCAATAAGTTTACCGATAGTGTTGTCATTGTTAGCCGAAACGGTAGCAACCTGTTCAACCTTCTCACCGCTGTCGTGGATTTCCTGACTTTGCTTCTTGAGAGATTTGATAACCTCTGCAATAGCTTTGTCTATACCGCGTTTCAAATCCATAGGATTTGCTCCGGCAGTTACGTTTTTCAGTCCGGTAGAAACAATTGACTGTGCGAGTACGGTAGCGGTTGTCGTACCGTCGCCTGCAATGTCATTGGTTTTGGAAGCAACCTCTTTAACCATTTGTGCTCCCATATTTTCAATATTGTCTTCCAGTTCAATCTCCTTGGCAACAGTAACCCCGTCTTTTGTAATTTGAGGTGCGCCAAATGATTTTTCAAGAACAACGTTACGGCCTTTTGGCCCCAGTGTTACCTTCACTGCATTTGCAAGTGCATCAACACCTGCTTTCAGTGACTCTCTTGCTTTCAGATCAAAAATAATGTCTTTTGCCATTTTTATCTATTTTTAAATTAATTACTAAAACTATTTGTTAAACAATTGCATAAATATCCGATTCATTCATAATGAGGTAATCTTCACCATTATGAGATATTTCGGTTCCTGCATATTTTCCGTAAAGAACCGTGTCACCTTCTTTTACAGTGAGCTTTTGGTCATTTTGACCCGGTCCTACTGCAACAACAGTTCCTCTCTGGGGTTTTTCTTTTGCAGTATCCGGGATAATCAGGCCTCCGGATGTCTTCTCCTCGGCCGGTGCCGGTTTTACTACTACCCGGTCTCCTAAGGGTTTAATACTGATTTTTGACATATCGTTAAATTTTTGTTTATCGTTATTAGTGACTTCGCCTTTGACATAATCTGTGCCAAAATAAAAAATGTCAGAACGTTGTGACATTCTGACATTTTTAAATATTTTTTTGATTCAGCTTACTACTTTTGCTCAGGCTGTGCAGGATTGTTGTCTTCCTGTCCCGGAGGCGGAGTAAAATCCTGTACCGGCTGCTGATCGGGAAGTGCCTGATAAAGCTCCTGAAGATCGGTCTCTGTTGCATCAACATTTGCTCCCCTCGGAATTACAAAAATCGACATAAGGCTCAGCACCAAAAGTGAAACAGCAAGTGTCCAGGTTGATTTTTCAAGGAAATCGGTAGTTTTTTTAACTCCCATAAACTGGTTCGATGATGAAAAGTTTGAAGCAAGTCCGCCACCTTTATCCTTCTGTACCAAAACAATAAGTATCAACAGAACACATACGATAAGTATCAGCGAAGCGACTACGATATAAGCACCCATTTTTCTTTTTTCTTTAAATTATTAACTCTTTTTTTATATCTCCTTACGGATTTTTTCAATTTGGGCGGCAAAGTAACTACTTTTTTCGGGATAAACCAAACTTAATTTTTTATAAATTTTTATTGCCTTCGACAAATTGCCCTGTTTATAGTATATTTTGGCAAGAGTTTCCGAAACTATTTCATCCTGATCAATGAGGCTTTGTTTTGCAAAATCAACCGGATCGAAAAAGCCGGGTTTAGGCTGACGAGGCATTGAAGGCTGTTCACGAATGAATTTGTCAATAAGCTCATCCTTTGTTCTTTTCTCCTTTTTATCCTTCGGCAAATCATCAAGATGATCGAAATTATAATCACTGATGACAGGTTTAAAGTCAAGCTCATCCTTTTCCGGTTCCGGTTCAGACACTTCCGATATCTCATCCAGCAGCCTTTCCAGTTCATAAACAAGATTTGAAACACTTTCCCCTTCCTTCGGGCTGCTGTTTACAGAGGTTAAAATTTTGTTCCGTAATATGGCAATCAATTTATGAATGTCGGTTTCTCCCGATATAACCCCCTCAGTAGTTTTGATATAATCAGGGTTACTGTCTTTCTCAGGTACGCCTGAAGCCAACGATTTGTCGTCTATGGAGGTAATATGATTTTTAAATACCTGCCTGTCGGAAGCATAAGCAGCAGCCACTTTCAGTTGACTGCTGAATTTAATATTTTCCTCCTTATATAAATTTAATGTATATAGAATCTGTGCAGACTGACAATACGGGTAATCCCGGACAAGGTCGTGAATTGAAGAAAGGGTTTCATCATTTAACAATCCCGGATTCTGAATATATCTGACAAACTGTTGCCTGTTCATTTATTATAAATAATATTGCTATACTTTTAATTTAAAGTGATTTACTTTCAAATTAGCTTCTGCAAAGATAATAACATTAATTACTCCGTACTAAGTTATTGTACCCAACAAACCAAATGTAATCTTATAAGAGAATCAGGGATTAGCAAATCCTACTCGTTAACCACCAGTTTAAACCCGATACCATGAACATTAATCAGTTCGATATTAGGGTCTTCTTTAAGGTATTTTCTCAGTTTGGTAACATAAACATCCATACTTCTTGCGTTGAAATAGCTATCGTCGAACCAGATTTTTTTCAGGGCAACACTTCTGTCGAGTACTTCATTCAGGTTTATACAAAGCAACTTTAACAGGTCTGCCTCCTTGGATGTAAGTTTTTGCTCACGATCACCGGTTTTCAGTATCTGCCTGTTATAGTCAAAGGTAAACCTGCCGACTTTAAATATGTTTGTTTCTTTACTCTTGCCTGTATCCTCTCCAGCTCTTCTCAGTATTGCCTGCATACGCATCAGAAGTTCTTCCATACTGAAAGGTTTTGTCAGGTAATCGTCCGCGCCAAGCTCAAACCCGCGCAATTTATCCTCCTGCATTGATTTGGCCGTCAGGAAAAGAATAGGCACTTTTTTGTCAATCTGTCTTATCTCCTTGGCAAGTGTAAAGCCGTCCATTACGGGCATCATAACATCTACAATACAAAAATCGAAATTCTCCGAGTTGAACATATCATATGCTTCCTGCCCGTTAGCACATAAAGTTGTGGGATAGCCCTTGGCATCAAGGTAAGAACTTAAAATGGTTCCCAGGTTTTTATCGTCTTCGGCAAGTAAAACCTTTATTTTTTTATCTTCCATAATCGAAAGTTTAAATTGTTTGTAAAAATACGCAATTTACAGCAAAATATTTTAAACCGGCAGAGTAATTATAAATTTCGTTCCTTTGTTAAGTTCACTTTCAAGGGTTATTTTTCCGCCATGGGCCTCCACAATTGCCTTTACATAGCTTAGTCCCAGCCCGAAACCCTTAACATTGTGAATGTTTCCGGTCGGAACCCTGTACAGCTTTTCAAAAACCTTTTTCTGATTCGATTTGCTGATACCTATTCCGTTATCCTTTATCGAAATGATGATTCCGCTGTATGAATTTTCAGTCCGGATAATGATTTCGGGATTTTGCGGTGTATATTTATTGGCATTGTCAAGCAAATTGAAGATTACGTTTGTAAGATGGACCCTGTCGGCATGAAGAATATGCTTTCCGGCATTGAGCTTCGTAACAATTCTTCCACCCTTTTTCTCAACCTGAAGCTGAATATTTTTCATTGCTTCCAGAATAATCTCATGAATATCAACCTTCTCTTTGTTCAGAGCAATCTTGTCCTTTTCAAGTCGGGCCGATTGCAATATCCTTTCAGCCATACTTCCGAGTCGGCTGTTTTCTTCATCAATCATATTTATATAACTGTCGTAAACAGCACCTGACTTGACAATATCTTTATCTTTCAAAGCTTCGCAGGCAAGAGAAATTGTAGATATAGGCGTTTTGAATTCATGGGTCATATTGTTTATAAAATCGTTTTTCATCTCCGAAAGCTTTTTCTGCCTGAAAACCGTCATTACCGTGTAGTAGAACGAAAATATTATTATGAGAACCAAAAAAATCGAGATAAAAAGCGTACCCCTGAGTTGTGAAATAAGAAATTTCTTTTCGTGCGGAAAATATATCATCAGGTAATCGGGGTTAGTGAACATATCACTCGGGAAAAGCGGTATTGAAAAGCTGTTTTGTAACAACTCCTTCGGATATTTTCCGGTTTTCTGAATAGGCATCAGGTTGCGCATGGGACTGAAAACTCCGAATTCATATTCCGTATTTATTGCTTTTGCCTTAAGCTCCTCATTTATAAGCGAATCCAGAACAACCGGATTTATCCTTTTTTCAACAGGCAGGTTTCTTGTGCTGTTTATCATTCCCCTGAGAATATCCTGGGCAAGCAACGATTTACGCATCATTCTGTCGAGCACCCAGTCACCTGTTGACTGAGAGTTTTCCGCCATTGCCCTGCTTGCCGAATCAAGTGACTCAAGCCACTCCTGCCTCTGTCTGAATAAATCATTTCTTGTCCGAAGCTGATTTGCCGCTTCAATCCTTTCAAGTTTTTGAACGACATTCGACATCGCCGCATTAACATCCCTGACAAAAACAGCCTCTTTTACGGTAATGGTATTCTTTATCCAGTACGACTGGATAACCATAAGCCCGATAAGAGCCACCGACATTGCAATGATTATTAATATAAAAGCTTTCCGATTCATTATCTGCAAAATTAATCTATACATAATCAACCGGTTATGTTTTTAACTTTTCTTAACTAATTAACTGGTTTTACCTTTTGGTTTATTTTTGTCGAAGAATTTTTTCATAAAAAAATTACCCGGCAACTTTTAAGAAGTTACTTCCACTTATGGCATAATTTTAGTCAAATATATTCCAGCTTTATTCCCGGTTCAGAATGAATTTATTATCCTGTTCGCTGCATCAAGCCCCGACAAATAAGCTCCATGGGCAGTAGCCATATAGTCTTTACTGGTTGCGTCTCCTGCAAAAAAGACCTTATTTTCCAACGGTTTTGCAATCTCACTACATGCTGTAAGATCGGCTCCGGGCTTTAAATGCGGATAAGCACCGAGAGAATAGGGATTGGTATGCCAGGTAGTTTTCTTGAACGACAACGGCTGCGGAATATCCTGTCCGAACATCCCTTTAAGGTCATTCATAACCAGTTCAATAAGCCCGGAATCTTCCATTTTTTCAATGCTCCTTGCCTGCTGACCTGCAAAGACAGCTACAATAACGTTGTCTGTTCCGGTTGGTACAGGGCTGAAAAATTCAATAATTTGCGAATGGTCATCTTTTAAATATTCAAAGAAATAGCCGTCTTCATACCAAAAATTTTCTTCAAATTTCAGGAAAACTTTATTCATTGTTCCAATACCAAGACTGTCAATTGCCGTAAGTTTTTCGGCGGGAAGAGCCGGCTCGAATACTACATTTTGATTCTTAAGCATACCGAGCGGCAGTGCAACAACAACTCTGTCGGCTGTCAGTATATTGTCGTGCTCCAGCAATGATGCATTTGAACCGGAATGGCAGGCCATACACGATCTTTTCGGATCAATATCAAGCGTATTTTTTGTATAAACACTAACCTTTTCTCCCGACCAGGATATTTTTGTCGCAAAAGTATTGTATTGAATATCCAATCCCTTGGCGAGGATGTCTGTCAGCTCACCCATTCCATTTACAAAGATTACATCTTTACCCGGGAAAGAGTCGTTTGTCGTAAGTGCTTTGGCAGCGATATCGGCAGCATCAACGGCATACGGAATTTCCACTTCCGAACGTACGGCTCCGAAAAATGTCCGCCGTAATTTATCCGTAAGATTTAAACCGGGTTCCATAATAT
>CAYOZZ010000129.1:0-10475 GCA_964408535.1 uncultured Bacteroidales bacterium | reverse complement strand
TTCAATCCTCGCCGGTTCTGTTTTCGGCGACCATTGTTCACCGATATCCGATACGACGATTTTAAGCTCACTTGCCAGTTCGTGCAATCATATCGAACACGTCAGGACACAGTTACCTTACGCCGTCACTGTGGGGTTGGTGTCGGTTGTTTTCGGCACCTTGCCTGCTGCTTACGGTGTACCGTATTATATTTTATATCCGGCAAATATTTTTATACTTTATTTAATTGTAGTTTTGCTCGGTAAAAAGGTGAGTGCCGGTTTGCCATCTTCCGGTTACTAAACTTTCACGCGAATTATGCAATAGCATATAGAAAAAATGACAATAAGCGAAATAGCAATATTAATAGCATCGGGATTACTTGTAGGATTTATAAATACCCTTGCAGGAGGAGGTTCTATTATTTCACTTTCGATTTTGATGTTTCTCGGATTGCCTGCCAATGTTGCCAACGGAACCAACCGCATTGCCCTCTTGATACAAAATATTGCCGCTGTCGGCAATTTCAAAAGGCAGAAAGTTCTTGATATTAAAAAAGGTGTCAGGCTGGCAATACCTGCAACGCTCGGCTCAATCGGAGGAGCTTTAATAGCGGTTGACATTAACAGGCATATCATCGAAATTGCAATCGGGATTGTAATGATAGTAATGATGTTCGTCATTCTTTATAAGCCTCAGCAATGGCTTAAAGGAAAAGAGGAACTACGTGATAAAAAGGTCACGGTTGCGCAGATGATTCTCTATTTTTTTATTGGGATTTACGCCGGATTCCTCCATATGGGAGTAGGATATGCACTGCTTGCTGCCCTGGTTCTCGGTTCCGGTTACGATTTGGTAAAAGCCAATGCCGTTAAAGTTCTCATAATTTTAATCTGGACACCGATTGACCTTGTCATTTTCATTATGCACGGACAGGTAAATTTTGCTTATGGTTTGACGCTTGCTATCGGAAACTTTACCGGTGCACTGATAGCATCACGGATGGCTGTAAAAAGAGGTGCTGCTTTCGTACGCTGGATAATTATTGCCGTTATTGTTGTTACTGCCCTTGAAATGCTGGGAGTTTTGCATATCAGAGAAATGCTGGGTTCGTAAATTATCAGGTAATAAAATTTAGATAGTTTGACCTGTCAACAACTTCCCAGGAGGCTTCAGGATATGAGTCAAGCCATAGTTGCGGGATTTTAACCTTTTTTTCTGCCCACTTAATTTCATATCCGAATAGTTTTCCACTGCGTTCTTCCACAAAATCAACTTCGGCACCATTCCACGATCTCCAGAAAAAAATATTGGAACGGATACGTTTATAAGCTTGTTTTTTTATTCTTTCCATAACAATAAAATTCTCCCATAATTGCCCCTTGTCATTACGAATATCAGGCGGATTGAAATTCGCTATAATGGCATTTCTGATTCCCGTATCATAGAAATAATACTTTGCTTTTTTTGAAATTTCTTTCCTCAGATTACTACTGTATCCCCGTAGTGTAAATATGATAAATGATTTTTCAAGTAATTCGATATATCTCTTTACGGTTTTATTATCAACTTTTAAATTTTTTGATAATTCATTGATTGATACTTCACTTCCTATTTGAAAAGCAAGAAGTCTGAGAAGGTCTATTAATATTTGAGGATTTTTAATCCTTTCAAACTGAAGTATATCCTTAAACAGATATGAGCCGGTTAATTCATTAAGAATATCAATCTTTTCGTGCACAGTTTTTGCGTTTATAACCGTCGGATAACTTCCAAAGACGAGAAATTCCTCCATCTTTTCCGTAAGCTCAAATTTGCTGAAATGATGGAGCATTTCCAATTGCGAAATAGAGTACAGCAATAATGTTGTTTTTCGTCCCGTAAGCGGTTCGCCTGTCTGGCCTGCCAATTCAAATGATGATGAACCGGTAGCAATAATTTTTATCCCCGGTATATTATCAACCATCAGTTTCATTCCGGTTCCTATGTGAGGTATTTTTTGTGCTTCGTCAATGGCAATAATCCGATATCCTTCACAAAAAGCTGTAATTTTCTCTAATGATCTGGAACCAAGTGTCTGATGAATCATAATATCGTCACCTGTTACTTTTTTGATTTTTTGACTAACGGTTGACAGGTAATCCTCCATTAAAGTTGTTTTGCCAACCTGTCGGGGGCCTAAAATAATAAGTGCTTTGTTAGGCTTAAGATATTGCCCCAAATCCTGATAAATGCGAAAGATTTTCATCTTTTTTTATTGCAAAGATAAATTACTTGGAATAGAAATCCAAAAAATCAGGTGATTTTTTGGAGTCATAGTCCAAAAAATATGGTTTTTTTATTGATTTTTATATTTTAGTGTCTCTTCCGAAAAATATTCCAGTTTTACTCCGGCCTGTCTGAACATCTCTTCCGACTCTTTTCCGGCATGATATTTCATCCGGCAGACAACTCTTTCGATTCCGCAGTTGATAATGAGCATTGCGCAGGTACGGCAGGGAGTCATTTTAACGTAAAGGGTTGAGCCTTCGAGTGCTATTCCGCGGCGTGCAGCTTGTGTTATGGCATTTTGCTCGGCATGAACAGTGCGTACACAATGCCGGCTGACCGAGCCGTCTTCGTGTATGACACTTTTCATCAGATGTCCGACATCGTCGCAGTGCGGCAGACCACGCGGTGAGCCGACATATCCCGTAACCAAAATCTGTTTATCCCGGACAATGACACAGCCTGCTCTGCCTCTGTCGCATGTAGCTCGCTTTGCAACAGCATCGGTCATCTCCATAAAATATTCATCCCAGGATGGACGAATATGTTTCGGTTTGTCATTTTTTATATCTGCCATAATTAATTCTTTATTTTTCTTTATTCCTTTTTTCTGTCACTCTTTCGTTCTGTCGCAACACCTGCAAGGTTCATCATACCCACAGTCCGTCACGCAAACCTTACGGAAGTTTCCTCTCATTCCCTCATTCCTCTATTAATCAAATCAAGTATCTTTTCGACCTGTTCGTTAAGTTCCTCAATAGTTCCGCTGTTATTTATCACAAAATCAGCCATTTCAATGCATTTTTTCAGGTTTTGTTTGTTCGGGTCATCCGAGGTCATTTCACGATTTTCATTTTCAATAAATGTTTTAAAATCAATGTGGTCTGTTTCCGAATTTCTGCTTTTTATTCTTTCATATCGTATTTTCGGATCGGCATCAACGGCAAAGAGGAAAAAATTTGCTCTTTTTCGTAAAGAAACCACTTCTCCGGGAGTTCGAATGCTTTCAATAACAGCATCTTTTCCTGCTTTGACAGCCTGCTCATAAAGTGTGTCGGTAATGTATGACGGACTGTGCTTTGCTCTAAGGTCATTGGCAACCGTAACCATACTGTCACGGTTTTCGGGAAGCCCTCTTTTTTTTATCTCCTCAAGAAGAAATTGCCTCACCGAAAAATGTGTAAACCCTTTATTCTTAATAAGAAAGTCAACGATGGTTCCCTTTCCCGCTCCAAGTGTTCCCGTTATTCCAATTACTAACATTTAAAAATATTTATTCATAGAAATATTCAAATACCGTTTAAATTTTAATCCTGGCACGACTCAACGTCTAACCCGGATTTCCTGTTCCACCATCCCGTAAAGCATTTTTATCTCTTCTGCCCAGAGACTGTCATCTGGTGTTTCGAGTATCAACGGGATGTCGTCAAAGCGCGGGTCGTTCATCAGCCTTTTGAACAGTCCTTCACCGATAAATCCTTTACCGATATTGTCGTGACGGTCAACTCTGGTAGCCAGTTCCTTTTTTGAATCGTTAAGGTGCATACCTCTCAGATATCTGAATCCGACTACATTTTCAAACTCCTCAAATGTTTGCCTGTATCCCTCTTCCGTTTTTATATCGTAACCTGACGTGTATGTGTGGCAAGTGTCAATACAAACTCCTACACGGCTTTTATCTTCAATACGGTCAATAATATACTTCAGATGTTCAAACCTGTAACCGAGGTTCGTTCCCTGTCCGGCAGTATTTTCAATCACGGCAGTAACCCCCTTTGTTTTGTCGAGGGCAATGTTGATTGATTCGGCAATGGTATCAAGGCACTCCTCCTCCGAAACCTGTTTGAGATGTGACCCGGGATGAAAGTTCAGCAACACTAATCCGAGCTGCTCACACCTTTGCATTTCATCAAGAAAAGCCTTTCGGGATTTTTCAAGGTTTTCTTTGACGGGATGTCCGAGATTTATCAGGTAGCTGTCGTGTGGCAGGATATGTTTTGCCTCGTAGCCGTATTTTTTACAGTTGTCTTTAAACTGTCTGATGTTATCTTCGGTAAAAGGTTTTGAGAACCATTGTCTCTGATTCTTAGTGAATAATGCAAATGCCTTAGCTCCTATTTCGTGTGCATTCAAGGGTGCATTTTCAACACCACCCGAAGCGCTTACATGTGCTCCAACGTATTTCATAAATTTATTTTTGACAAAAGTAGGAAAAGTTTAATTAAGGTGCTTTCATATATAATCTTTTGTATTTTTGAGGCCTGAAAAATTAGTAATTAATCTGGCAGCAATAATCTGCATATATCAGCAACTGCATTAATGGATAAAGTAGTACGCATTCTGGCAATTAATCCCGGTTCGACTTCGACTAAAATTGCTGTGTACGAAAATGAAATCCCTGTCTTTATAAAGAATATCAAGCATTCCAAAGAGGAACTGGAGCCGTTTGAAAAGATAACCGATCAGTTCCAGTTTCGTAAGGATTTGATTTTGCGACAATTGAAAGAGGCTGATATTGAGTTAAATACCATTGCCGTTGTTGTTGGCCGCGGTGGCTTGCTTCGACCTATTGAGTCGGGGGTTTACAAGGTAAATGAAAGGATGATTCACGACTTGCGACACAGTCCTCTCGGAGAGCACGCCAGCAATCTCGGAGGTCTTATTGCAGAAGATATTGCACGTTCATTGCCCGGTGCCGAAGCATATATTGCCAATCCTGTTGTTGTTGATGAAATGGAGGAGGTTGCCCGCCTTGCCGGCCATCCTAATTTCAAGCGTATTTCCATTTTTCATGCATTGAATCAGAAGGCTGTTGCGCATGAACATGCCAAATCCATTTTGCGGAAATATGAAGACCTTAATCTTATTGTTGTTCACCTCGGAGGAGGAATCACAGTCGGAGCGCACCGGAAGGGAAAGGTAATTGATGTAAATCAGGGGCTTGACGGAGAAGGCCCGTTTTCGCCTGAGCGTTCGGGGACTTTGCCGGTCGGTGACCTTGTACGACTTTGCTTCAGCGGCAAATACACTCAAAAAGAGGTAATGAAAATGATAAAAGGCGAAGGAGGAATCGTGGGCTATCTCGGTACCAACAATGCGTATGAAGTCGAAAAAAGGGCAGCGGCAGGTGATGAAAAGGCAAGGCTTATACTCGAAGCGATGGCTTATCAGGTCTCGAAAGAGGTGGGAGCAATGAGTACCGTTTTAAAAGGTGAGGTTGACGGAATACTGATAACAGGTGGTGTGGCAAATTCAAAATGGTTTGTAAATATGATTGGCGAACGGGTTCATAAAATAGCACAGGTCAGCGTATATCCGGGTGAGGACGAAATGAGAGCTCTTGCTTTGAACGGTTTGCAGATACTGAGGGGAGAGGCTGTTGCTAAGGAGTATTGAGAGGGAATTGACGAAATACGATTTACGATTTACGATTTACGAATTACGATTTACGAATTACGATTTGCGATTTGAAAAGTATAAAAGATTCAGAATGTTTTTAAAATTCCGGAAGGGGTAACACTAAACCGTAGTTTTTCCTGCTAATTCATTAATTTATAAAACTCATTGTGCATAAGGCTGAATTAAGGAGATGATCTATTTTGTTTACTTTTGCAATTAATTTTCAATACTTTGGATTCGCGTCTTCACATATCGAACTGGATTCCCGTTACAAAAAAGGAGGTTGAGCAGCGTGGCTGGGATGAGCTGGATGTAATTCTTATTTCAGGCGATGCCTACGTTGATCATCCCTCATTCGGAGCTGCCGTTATTGCGAGGGTGATTGAACATGAGGGATTTAAGGTTGCTATTGTGCCCCAACCGAACTGGCAGGATGATCTTCGTGATTTCAGGAAGCTGGGCAAACCGAGACTTTTCTTCGGTGTCACTGCCGGCAATATGGACTCAATGGTTAATCATTACACTGCTCAAAAACGTTTGCGTTCGAATGATGCCTACACTCCGGCAGGCAGAGCGGGTGCAAGGCCCGATTATGCAGCTACGGTTTACTCTAAAATCCTGAAACAACTCTTTCCTGATGTTCCGGTAATTTTAGGCGGAATCGAAGCCTCGCTAAGGCGTCTGACTCATTACGATTACTGGTCTGACAGGCTTAAACCCTCAATACTTGCCGACAGCAATGCCGACCTGCTGATTTACGGAATGGGCGAACAGGTTGTTAAAGAGATATTGCACAAACTCGGTAATGGCGAACCTTTCGAATCGCTTTATTCAATAAGGCAAACAGCATATATAGCAACAGAAAAACCGGAATTTAATGAGAATGAGGCTATCGTACTGAATTCGCACGAAAGATGCCTGAAAAGCAAAATGGATTTTGCAAAGAATTTTGCTCATATTGAGACCGAATCAAATCTTGTGTTTCCAAAAACTCTTATTCAGCAGACCGGTGATAGATATGTTGTTGTTAACCCTCCTTATCCTTTGACGAAAGAGAAGGACCTGGATGCTGTTTACGATTTGCCTTTTACACGTTTGCCGCATCCGAAATACAACAAGAAAAAACCGATTCCGGCGTACGCAATGATTAAGGATTCCGTTACGCTTCACAGAGGTTGTTTCGGAGGATGCAGCTTCTGTACCATCTCGGCTCATCAGGGAAAGTTCATCAGCAGCCGTTCCGAAAAATCAATTTTGAAAGAGGTGGATGCAATTACGAAAACACCCGGTTTTAACGGCGTAATTACCGACCTCGGAGGACCTTCTGCAAATATGTACAAGATGCAGGGCATTGATTTATCAATTTGCGATACTTGCAGGCGTGCAAGCTGCATTTTTCCTAAGATCTGTAACAATCTGGCTACAAATCACAAACCGCTGACCCGGATTTATAAAAAAGCACAGAATCATCCCGGTGTTAAGAAAGTTTTTGTCGGTAGCGGGGTCAGGTACGATTTGTTTATCGGAAGACCCGAAGAGGAAGATAAAGCAAACGGTTATACCGAATATGCAGAGCAACTGATCAGATATCATGTCTCCGGCAGATTGAAAGTGGCACCCGAGCATACTAATGACGGAGTTTTGAAAGTTATGCGCAAACCTTCGTTCGGCTATTTTCTGGAGTTGAAGAAATTATTTGATAATCTGAACAGGAAAGATAATGCAAAGCGGCAGATAATTCCATATTTTATCTCAAGTCATCCGGGTTGCAAAACAGAAGATATGGCCGAACTTGCCGTTGAAACATCAAAGCTGGGGCTGAGGCTGGAGCAGGTTCAGGATTTTACACCGACACCGATGACTCTGGCAACGGTTATGTATTACACCGGAATAAATCCTTATACCGGAAAAAAAATATTCAGGGCAAGGTCGTTGAAAGATAAAAAACTTCAACAACTCTTTTTCTTTTGGTATAAACCTGAAAACCGTAACAGGATAAAATCCCTTTTAAAAAGTATGCGAAGGCCCGATTTGATTGAAAAATTGTTTGGGAGGAGCAACAATAAATATAAGTAGCTCATTCCGAATCTTTTATATTCTGAATGGTTGTTTGTTGGAATTTGCTGTTGCTGCGAAATAAAATACCGAAACCGGTTAAGTATTTATCCTTTACCTCTCTTTCTTTTTTTCTTTTTTGATTCTTTATTATCGTTCCTGTGTTCCTTTTTAATAGCTTTGCTCTTTGTTCTTTGATTTTTATTCTCGCCGATGGGTGCTATTGTCGAAACCAGTCCCGACAGAATACTTTTCCATAAATAGTTGGGGAATCCTTTTCCTTTGGCTCTTTCAAAGTTGATTATTCCTGTCCTGTACTTTTTGTCACCAGGCATATTATTTTTCTTCAGTGCACCACCTGCAACGAAAGACATAAATTTTGCCTTTTTAGTAGTATCTTTGCCTTTTATAAGATTAACCTTAAGGTTCTCGTAATTAACGATTATTTCTCCGTTTGAAACGTCGTCGTCGGCACTGAAATTAAACAATGCCCCTTTAATCTTCCCTGAAGTTATTTTAACAAGCAGAAGCTCTTTCGTCATTTTATTAAACGCAGATGCATTAATCGGCCCCAGGCTGCCTTTTGCATTAAACGATTCATTATCTGAGGTGAGATCAATATCCAGTCTTGCATTTATTTTCCCTTTTCCATAGAGTTTTGCTTTAATATCAACAGGCATAAAATGGTTTTCGGCAAGCCTGTCAGGGTTATTAGTAACATTTCCGATAGTAATATTAAGATTTGTAAAACTAACCTCGCCAGGAGTTTCGGTATGTTTTTGTTTTTCGGCATAAACGAGGTTTCCATCTTTTATGAAAACGGAATCTACGGTGAAAGGAACCGGGATTTTTTTAATCAGTCCGGCAAGCAACGGATGATATTTGTAAGGCGGGTCAGGTAAATTTTTATCCCTGTAAATTACAATATCAGGGCTTTGTACAACAATGGAATTCAATTTAATACCGCTTTTGAGACTAAGTAATTTTTTCAAATCCAGCCCGTTAAAAGTCACACTTTTTGTTGTTATGGAAAAAAGGTCGTTTTCATGTTTCAACCTTTTGTTGTACTCCTTTCTGCTGAATTTTGGTAAAAAACTGAAATTCTTAATAACAATTATTGTGTCGGTTAAATTCAAATCAATTCCGGTAGTGCTTATCTCATAAAATTTCATTGATTTTTCCGACAAATGTTCAACACCAACCGTTAGTCCGTCAAATGAAACCGGTACCGGATTGGAATATGTCTGTCTGTTGAAAACAATATCATTAATACCAACTGTCAGTGACCGTAAAACAAGCAGAGTATCTTGTTGCTTTTCAAAATCGAGTTCGGTGTAGTTAATATCATCAAGTAAAAATTTTTTAATTACCAGTCCGTTGAAATTATCCGAAAAAGGGCTTTTTTTAATATCCGTTGAGTCCGGTTTATTATTTTCCGGTTTTTCTGCATTTTTGTTTTTAAGTGCCGTAATGTCCGCCCCGCGTATTGTAACTTTTCTTATGGTCAATTCTTTTTCCTTCAGGAATCCGATAATATGGGCGCCTGTGATTTTTACAACCTTAATGTTTCCTTTAACAACCGATTTCACAGCTCCCGAAGCGAGGCTGTCGGTTAAGGAATGTTTCGGTGTAATTGTTATACCCTTTAATTTAAGTGACCCCGAGAAAATACCGACATTAATTTTGCTCACTTCCAAAGTATATGGAACTTCAGGGTTTTCATTAACTTTCGATTCAATTTTATTATGTAATATGTGTGATATGTAAATATCCGCACTTAATAGTATTATAATTACCAGAACCACAACTCCCGTGACTATTCCTGCGAGAATTTTTTTACCTTTCGATAATTTTTTCATAATATTTCAAAATGTAATAAACAGTTGGCGTAAAAATATACAAAAGCCGAAATGCAAATGATTCCGGCTTTTGTATTTATTATGAACGTACACTACTCTTCGGAAGGTTGAACAGGGTAGTCCTTCATCATTCTTTCGGCTATATAGCGGATATTTGCTTCTTTTCTGTCGGCATTTGTATCAAGGGTTTTTGACCCGACGGATTCAAATATCAGACGTTTCTCCTTTTTGTCATAAATGTCAATTACCAAAGTACCTACTTTATAGTTGTAAGTCGAATATGTTGTATAGGAATATCCCATACCCGGGCCCCAGCCCCAACCGGGTCCGTAGCCGTAATATCCGCCATAACCGTAATATCCGCCTGCTGTTGTGGTGTTGGCAGTTGTTTCGGTTTTTTCATCAACAACAATAAAAAGTGTAACGATAAGATCGCCGTCCTCTTTCACATAAGACAATCCTCTTTTATAAAGTTCATCGGAAAAGGCAGTCTCAATACGTTTTTTGTCAAGGTCGTTCAGAATTTTGTCACTCTCCTTCGCCCATCCGTAATATTCAAATGTTTTATACTTGGTAAAATCAACTGATTTGTCATAATCGGTTGTTATGGTAAGTGATGAGCATGATGACAAAAAAATGCCTGCAAGAAATAAATAAATCAATGATTTTTTCATCTTTTAGTATTTAATGTTTTAAAAAATGCAAAGATAATGAATATTACACAATAATTCCCCAAAAACAATTAATAATCTCTGAAATCTTCGGTTAAATAGTCATCATCTTCGGGATCTTGAAAGGAAAGATTCTTACCAATAACAATAGCGTCCCAGTTACCTTCGATTCTCATTTTATTTCTGACCTTTGCCGCATCGCTGTAACTGTCATATATTCCTGAAATATAATGATATGTACCA
>CAYOZZ010000128.1:0-2988 GCA_964408535.1 uncultured Bacteroidales bacterium | reverse complement strand
TTTCCGTAATAGTATCATTTTCCGATTTTAAACGAATAAAACAGACTCCGATGTTTCATCCGTTTGAAAAATAAGCAATCCCGTTGCCGGGGAAGCTATTGCATTGCGCTCCACTTACGTAATTCGAGGAAAAAGCAAATTTTTATTTTTTAGTGGATATTAGTTTATGATTATACTAAACAATAGTATTACTTTTGCTTAAATTTATAAATTTACTAAGACAATTGTGAAGTTGCTTAACCATATAAAAAGTATTAAATGGACTGATAATGTCTTTTTGCTGTTACATCCTGCATCTCTATCGCTATACCTCTTTTTAATTTTAGTTTTTATAATTCCTGATTTCTTTGCTAAATATACTGCTGAGATTATTGAGACGGAGCAAAGGGGTGATTTTGACAAAACCTTCTATTATGATTTAAACGGAGATGGCATAAGCGAGAGAATTGCAACAGGCTATAATTATCCCGAAGAAAAAAAGGAAATCAGGGTTCAACACTTCAATCTTGAAAACAAAATTTATGACCAGTGGATGCCACGAGGAAAGTGGCTGCGGCTGTTCAAACCATATTTTGGCGACTATAACAACAATGGTTTTGCCGAGATATATTGCCTTACTATTGATAACGACTCTCTATTTCTCAGCATTAAAGAATTGATGCTGGATAATGGCAAGGAAGTTAATGGTCGTTTTATATGTAAGGCCGGCACTTTTAAAAACGGGAAAAATGATATTGTTGACTGGGGTGGCAGATTGATTGATATTAATAAAGATGGATTTTTTGAATACATTTTTTTTATTTACGGTGGTTTTTCAAAATTTCCAAGAAATACTTTTTCCTATAATATTGTTAATGATTCATTAAGGATATCTCCAAAAAGTGCTTCCGGTTTTAAGTCCGGCTTTTATTATATGGACATAAACGGTGATGATATAGATGAAATTACCGGTAGTGTTGGATCACCTGAAAACATCAACTATGAGATGCCTTATACCGACAGCGCAACATGGCTTATGGTGATTGACCCGGTAGCAATGGACTTTTGTTTTCCTCCAATAAAATTTGATATGGGAATAGCTTCATCAATAAGACCAGTGTTTTACAAGGAAAAAGATAATAAATACATTGCGGTATCTCTTTACAGCAATTCTGCAAAAACCAATATAAACGAAATACATCTCATATTATTTGATAAAAACGGGAAACTACTGAATAAAAAAAGTATTGAACGAAAAAAGTTTAGGAATATTGAGTTTATTAACCCGCAAATTAGCCGTACTGACAAACTATATCTTATTGATAATTCAGGAAATATTTACCAAACAGATACATCATTAAACATCACTCTCTTTTACTCACCGGATTTGGATATTAATGGATTAGGATCTAATAATATCAGATTAATGGATATTGACAATGATGGTCAAAACGAAATGCTAATGATAGGTCACAATAAAAATGCCGAGGTTTTTCTTTTGGCTTACCGCCAAAGCTTAAAAGATGTATTGTCATTGAAGTTACTTAAAACAATATATTCAAATGATGAGCATTTTGAACTTATCTATGACAAAATCAAAAGTCAACCCGTTTTAATGTTACAGGCCGGCAATAATATTTACAAAATCAAATACCGGAAAAACCATTACTACACATTAAAATACCCGGCTTACGCAGGAGTTTATGCATTATTGTTTCTTGTATTTTGGCTATTGCAGAGAATACAAACGAAAATTGCACAGCGAAAATTTGAGACCGAGAGACAGTTAATCAGTCAGCAAATGGCTATTTCAAAAAGACAACTGGAACCACACTTTATGCTAAATGCATTAAATAATATCGGGTATATGTTTATGCACGAAAACCAGAAAGATGCACAATATTATTTCGGGAAATTCTCATCGCTGATTCACCGTGGATTAAAATATGCCGACAAAATAGAAACCAGCCTTGCAGAAGAACTAAATTTTATCAGGGACTACTTAATTCTTCAGAAAAAACGATTGGATAATGAACTCGTATTTATTATTGAAGCAGATGAAGATATTGAACTTGACAAAATCAAAATACCCCATTCACTTTTATTTACATTTGTCGAAAACGCCGTCAAGCATGGATTACGGCCGAAACCAAATAATAGAAAACTTGAAATTTTCGTAAAACGAAATGAAAGCAAAATAACAATAAGCATTAGCGACAATGGAATAGGCCGTCAGCACTCCCGGCAGTTAAAAACTACCGGTACAGGAAAAGGATTAAGTATAATATCCACAATAGTTGAAAGCTATAACAAACTTTATAAAAGGTCTATTTCTTATAATGTTATGGATTTGATTGACAAAAACAGAAATATTTCCGGCACACAGGTTATTATCGAATTATAGGAATAAAATCCCTCGTATTTATTATGAAACCAAGGGGGCAAAGATTTAATTTCATTGTCTAATCCGGCACCTTTGAACCTTTACCGTTATTCGGAACCCATCTGTTATTCTTATCCTGATTGTTCACCTCTCCGTTCAGATTAAAATCACCTGACCTGTATCCGTGTTCACCTGCCTGCGGCTTCCAGATGTTTTCTTTATCAAGATTATCAATAATTCCGTCTGCATTACCGTCAGCCGATATCATTCCCCATTTACCGGGAGCAAGTTCTTTTTGTGAGTTTACTCCGTAAGCTTTATCTGCACCTGTTGTAAAGTCGTAGGAGTAAACCCCGTTACTTTCTGTCAAAGGAACTGCCGACATTATCCCGAGATGGTTCCGGTGCCATATTACAACATAAATGTTTTCATCTATTGTTGCAGCAATTTGAATCGGAGTGATTCCGTCTCTACCTGTTATTAATCCATTCTTTAATAGGAAACCGGCCTTTTGTGCGACAATAGATTCCGATGTCGCTAACGAAGCATCTCCTGACGTTTCTCTCAATTCGACCAATATCCAATCAACAATTGTATCATTTGGAAAAACCGTTACACTTTCAACG
>CAYOZZ010000127.1:0-4516 GCA_964408535.1 uncultured Bacteroidales bacterium | reverse complement strand
ATATATGGAACTGTCAACCTTGCTAAAAGGTGTTCCACACGAAGAAAAGATAATTGAGAATATTTTAAAAAAAGAACAAAATAAAAATGGCATATTAGCCCCCTCAATATCAGTTGTTCTGAAGGGATTATTTTAATTATTCAAAGAGTTTATCGGCACACGATTCGCACCATTCCATTATTTTTTGTCTTTGAGCATCAGTCAGTTTTGCCCCGGGATGCATTATCGGATAAATCTTCATCGGCATTTCTCCCTCTTCCACAGTTTCCGAAATCTCATCAAGTGCTTTTATCCGCTTACGTTTGCTCAGATCGCCCCAATGACCGAAATCAAGATGCTCACGACCCTCTCTGACATCACGTGCGACAAGAAAAGAGACAGGTGCAACATAGGAGTACCAGGGATATGTAACCTGCTGTGAATGACAGTCGTAGCAGGCGGTTTTCAATAACACCGCAACTTCATCCGGAACATCTTCAATCTCAAGAATGTCTTTTCCAGGTACCGGATTGTTATCCGGCCTGCCGGTCGGAATGAACTGAATTATCACAAATAACACAACTGCTATAATCAGAATTTTGCGTACCATATCACAAGAAGTTTAATTATTATCTATTTCATTATTTTGTCTATACTACCGTTAGCCCAGTCAATCAGCAACTTAGCCTCTGCATCAGTAAGTGCCTGTTCGGGATATTTTTTAATAAATTTTTTCGGCGGCATATCTTTCGTTTCAACAGATTCGGCAATACCGTCCAGTTTTGAAACCAATTTACGTTTCGATAGTGTGGGTAATTTGTCTATCTTCAGCTTCATTTTTGCTTTCATTGATTCCGAACCACTATGGTGGCAGTCGAAGCATTTGTCCTGTAATACTTTATTAACACTGTCGGGGATAGTTAAAAGGTTTTCGGGAGCTGACTCCTTTTGTGTATTTGTAATCTTAAATGCAGTTGAGGTTAAAAATAATCCACTTAGAAAAGCTAATACTGTAATTGTTAAAAAAGTCTTTTTCATTTTCGTTGTCAATTTTATTTGTTATATGCTTATCAAACAGTAAAATATGAGTATTGTTCAAAAAATGAACAAAAATATGCAATATCCGTATTTCCTCCCTTTCCGGTTAATAGAGGTTAAGATTTTATCGGTAATTGAAAAGATAATAAATTTTAGTCTAATTTTGCAAGGATTTTTCTAAGATTGATGAAATTTTGAAATTCGGATAAACAATTCCGGTACTACTATTGAAGACATACAAACAGATTATTAGAATGAATGCCAAACATTTAATATATACAGCACTAACCCTGACTTTACTATTTTCCTGTAACCGAACGGAGGAAGGGGCAACAACCGTTATATCGGGTAAGTTTTCCGCTCATCCTCAGGAGTATGTCTATTTGGAGGAGATTAAGGTGCACGACGTTATAATGCTCGATTCCGTAAAAACGGATGATAATGGTGATTTTGCTTTTAAACTGAAACAGAAACAGGATGGATTTTATCTTTTGAAGAGTGCAGGAGATGACAGCTATCTTGTTTTACAGCTCAATAAGGGAGAAAAAGTAAAGGTAGAATCCGACAGCTCAATGTTTCTTAACGGTTATTCCGTAAAAGGCTCACCGGGCTCATCCTTGTTGCTTGAGTTTGAAATGTTTATGAACAAGCAAAAAGCAAGAGTCGATTCACTTTACAAAGTATTTGCAAGCGAGCAGTATAAACCCGATTTCCTGGATGTAAAGAAAAAACTTGATTCGATATACAATAAAGTTGTTGAGAACCAGAAAGAGTATGTGAAAAAATTCATTTCCGCTCATCCTTCGTCACTTGCAACGCTACTTGTGCTGAATCGCAAATTCGGCAGGAATGAAGTTTTGGATGAAGACGAAGATTTTGAATATTTTCATAAACTCGACAGTGCTTTGATGATTAAATACCCCGAAAATGAGCATGCTCTTGACAATCATGACAGGGTTGAAAAAATCAGATTAAGGAAATTCGACAGATTTGAAGCTGAAAAAAAGGTACGTCCCGGAATGAAAGCTCCGAATATTGTTATGAAAGATACTTCCGGCAGTTTTGTATCGCTCAGAGATATTGCTTTCGACGGAAATGATTATGTGCTGATTTATTTCTGGGCGGGCTGGAATGCCAAGTCAAGGCAGGATAACAAAACTCTCATCTCGAAGTATAAGGAATTAAGAAAGCATAAGATTGAAATTTTCGGAGTATCGCTGGACGAAAACCGGAAGGTGTGGATGGGAGCTATTAAACTTGATAAATTGCCCTGGATTCAGGGAAGCGACCTTCAGGCATTGAACTCCCCTGTTATAAAGGCATATAATCTGCCGGGCGATTTACCGTTCTATTATATCGTTGACAGTAAAAGAAAGATAATTTACAAAGATAAAGATCTGAATAAAATCATTGAAAAGTTAGAAGAATTATACAAAAACAAATAATTTTGAGTGAGTTAGCACCCGGCAAAAAAGTTTATTTTACTTCCGACAGTCATTTCGGAGTTCCGACAAAAGAGAAAAGTCTTGAGCGTGAACGCCTTTTCATTAAATGGCTTGATGAGATTAATAAGGATGCTGCGGAAATCTATCTTATGGGCGACCTTTTCGAATTCTGGTTTGAATATAAAACGGTTATCCAAAAGGGATATGTAAGGCTGTTCGGAAAACTGGCCGAAATAACCGACTCCGGAATTCCGGTTTACTTTTTCAGAGGAAACCACGATGTTTGGGCCTTTGACTACCTTGAGCAGGAATTGAATATTAAAATTTATCCTGATACACTGATAAAACAGATTGGAAGCAAAAGATTTTTTCTCGGACATGGCGACGGACTGGGAAAAGGCGACAACGGATATAAATTTCTGAAAAAAGTTTTCAGAAACAGATTCAACCAATGGTTATTCAAATGGCTGCATCCCGATATCGGAACCGCAATGGGGCTTTACTGGACTGAAAAATCACGCGTGGCAAATATAAACAAGGGATTGGAAGAGGTTAACAGAAAAGGATTGGAACGTATTTCGGGATTTTGCAATGAAATAATAGACAAAGGTGAAGATATTGATTACTTCATATTCGGACATATTCATAAACCCGCAGTTATTCCCATAAGACAAAAGGCTCACTATTTCAGTATCGGCGACTGGATTACCAATTTTTCCTATGTAGTTTTCGACGGGGAAAAAGCGGAATTGAAATTTTATAATACTGCTGATTAACCATAAACGCATAATACTCACTACGAATCAAAGTCTGATAATTCAAAAATTTTGTGAGCATAAACAATTTTCAATTATCTTTGTAAAGCAGTTACAAATATATATGAAAGCACTACCAATCGGCATACAAGAGTTTTCAAAGTTAAGGAAAGGAGATTTCCTTTATATTGACAAAACGGAATTTGTTTATAAGCTCATTGATTCCGCGTCATACTATTTTCTCTCCCGTCCCCGCCGTTTCGGAAAGTCGTTGTTTTTAAACACAATTAAGGAGGTTTTCAAAGGCAACAAAGAGCTGTTTGAAGGATTGTGGATATATGATAAAATTGAGTGGGAGAAGTATCCGGTTATTAAAATTTCTTTTTCTACGGTTGATTACATAAATTTGGGATTGGCGAGAGCAATAGATGATATGCTATTCGATATAGCAGGAGAATACGATATTTCACTTGAAAAACCCTCTTTTTCATCCAAATTCAAAGAACTGATACAAAAACTTTCGAAAAATAAAAAAGTGGTCATTCTCATTGATGAATACGACAAGCCAATAATTGATTATATTGACGACATTCCACAGGCAGAGGAAAACCGTAAGATTCTGAAAAGCTTTTATTCGATAATTAAGGATTCGGATGACTACATAAAGTTTTTCTTTGTAACTGGTGTTTCAAAGTTCAGTCAGGTATCAATCTTTTCCGATTTGAATAATCTGAACGATATTACTTTGGATAAAGATTATGCTACTATCACAGGATATACACAGGAAGAACTTGAAAATTATTTTCCGGAATACATTGAAAAAGTTGCAAAGGATTACGTAGGAATATTCGACGATATTATGAAAGAAATTAAACGCTGGTACAACGGCTATTCGTGGGACGGCAGAAGCTTTGTCTATAATCCGTTTTCAATTTTAAATTTCTTTTATAAAAGAGATTTCAGGGATTATTGGTTCAGCACGGGAACACCTACATTCCTGATGAAATTAATAAAAGAGAAAAAATACACTACTTTCGACCTTGAGAACAAAACTATTTTTGAAGATGAATTGAACAAATATGAAATTACTAATATTTCGCTTATTTCGCTTTTATTCCAGACCGGTTATCTTACAATAAAAAATTATGACCCGTTTAAGCAAACAATTGTCTTGAATTTTCCGAACAGGGAAGTAAACCGCTCTTTCACCATTCATCTGCTTGCCGAACTTAACGACGGAAAGATTGACAAAGCAAGCTCGACTTTAGTACAACTGATGGAGGCCCTGGAAAATAACAA
>CAYOZZ010000126.1:0-7721 GCA_964408535.1 uncultured Bacteroidales bacterium | reverse complement strand
GTCCGATATGGAGATAACCGTTGGGTTCCGGCGGAAACCGTGTGTGTACCCTGCCTTCGTTTTTCCCGTTTTTTATATCCTCTTCAACAATCGTTTCGAGGAAATTCAATGATCTGGATTCTTCTTTGTTCAAATCCCCCGTTTTTTTTTCGTTGTATTCCATGTGTGATGTCAGTTTTAAGCAGGCAAAATTAGCAAAAACAAAATTACGGGAACGGATTTATTTATTCAATTACTAATTTCGTAGGCATTAATACTTTCGCTGTCTTATTCCATTTTGGTCAATAACAGTTAGTCTAAATTTAAATTCCAGCTTTATTTTTGATAAAATGTTATGTATTATCCGGCCTGGATACACGGGAGAATATTCAGATAGCCTTAAATAAACGACCCCAGCCGGTGGTTTATATCCAAACTTATAAATCAGT
The DNA here is from genome assembly GCA_964408535.1 of uncultured Bacteroidales bacterium. GTDB lineage: Bacteria > Bacteroidota > Bacteroidia > Bacteroidales > JAADJA01 > JAADJA01. Next base: position 7,293 of record CAYOZZ010000126.1, on the reverse strand, counting down.
TCACCATAGTCACTGTCAAAAGTAATTATCAGTCTATTTTCTTCAATTGCAATCTCCATTACCTCTTCGTCGGTTATCCCTGCAAAATCATTTCCAATTGATTTTATATCATATCCTTTCGATATAAGAAAAAGGACACTTGCCTTTGGAAAATTTTCGTTTGCAAGAATTCTCATCAGGCCGTTTGTTTTGGCAAGTCAAATAATAATCCGTCTTTCATACATAAATGAATATAGCTAAAAACCGCTGTCAGATCATCCTTGCTTAATCTAGGGTAATTTTCAAGAATTTGTTCCTCAGACCATCCTTGTGCCAACAAACCTATAATGTGGTCAACGGATATACGGGTACCTTTGATAACAGGTTTTCCAAGTAAAATAGCTTTATCAGTTATAATATGCTCCTTCCAGTTTGTCATACTTAATATGTTAGATTACAAAAGTATGAATATTTTTTGAAATATAATATTTTTAAGATGATGAAATAAATCCGGTTAAAACATAAAACTCCTTCTGCCCGGTTTTCTGACAAACTGGTCTGCGGCAAAAATTGAAGCGATTGAAATCAGGATAACTACAGTTACCGAAGATATTTTTACGGAGCTGAACAGATTGCGGAAGTTATTAATTACTATTTGCGGCAAGTCAAAAAGCAGGGGTCTGTATTCCCTCAATATCAACTCCCTCGAACCCGGTGTAAAATATAAAACCCCGGCAATAACAACAACTATCATAACGGCAAGAATCAAATACCAGATTTTACTGATAATGAAATCGGTTATTGAAACAGGTTCTCTGCTGAGATTTTCAATATCAGTCATAACCCTTTGGGTAAAATCAATTGACGGACTTTCGAGTTTTGTTTCTCCGATTAATTTTTTAATAAAATCGTCCTGTGTCATATTATTGCTATTCATAAGTATATCGTATTTAATTCTTTATCAAGTATTTTCTGTAATTCGCTATATAATTTTTTTCTTATTCTGTGTAGTTTCACTTTCACATTCGATGCCGACAATCCTGTTATCTCACTAATCTCCTCAATTGAACACTCCTCACGGTAAAAAAGGTTAATAAGTGTGTATTCAAGTGGCGGAAGCTCATTTATCAATTTATTTGCCAGATTTTTCTGTTCGTCAAAATCAAGTTTGTTAACGTTTTCTTTAATTTCATCTGTCGTATAGTTATCAACTACAAAGCCGTCAAGGTCTGTTGATTCCAGACGTTTCTTTCTTGTTCGCGATACGGCAGCGTTAAAGACAATCCTGTAAAGCCAGGTCGAGAACTTGGATTTATTTCTGAACGCCTCCATATTTTGATATGCTTTTACGAAAGCATCCTGAACAATCTCTTCCGCATCTTCATAGTTTCTGACAATCCGTAATGCAACCGAAAAAGCCATATCCTTATGCTTATCAACAAGATAGGTATAGGCTGACAGGTCACCGCCAATAACTTTATCAATATATATTTGATCTTTGTTGATTGCCATTTGATATTTAGACGTTTTGATAACCTATCGGTTACACTTTTGCAAAATGCGAAAGATACAAAAAATAAATCATTGACGAGCAATTTGTAACCTGTAAATTTTTATGGCGTCAAAAGAGGTGAAAAAACAAGTTATAAATTTAAAATGAAATTGTTATGATAACACTACAGCCCGTTTTTATCCTGTCGGTAATATTTGGTAGCATACTTGGAATCGTTTATCTCTCAAACAGAAAAAAAGAACGAATGATGGTAATTGAACGCGGACTTGACCCGGACAAATACCTTTGTAATAAGGTTTCAACCGGACAATCGCTGAAATACGGACTTTTGCTGATAGGAGTCGCCCTTGGTATCCTGATTGGAAATGTTCTTTCGGTTACCGAATCATTTATTGATGTACCTGAAGCGGCTTACTTCTCTATGATCTTCCTTTTTGGCGGGCTTGCACTTGTAATAAGTCATTTTCTCGTTAAAAAACAGGTTAATACAGATGAAGAAAAGTGATTTGTGTAATTGCAAATGAAACCAAACCCGTGTTGCTGTTGTAATACGGGCTTTTTTAGGCCAAACAGGTTTTAAAAACCTGTTTGGCCTTGTTTATCAAATTCCGGTTTAAAAAATTATTCGTATATTTGTGAGGTTTTGATGTTGTTCTAAACACGGGAGCCAAATATTGTTTTATCCAAACGAATTGTTTTATGCGAATAACAGGAATGAAATACGGAGCACCGATTCTCAGTCTTTCCGGCTTTCCAATACCGGAAATCCTTGATGCGGATGCCACAATGGACGAAATAGAAAATCTAATCCATAAAAGGGGAAAGTGTGTTGTAAAACCTGTGTTTTACGGCGGTGTTGGTAAAAAAGGAAAAGCCGGACTGGTAAAAATAGTAAGTACGGTCGGCGATGCCCTTAAAGCAAAACAACAACTCTATTTTGCCGAACACTTTTTCCACAACGAAAAAATACAGTCGAACGGAGTGACTTTTGAAGAGTTTATCCCCTCCTCTTATGAGATTTACTTCAACTTTTCCGTCTCAACTGTCAGTCGCCGCGTAAACTTCACGATGACCCACCACGGAGGTGTGGATATTGAGGAGCTTGATAAAAGTATGATATTCGAAGGCTCATTCGATGCCATCACAGGTTTGAAGTCGTATCACATTATTGATGCACTTACTCAGCTTAAAGCCCCGTCGGAGATAATCAGCCCATTGACTCAATATCTTCCACAACTTTGGAATCTTTACAACGATTTCGGATTCACGACCCTTGAAATAAATCCCATCAGAATGGAAAACCGTGACGGACGGCTCGTCCCGGTTGCGTGTGATTTCAAAGCACAGTTCGATCAGGATAATCCGCAATACAAGCGGTTAAATATTCCTCCCGAAGTTTTCCATACCGATCTTACCGATTTTGAGGCCGAAATCAACCAGCTCAGAACCTACCAGGGACAAAGTGATGTGGTTGTTATCAATCCCGAAGGAACAATAACTCCGTTTATGTTCGGAGGAGGAGCCAACAGTGCTGCGACCGAAGTGCTTTCAACAAAAACAACAATTTCAAGCGATTTCGGAGGTAACCCGCCCTACGAAAAAATGTACGATATTGCTTCCATAACCTATAAATACTGGATGAAAAACACCAATGTCCTGCTGGTTATCGGAGGGAAAGCCAACAATACGGACATTTATGTTACTTTTAAAGGAATTTTCGATGCTTTGCGCGATTATGCAGCTGCTAACGGAAAACCCGATATTTATGTTGTTGTAGGCCGTGGCGGCCCTAACCTTATAAAGGGTTTCTCCTACGCTGCCAATATTCTTGATAATCTTGAGATACCGTATAAATTTTTCGGATACGACAGTTCTATGCTTGAAGTAATACAGTATGCCGTGGATATTGATAACTGGATGTTGAAAAATCACTAAATTGATGTAACCTGTAAACAGGTATTAATTGTGAATAAAATTAAAAACGATGACAGAAAAAAATAACCCCTTTCCATATTTTGTAGGAATAAAGAGTTTAAAAGAGGTGGCAACTCCTGAAAACAGGGTTGTGATTATGAATATTCTCGGAAACGAAAGCCGCAAGGTTACCCCCGTTTCTCATTCTTTCAGCGGAGGAAATGTGGTTGCCGGAGTTCAATACGGCCGTCCAGGTGAACTTCAGACACCCGCCGGAGATATTCCGGTATATTCACGCCTTGCCGAAGTTGTGAAAAACCATAGTTTCGATACGGGAGTAATCTATCTTCCGCCGCAGGCAGTGTTTTACGCTGTTTCCGAACTTTGCCATTATAAAAGTACAGGCCAGTGCGACCTGAAAAAAATTGTTATTGTTACGGAAAAGATAAGTGTTAAAGACCAGAGAATGATTCGTGCAATTTGTCAGGCAAACGAAATTGATGTTTTCGGTGCCAATTCTTTGGGTATAGCCGATTCGTGGAATCATATCCGTATCGGCGGGGCACTTGGCGGAGACAATCCTGAAGAAACCCTGCTTAAAGGCTCTGTTGCAATTCATTCAAACTCGGGAAATTTCGGAAATACTATTGCCGAATATCTCAAAACCGAAGGGATAGGAACAACCACCGTTGTCAGTTCGGGAAAGGATATCATTATTCAGTTTGCCGCTGCCGAATTTTTGTATGCAGCACAAAATGACGAGCGAACAAAGCTTGCCGTTATGTATGTCGAACCGGGCGGTTTTTACGAAAAACAGGCTCTTGACTGGATTGAAGAAGGAAAATTCAGATTTGAAAAGCCCATTGTTGCCTGTGTAACCGGACGATGGAAAGCTAATCTTTCACGTGCTGTCGGTCATGCCGGTGCTCTTGCCGGTTCGAATGATGATGCAGAATCAAAAGAAAAGTGGTTCGACGACTATTTCGGGGTTCCCGTCTTTGACCCTGAACATCCTGACCGGGTCGGCAAGCGCGGTGTGCGCGTGGTCTCCATCCAGCACGTTCCTTTAGCTGCCAAAGCCCTTTATAAACTCCATGGCCTGAAAAACGACTTTGAACCCATCGGAAACCTTAACCTGAAACCCTGGATGGGAAAGGATTTTGGATTTAAACTGCCGGAAAATCTTAAACTTCCGCTTACAAAAGCTATTCCTCCCTATGATAAACAAATCGAAGAATCGCAGAAGCAACTCGGTGCGAACTTTCTGAGACAGAGAATGCGTAATGCGTCGGGAGCATCACGAATCAATCCTGAAACACAGGTTGCCGAGTTACACGGAAAGCCGGTTATTGACCTGATAGATAACCCTTTGGAAAGCAATATGATTTTTGCAATCACTAAAATGCATCCCAAAGAATCAAAGCTGAAGCTGATTAATATCTGTTTGAACTATCTGAGCAAATCAGAACCTCTGTCATTCGAAATTGTAAAGACAGCACTAAACAACGGCGCCACGCCCAATGAGGCTCTGCTGAGTGCCGTAGGCAGGCTTGGCAATCATCCCGATTTTCAGTTGTCGGCCGCATACACAAAAGCTCTAATTGATCTCTTTGTGGAACTTGGAATAAAAGAGACTCAACAAAAACTGGATTTTGATGCTGCTCAGAAACTGGCAAAGACTCTTATACCCAAAGGGAAAAACAGCCCGGATGATTTTTCACAGTTTCTGATGAAAAAAATATTTGATGAGTTTGAACCTGATAATATTGTCTATTATTCGGCCCGATATGTTGAAAACAATTTGCTCGAAAATCCGGCCGTCTTTCTTATTAGTGCCGTCTTTTTGAGTTTGAGTCTGCCTGCGCTTGTTTTGAAAAGAATCAGCAGGGAAACGGCAGAAAATATGTTTACATATCTTGCCATTGAATCACAAATGGTCAGTTGGATGGGAATAAAGAATTTTGACAATGACCTGCTAACGGCTATCAGGGAAAGAACCGATTTAAACAAGCTCAACACATCTTTTACCGAAGTGGCATACCGGTCAATTTTCGGGGAAGCACCGAAAGGCAATCAACTTAAAGAGTTTCAGGCTTTGCTGGCTCTGACGCTTACAAATGGCCCGGGTACGATAAGTGCCAAAGGTGCTAAGGAGAGTGTCAGTGCAAGAAACAATATCAGCACTGCTTTTGCAGGATTTTTGTCAAATACCGGACTTTCGCACGGCGGTAACGGATATGAGGCTATTCAATTTCTTCTTAAATCATTCGACGGGATTGACCTGACAGATCCTGAGGATACCTCCGTTGCCGATGTGGGAGAAATATCAACCCGTGTAGCCATTCAGTACAAGGAATACAAGGAAGAGGCCAAGCGAAAAGGTGCTTCTTCATACGACCGGATTCCCTGCGTTAATCATCCGGTTTTTAAAGGCAAACAGATTAATATTGACCCTCGGGAAGATTTTATCTATAACCGTTTCAGAAATGAAAAGATAGGAAATATTTTTTGGGAGTTTTACCATAAGCTGGTACAATCGCTGTATGATGAAGGTGTATCGAATAATGTTTATTGTGTGAATATTGATGCCGTTATTGCGGTAATTTCGCTAAAACTGATGTGGAAAGCTTACCGCGAAAACAGAATATGTGATGAGGATATGCAGAGAATAGGCTTTTTCATTTTCCTGATTGGCAGGATGGTAGGCGTTTCTGCCGAAATAATTGACCACCGCAGCCGTGGTCAGGATATGGACACTCGAACACCGCAAAGTGAGCTGAAGTATATTGTTTAACATTATAGCCGGGAAGGTACCTCTCTATTCATTTTGCGCGAAGTCGATCTTCTCAATTATCCTGTATTCCGGCCCCTGTGGTCTCAGAATACTTTCATAAAGGTTGAAACCTGAAACCTCCTGATTTTGGATTTCAGTAAATTTGTATTTATCAATAGTTTGTTGAAAGCGGTTTTTATCATCAATATATTTTATCCTGCCAACAGTCAGGTGTGGGACAAAATTCTGCCTGTCGCGTTTAAATCCGATTTCATCCATTGCATTAAGTACCTGAGAGGCCAGCACGGTCAATTGTTCATTTTTCTCAATCCCGAACCAGATAACCCTTGGCTTGTACGAACTGCCGAATATACCTACATTTTTAATATTCATTGTAAAAAACGGACTTACATGTGCAATTTCCGTAAGTTTCTCCGTAATTTCAGGAATCTTATCCTCACCGGTTTCACCGAAAAATTTAAGAGTAATGTGGATATTTTTTGTGTCAACCCATTTTATTTTATCATTTCTCAATCTTGTTTTCAGACCGTAATAAACCTGAAGGAAAGTATCGGACGGATAAATTTTGATTGCTGCAAAAAGCCTTTTCATAAGTGAATATATTAAATTAACGGTACAACAGATTCACACTTTAAAAAATTTGGTTGTAAATTTATAATTATTTTATAATTTTGCACCACGAAAATCGTAAATCGTTTTTCGTAAATTGAAATTTAAAATATGGGGCATTAGCTCAGTTGGTACCAATTTTTAGCAAATGTTTTCATTTGCATTAAAAATTGAGTATCCACGAAAATTTAAGCAAAACGGAGTTTTGCAAATTTTCGGGACTAGAGCGTTTGAAATATTTATTATCTGGGGCATTAGCTCAGTTGGCTAGAGCGTTTGACTGGCAGTCAAGAGGTCATCGGTTCGATTCCGATATGCTCCACAGATTTAGTTTATTCCATAACTGCTTTTTTAGTCTATGGACTATTACGTTTACATACTCCAAAGCCGGAAAGACCAACGGTTTTATAAGGGACAGACAAATAATTTGCAAAAACGGCTACTTGAACATAATCAGGGAAAGTCGAATTATACACGGAAATAT
>CAYOZZ010000125.1:0-7320 GCA_964408535.1 uncultured Bacteroidales bacterium | reverse complement strand
CCTTCATTACAATCCGGGCAAATGGTGGACATGGTTTTCCGATATTTTTGCCGGAGCTTTGATACTTTTGGCAATAACCGGACTCTTTATTATTCGTGGCAAAAACGGAATAAAAAGAAGAGGTGCAATTCTGACAATTATCGGTATTATTATCCCAATTCTTTACCTAATATTTTTTTATTAGAAAAATATTTTATAACTTGCGCCTCTTAAGAACTGATAGAGGTGTTTTTTCTTAATAAGGGATAAGTTTAAAGCTTTGGCAGGCAGAGCTTTATGCTTTATTTTAACAGCAAATCAAGTAAAGTGCATGTTTTTATGCGGAAAGGATGAAAACAGAGTGCTTTTGGTAAAATAAGAGGTAATAATATGTCTTTAAAAGACATTGATGAAAAAAATTTTATGGACCGGGAAAAGGGATTAAATAATCCTGATATCGGACAAAAAGCCGGTGTGCCTGATAAAAAATTATTATTGGGTAAAGTACGGTTTTTTGAAGATATTCTCATTGCCATGCCTGATACACTTATCGCCATTTTTAATAAGGATGGTAAGTATATTGAGGTGTGGGGAAGTTATGAGCTTGCCGGCTTCGACAACCTCACACCGGAGAAGATAAAAGGGAAACTCCCCAAGGATATTTATCCTGTTACCGCTGCCACTGTTTTACAAAAAAATATTGCCAGGGTATTCGATACCGGAAAACCGGAATTGTTTCGACTCCGGATTGACTCTTCCAAAGGCAGTCATTGGCAGGAAGTGTATCTGACCGCTTTACCCGCACAGGATGATCAAACAACATCAATAGCCGGCTTTTTCAGGAATATCACCGAATCGGTTAAGCATGAGGAAAAATTGTCCTTAACAACCGGGAAGTATAAAAATCTTGTTGACAAGGCTCCTGAAGGACTGGCTTTGTTGAATTCCAAAGGAATTATCAATTACGTAAACAGTACCCTTCTTAAAATTACCGGGTTTGAGGAGAGTGATTTTATTGGAAAAAAGATATCAAAACTACCTATTCTTCTCCCTGAAGATTATTCGGGATATGAAAATATTCTTGACACAATTATCAGGAGTCGCACAGACGAAGTGTTTGAACTAGAGTGGAAGACAAAGGATGGCAAAACCCGCTGGAGTGAATTGCATTTTGTCCCGATATCAAAAAATGAACGGTTCACGGGCTTTAATATCACATTTATTGATATAACCGAAAGGAAAAATATTGAAAGCGATCTTATAAAAAGCAAGCAGGCGTATAAAATTATTATTGAAAACGCACGTGAGGCAATTTTTGTACTTCAGGATAATCATATTAAATTTTGCAATTCGAGAATGCTTCGGCTTGTTGACAGTAGTATGAATGAACTTGAGGTAGCACTTATTAATGAGTTTATTCATCCGCATGATTACCGTATTTTCAATAAAGCTACGTCTGATATACTTTCGGGTAATTATGAAAATGAAAAAACGGTTTTTCGTATTATTGACAAAAGCGGAAACATCAAATGGGTTGAAAGTAATTTTGTGGTGATTGACTGGGAAGGTAAACCTGCTCTATTGTCATTTGCAAGTGATATAACAATTCAAAAAAACTCCAGGGAAAAGGAGAAGCAATACCTTAGGAGTCTGGAGCTTCTATCGGAAAAATCAATGGAATTTGCCGAGCTTAAGCCCGGAGATAACGTTTACGGTTTTCTCGGTGATAAACTTTTGGAGCTTATTGAAGGCTCGGTAGTTGTTATTCTCTCTTATGACCGGAGAACCAGCCGTATAAAGATTGAACATCTGGCAGGTGAAGGAATTCTGAAGGCTAAATTTGAAAAGATTATCTCCGAAAAATATACAAATTTCGGAACGAAGATCAACCCGGATCTGCTTAGAGACCTTTTGTACGGGAAACTGCTTAAATATAATGACGGTCTTTTTGAGCTGGGTAATACAATTTTTCCGCGTGCTATCTATGAGGAGGTTAAAAAACTGGATGAACTTGGCGATATCTATATGATTGGTCTGGCAGGTGACAATGTGGTCTTTGGAAATGCTATGATTTTTCTTCCTTTGGGTGTGCAAATCGGTAATACAGAAACTATTGAAACGATAGTTAAATTCGGTGCAATAGCCCTTCAACGGAATCTTGTGGAAGATGCCCTTCGTGCAAGTGAGGAGAAGTACAGAAGAATATTTGAATCGTACCAGGATGTCTATTTCAAACTTGATATTGACGGAACAATAAAAGAGATTAGTCCTTCAGTTGAGAAAACAGGAGGTTATACACCGGATGAATTACAGGGTGAATCCGTTGACAAACTTTATTTCGATGCTAACGAACTTTCGGCAATTAACAGGATTCTTTTCAAAAAAGGGATTATTAAAGACCGGGATATCAAACTGATGAAAAAGGATAAGTCGGTGATATTTGCCTCTCTGAATGCAAAACTGCTGAGAGGAGATGATGGAAAACCGGTTGGTGTTGAGGGAGTTATAAGGGATATCACTGAAAGGATAAAGGCAGAAGATGATTTCAGAAAGAGTGAGGAGAAATTGAGGACGCTTGCCGATTTTACATATAACTGGGAATATTGGTTAGGCCCTGACGGTGAGATGGTTTATATGTCGCCATCTTCGGAAAGGATTACAGGATACAGTGCCGATGAGTTTATTAAAGACCCGAATCTATTGGTGGAGATTACTCATCCCGAGGACCTTGATGCATTTAATGAGCATCTTATTGCCGAAAAAGAATCGGATGATGTTCTTGAATTTGATTACAGAATAGTCACACGGCAGAATAAGGTGAAGTGGATCAATCATATTTGTCAGAAGGTATATGGAGATGACGGAAGATATCTTGGCCGCAGGGTAAGTAATAAAGATATAACCGACAGAAAGATTGCCGAGGAAGAGCTGCGAAATAGTGAAGAACGGTTTAAAGCTCTGTTTTATGAAGCCCCGGATGCCATTATCGTCCAGAATTACAAAGGGGAAATTATTGATGCTAATCCTGCCGCATACAGACTTTACCGGATTGAAGAGGATAAGTTTATTGGAAAAACGATTTTTGATTTTGTCCCAAAAGATAGCAGGGATGAGTTTAAAGCTGACTTTTCAAAATGGATTGCCGGTGAACTGGAAAGTAAAAGGTGTGTTATTAATACCTCCGAAGGCGAATCAATACCGGTTGAGATTCATTCCGGCAGAATACGATATTCGGGTAAAGAGGCTTTGATGTTTAATATAAGAGATATTACGGCAATAGTTGAGTCGGAAAAAAGACTGAAAGAGGCTAAAGAGAATGCCGAACAGGCAGATATGCTGAAATCGGTATTCCTTGCAAATATGTCTCACGAAATACGTACTCCGATGAACGCCATAATAGGATTTTCCGAAATTTTATCTGATGAAGACCTTTCAAAATCGGAACGCGAGGAATTTATAAGATATATTACACAGGGAAGTAATACTCTGATGAACCTTATTGAGGACATTATTGATATTACAAAAATTGAAGCAGGCAAGATAAAAATTAACCTGACCGAATGTAATGTTAGTGATTTGATGGATGAGCTTTATGCCACATTCCTTAAAATCAAAAACCGGAACGGAAACAAATCGTTGGAGTTGCGGCTTAACAAACCTGCTGTGGAGAAATCATTTACCATTGCCACTGACCAAAGCAGAATTAGACAGGTATTGTCAAACCTTCTCGGTAATGCGCTGAAATTTACCGAAAAGGGTTATATCGAATTTGGATTTACTCTTGAGCAGGAGAATAATATTGTATTTTATGTCAAAGATACCGGAATTGGTATTCCGAAAGAGAAGCAGAAACTAATTTTTGAAAGGTTCGGTCAGGTGGAAGAGGTACAGGAGAAAGAGATGAAAGGAACAGGCCTCGGACTTGCCATTTCGAAAAAGTTGGCGGAATTGCTTGGCGGTGACCTTACAGTTGAATCGGAGGAGGGTGCCGGTTCGGTATTCAAACTTATTCTGCCGATTGATATTGGTGCTGAAAAACCTGAAAAGAAAGAGGTTAAAAAGAAAACACCCGAGATAAACTGGAATAATAAAGTTATTCTGATTGCAGAAGATTCGGTTTTGAACTACACATACCTTGAAGCCATTTTACAACGGACAAATGTAAAATTAATCTGGGCAAAAGACGGTAAAGAGGCTGTTGATATTTGTCGTGAAAACGAGGATATTGACATTGTTCTTATGGATATTAAAATGCCGGTTCTCGACGGACTTAATGCTATTAAAATGATTAAGAAATTTCGCAAAGACCTTCCGATTATAGTACAGACAGCCTATGCAATGCCCGAAGACCGTGAACGTAGTTTTGCAGCCGGCAGCGACGAATACCTTACAAAGCCTCTTAATGCCACCGAACTGTTCAAAACCATCAGTAAATTTATGAATTAGATTTTCTTAAAGGCTATCTGTTGCGAATCTGACTCTACAACATTCTCAATAAAATCTTTAAAACTACTGTATCCGTCTAAACCGACATAATCGTTTTTAATGATGAACTTTTGCGTAAGATGAAGTGTATTACCTTCCTTTTTAAACTCTTTCGCATATTCGGCATAATCACAGCTTAGATGAACACTTTCGGGCATTTCGGCCAGTTGCATTCCGGCAGGTATCTCAATATCAACAGATTCAATATTTTTTTCAAACCCGAAATACATTCCTATTTCAATGGGATATTTTCTGTCTTCGGTATTGAGAAAATCTGCTGATTCCTGAATATACTCAAGGGGCAACTTCAGAAGATACAGATTGCTGATTTTTGAAAAAACATTATCAACTTTGTATGAAAAGCTATAATTCAGTGTATCGGAATTATCCATCAGACTTTCGTTGAAATCAACAGAGAGCAGTTTAACTCTCGGATAATTGAGGCTTATTGATTTTTGGATATCTTTCTCCCGTTCCTCCTCACCTTCATCTCTGTAATTACTTCTCATCATTGCAGCATCATAACCCGTTTTAAGACTTTTCTTTTCAACTATCATACTGTTACCTTCAAAGCGCACCGTTCCGTTTCTTTTAATAATATTTTTTGCCCGTGTAGGAGGGTCAAGTAAGAAGGGTTCATAATTTTTCTCTCCGTCACCGGCTTCGAGTGCGAAAGAATTTTTCAGATAATAACTGAAAGTTGAGAAGGGCTGATAATCGGCTGTCAGTTCTATATAATAATCCTTTCCGTTTAGTTTAACTTTTGCTATTGCGTGATTAAACTCAATCATTGGTACGGATATTTCATTTTCACCGTTATCTCTCGTATTTATCAAAACCAGGCTTCCTTCGATACCGACTTCGCGGCACAAGGCGACAAAAAGAGTGGAGACATCCTTGCAGTCACCTATTTTTTTATTGATAACTGCCGAGGCCTTTTGCGGAATAATACCGTTTTGCATAAACGGAGCAGAAATATATCTGATATTAGTGACAATATAGTTATATATGATTCTTGCTTTGGCCGAATCGGAGATATCCTCTTTATCCTTGAAAAGCTCGTTTGCAACTTCCTTAACCTCAAAATCAGGTTTGCTTTTATTTCTGTAAATATCATAATACCAGTTTGATATGTCATTCCACGAATCATAGTTGGAATAATAAAGTATCTCACTAAAATCATCAATTGACGGCATAAAAGGTTCGTATTTGATTGCTTTTTTATCTTTCTCCGTCCAGGTATATAATTTAAACTCATCCTTATCTTCAATGACCGGCTTCAACTCGGAATTTTTAACCTTGTAATTGAAGTGCCTGTCGTTTGCAACAAGAAGACTATATCTTGAAAAGAGAGATGAGTAGAAAGACTTAAAGTAGTGCTTGCCCCAAAACCGATTAATAACCGTGCTGCCGTTATAGTATTCCGTTTTATAAATCAACAGAATGGCATCACCTGCTTCGAGCGATTCAAATACGACATGATTGTTGTTAATTGTTGCTTTCAGCTTGCTGCCGTTACTTTTTAGCACTTCTGCCTTGTCAATCCTTATGCTTTCATTATCCGATACGGAAAAAACATACTCCTTCCAGTCATCAATGCCCGTAGCATCAAATACTTTAACCATAAAGAATGTCTTCTCTTCATTTCCTCCTCCCGAATAAACAACCGACTGAATTTCGTCAAGCAGTATCAGACTGTTATCTTCGGGATAAGCAGTGTCGGACGGTGAATTTTTAAAAATTTCATAAACATCGGGTTTCTCGAAGTAGTCGAAAATATCGGGTTTGTCTTCTAACCTTCTTATACTCTTCCGCGATTCATAGTCATTCGGATTATAAGCAATGCTCTTTTTGTAATATTCGATTGCTTTCTCATTCTCTTCTAACTGCTCATAGGAATTTGCCCTGCTTTTGTACAAATCTCCGACAAAAGGTGCTATTTCCGATGCCTGCTCATAATATTCAATTGCTTTTTCGTATTTGCCGATTTTTGTGTAAAAACCTGCCAGCTTTTTAAAATATCCCACAGCAGTCGGATTATGTTCCAGAATTTTATCAAACAAAGACTGAGCTTTCGACACGGCATTATTATCAAAGTAATAAGCGGCAAGTCCTATCATAATATCATCATCATAATTCTTTTTCAGATATTTTTTGAGAACAGCTTCAGGAGTAGGTGTACGTTTTAATGCTTTATCAATGTTGAATTTGAGGGTTACGAACTGTGTGTTGTCAGGATATTTCTTATAGCCGTTATTAATAAGGTCAATAAGTTCTTCGTACTGTTCTTCTTTCAGGTCGATTGCAATTTTTTTTGCGTACCAGTAGCTGTCTTCGCCCTTAACTTTCCTGTATTGCTCAAGAATTTCCTTTGCCTTGTCAATATCATCTTCGTCCATTGCATCGCTGAACAATAGGGTCAAAGAGACCGGATTGTCAGGGTCAACCTTTTTCATCTTATCAAGAGCAAGGTAGTATTCGGTTGAATTATCCTCTCTGAGGTAAACTTCCGTCAGTTTTACAATTATATAGGAACAGTCAGGAGCTTTATCAAGTGCTTTTGTCAGAATTTTGCGCGCTTCATATTTTTTATCGTTACGCAAATATGTTTCGGCAAGCATAAGCTGATAAATAAGTTTTTCGGGATGTTCTTCCATCTTATCTTTAAAATACTCTTCGGCAAATATCGGGAATGATGTACTTTCGAAGTCCTGCTCTTCCGGATATTGATTGTACTGTGTCGAAAATGTTAACCCTTCAATATTTTTTCCTGCCTCATCGGTTATCCTCATCAGGAAGTTAGAGTTGCTTATCTCGCTTGTTCCAACCTGTATGAGTATCCTGTTCCAACCTTTA
>CAYOZZ010000124.1:0-2182 GCA_964408535.1 uncultured Bacteroidales bacterium | reverse complement strand
GAGCCGTTCCAATAAATGTCAAGGTCAAAATCGGGATTGTTTATCGAACCGTCGGGGTCGGTTATGAGCCAGGTATGTTTTACGGTTTTTTCAATGTCGGAAACCGTCGAGCCGGATGTGCCGTTTTGAAGCACGTCGTTGAATATCCTGATGGCAAATTCATCGCTGCCGGCATTGTTCTCTAATAAAACAGGTGTATATTCCGTATATGTTCCCACCGGAAAATCCACCTGCGTTGTACCGGCAGTTCTTATCAAACTCCCTTCATTGTCCGTTACAATGTAGCTTAATGAGGATGCACCGGTGATATCCGAACCGGCAGACATTTTCAGATCGTAATGCGACAAATTCAGATGACCACCGGTAAAGCTAAGATTTTGCGATACAAACGTATTGACACGCAGGTTAACATCCGTTTCTATTATCAATGTATCGAAAATGGTGCTATTACCACCGATTTCGCATACATCGGTTCCGGTAGTAAATTTGACCCTGCCTTCGTTCGTGAGAAAAACATTATTGGAGGATGATTTTGTCCAGACGCCATTAAGATTGATAACACCCGAATTTTTTATCCGTCCGTAATCACCGTTGATGTAGTTACCGGATATTTTAATAGCGGTATTCCCTTTTATTGTTATGGCAGCCCCGTTGTTGTTAACAGTCAGGAATTGTGCCTGAAGCATCAGGGGCAACAGCCATAATATTGCGAATATTGTTTTTATCTTTTTCATAAGACTTTATTTTTTAATGGTTATAAAAATAAACTGCACCAGCCTCCTCTACCGTCCAATGATAATATGATGCACCTACCGTTATTCTGTCACCTGATATTGAAACATCTCCCCCAAAGCCATCACCCTGAATCCCATTACTTTGTGTAAGATGTTGAACAAGTTTCCATGTGGTACCATTACGTTTATATATACTTGCTCTATTACTATATCCAAGAATAAAATAATCACCGGATAAACTGACACTTCCGGCATAGCGATTATTTTCAATCGTTTGCTCTATCCAGTCTGTTCCATCTCTATGCAAAAGATGAGTTTTTGAACTAAAACCGGAAGAGATTACATAATCATTGTTTATTGCAATAGAAGTTCCCAATTTATTATAGGATGACGTACCTCCAAATATTTTCTCTAGCACCCAACTACTTCCGTCAAAGTGATAAATATATATAGTCCCATACACTCCGTAAATATGAGGTTCTCCGATAGCAATATAATTACCATAGACCGAAACACTATAACCGAATTTTGCCAAATAAGCGGGGGATGGGGAAACTATTTCTCCGGAAGGCACCCAGTTTGAACCGTCAAAGCTGAATAGATGAACTTTTCCGTCACTGGAAGTTGAAACGGATGCCTCAGGCTCTCCAACGATAATATTATTTTGATGTATTGAAACACTCTTACCAAGCAAATGACTACCGGAAGATGCTATTAACTGCGCCACTTGTGTCCAGCTTGTTCCATCCCTGTGAAAAACGTAAGCTTTTCCTTGTCCGTTATTATTGCCAGGTGCTCCGACCACTACATTGTCTCCGCTAATGGACACACTTTCGCCGAAGTAATTGTCTGCGGCACCGTCAGATGCAGTCAATGTTGCCTTTTGTACCCAAGAACCATATTCATAATGAAAAATAATAGCTTTCCCCTGACAAGTATCGGTACCGATTATTTGTCCCGGTGCTCCGGCTACACAATAATCTCCGTCAACAGAGACGCTACTACCCAAATGAGCGTGATAATCCAGGTTACCTCCATAATCTCGATACCAACTACTTTCAGTTGCCGAAATAGTTCCCCACCCGCTACCAAAATCACCGTTCAGTTCATTCCAGCGACCATTGGTATAATACATAAAACTTGAAATGTCAGTGGCGAAGACCAATAAGCCTTCGGCAGGATTTGTAATATTCAGTATTTGCTCCTCTAACATACGGGGCATAAGAAAGCCCTTGTTCGAAGATTTTACATCCAGCATAGCCGAAGGATCGGCATCGGATTCGTCGTTGTTGATTCCCACTCCCTGTGAGAAGGAGTTAATTGCGAGCATTATGATAAATGCTGTTACGAGGAAATGTTTTGATTTTTTCATGATGATTAATTTTTAATTATGATTAGTAATGATTTATTAATAATTTCTTCTTTTAAAATTGCCACACCTGCCCGAC
>CAYOZZ010000123.1:0-2742 GCA_964408535.1 uncultured Bacteroidales bacterium | reverse complement strand
GGATGCGGAAATTCTTCGAACAACAAAAGTACGGAACATGTACATAAATCAACCGAAGTGAAGCATGACCATGATATGGATAATAAGCATGAAAACGGTGAAATGGCCGAAGCTCATTACCAGTGCCCGATGAAATGCGAGGACGACAAAATGTACGATAAACCCGGGAAATGTCCCGTTTGTAAGATGGATCTTAAGAAAGTTAAAGAAGACTCAGGACACGAGGGCCATAATCATTAAGAAGCTTTGATTAGTTTGTGTTCATTATTCTTGCCGTATTAATGTTGAACAATGAATTTTTTTACAATAACGGTTCCATTGCCGGTAACAGACTTTACGACATAGACTCCTGTTTTGAATGATGAAACGTTAACATTCATTTTTATATCTTTCTGTCCGGGTATTTCCCTGTTTAATACTGATTGTCCCGTAATGGAAAATATTTGTAAAGCCATTTTTTCAGACTGCGGATTTGATATTTCAACAGTCAGATTTTGAGTGGCAGGAACAGGATAAAGTTTTATTTGTGCATCATTTGAAACAAGCTCATTGCTGTTAATGGAATTTGTATTCTCAAAGACGGCGGTTAGCTGTGTGTTTCCTGATAATGATATTGTTATCTCTTCATCAGTTGAGTTTGAAGCACCCTCCCAGTGAAGAAATTGTCCGCCTGGCCCGGGAATTGCTTTAAGAGTAAGTGTCAGTCCCTTCAGATATTTGCCTGTCCACGGATATGGCATATCCTTAATTCCCGGAGTTGTTTTATCAATTAGTATTGTATTGACTTTTACCCGTCCTTTGTCGGAACCGGCAACATCAACAGTTATATTATAAAGTGTTTCGTCAAATCCCAGTTTGTCGGCCGTATTTTTAATGAAATATCCGGGACGCTGGGTTAAGAAGTCGCGTGTATATTGAAGATCGTCCTCCCATAAGTTCATATTACTGCCCCATTTGTCAAATTGCTTTTGTATGTCAGGAGCAATATTCTCAGCAAGCGGGTCGAACCGGCTGATAGAATATTCGGGTAAAAAGATACTGTTTAGCAAATCAAGCATCCTGATAACAAATCTGTGTTTGAAGCCCTGATTATCCATAAGATTGCGTAGTAGCCATGTGTAGTCGTCATTTCCCCATCCGCCGTAAGTCATTGCCATAGTGATAAAATTAAAATCGGGATGACCTACAGGCCAGTCTTTATATGTCCCGAGACCATACTCGGTATCCCACAAAACCCATTTCCATTTACCTTCCTCGGTTCTGGGCCGCCAGAATTTAATATTATTGTTGAACCAATCCTGATTACCAATAAATATCTCCGTTATTTGATAGTCAATGAAATTATCCATATCCATCCGGTTTTCCATTATCTGGTAATTGGCATCATTTGACATATCATTTGAAGTGACAAATGCTTTTAAAGAATTGAAATCGTTCCAGTCGCCCGATATTGTTTTTTGATGTCCGGGTTCTGCCCAGTCATACTCCAGAAAATCAACTTCATCCTTGTCGTAACCAAAGTTATCTTTCATATAGTATTCATCTTGCCGTTCACGGAGGTTATAGATGCCGAAATAACTACCGTTAATGAAAACATGAACAGGCAGATATGCCGCAACGGCATTCTCAGGATTGAGTTCCCGGTAAATTTTATGAACAAAAGCATCCCTTATATGAGTCTTCTTGAGTTTTGCTCCGTCGTTTCCGCCGTTTCTCAGCACAAGACGTCTGAAATCCGTGATGTCCTTTTCTTTAAATATCTGATATTCTATTTTTTTTGTTCCGTATTTTCCACGTGCATACAATCTTAATGATTTCTGAGGTTTATCATCGGGGGCGTGAATTTTAATTCCGGCATCAAGGTCGAATCCCTCCTCACCGTTAATTTTAAAAAACTCAATATGTACGGGTTTTTCTTCACCGGAATTGTAATTCGTATAAATGCCGTCGTTCCCCCAAAGGTTCTGATGTGCTGTTACAAGAGATACAACGTCAAGGTTAAGGTCGTTGTCAAAAATATAAGTGTTCGTAAAAATAGCACTCGGAATAGCATCGTTTCTGAATACTTTTACCCTGACGGGAGTATTTTGACTTATGTTGATTGGAGTTGAATACTGTGGTGATTGCTTTGTCGGTTCCGAACCGTCAAGTGTATAACGTATATCATCCTGACTGTTTTCAGGTGTCAGACTTAAAGATATGGCATTTGTATAGAAACCGTGAGAATGCGAAAAGGCCGGTGCATTTGCAATCTCTGTAAAACCGTTGTTTGAATTCGTTTCTCCCGGAGTCGCTTCCACAAACAAGTACCAATCTGAATAATTGCCCGGTATATGCCCGAGACTGATATCGGCAGGAAGGACTCTCGCCGGAGACTGATCCAAAATTGTTGTTCCGTCAGGCTTGACCAAAAATAGTTTTTCTCCTGATGATTTTATCTTAAAATTTGTATGGATCTCACCATTAGCAGCAATGATATCTTTACCCGATGCCCATATTAATAGATAGCTTCCTGAAGGAATACCAATATCCGGGAATGACCATTTATTAAGGTTATCATTATCATCGGATAAATAGTATCCTTGCAAATTAAGCTGTGAAGAACTGTTATTGTAAAGCTCAATCCAGTCGCTGGTTTCGCCATCATAATCAACTATTGTTGTAGTGTTTGATGACATTATTTCGTTGATTATGATGTTTTGCGAAACCAACGTAAGCTGCATTATTACTGTCAATAAAACT
>CAYOZZ010000122.1:0-10413 GCA_964408535.1 uncultured Bacteroidales bacterium | reverse complement strand
ATCAGCCATTAATTGTGTTTTTAATGCTGGTGACTGGCCACTTGGCGAAGGGAAAGATTTTGATGATGATGGAAACTGTATGGACTTTTTAGTACCCCTTAATCCAATTGGGATAAATGAAAGAAATACTGTTTCATTCAGAATGTTTCCCAACCCTGTCGAAATTATGCTTATCGTTGAAAACATTAAAAATGCAAATAGGATAGAGATATATAGTATTATTGGAAATAGAATAAGTACTATAAATGACATTTCAACTGATAAAGTAACAATAAACACATCTAATTTGCAAAGTGGTGTTTACTTTATTTCCGTATTCAATAAAGAAAGAATTGAGACAACAAAATTTATTAAAAAGTAATTATATACCTTATTAAACCGGCCTAACTGTCGGTTTTTTTTTATTAATAAAACTATTATTATATACCAATACAATTGTTGTAAAATGAAACCACCTTTTTTTGTAAAATCAATATTGATAATACTTTTTGTTATTACAGGGTTATTTATTACTGCTCAAACCAATGCCACTTTTAATATTGATATGGAAAATGTAGTGGAATTTAATCCTTTAACAGATAATATTTATATATCCGGTAATTTTGCAGGATGGCCTATTCCCGGAACAAATCCTGGTTTAAAAATGTCACAAACTAATGATAGTTCAATATACACTCTAACTATTGAAGTGACAGGTTTTGACGTTATTGAATATAAGTATTTCAGAGTGATAAATGATACTGCATCCTGGGCTTATGGTGAATGGGACGGTTCAGACAACCGAAACATTTTAGTTCTTAATGATACAACTTTAAATGATTTCTGGGGTGACAGGCCTGCTGAAGTTAGATTTAATCTTGATATGTCCAATGCAGACCCTTTTAACCCTCAAACAGATGACATTTACATCTCAGGTGACCTCATTAGTTATTGGACTGAGCCTGGAATATCTTCCGTTTATAAACTGCAACCTGTTTTGGGAAAAGATATGACATATACAATCACTTTACCTTTATCTCTTAGAGATCATGAGTATAAATTCTATCGGGTTATTAATAATGCTCCCGGGTGGGAGAACGGTGAATGGAATGAAGAGGATAACAGGATAGTTACAGTTGATACCGCAAAGATACTTGATTTGGAATGGGGTATTAATACTTCCGAAGTTTTTAACTCAAAAATGAATACATCGTATAAATTGTTTCCGAATCCTGTTCAAAACACACTTTTTATCAGGAACCTGGAAAAAACAGACAGAATTGAAATTTACAATATGGTTGGACAGAAGGTTAAAACCATTGAAAACATTTCAACTCCGGAGGTTAACATTGACGCAACAGTACTTAAAGGCGGTGTTTATTTCATCTCGGTTTATACAAGCAGAGGTGTTATGACATCAAAATTCATTAAAAAGTAAGTAATGAATACTTTAAATTGGAATAAAAAAAAAGCCTGCCCGTTTCGGGTGGGCTTTTTTATTCCAGTGCAAGCGAGGATGCTTGCTTATAGATGCGACAAGCCTCCACACACTGACGCGACAAACGTCCACGCTTGTCGTAAATATTATAAAATCTGTCTATTCTTCAACAACTTCCAGCACAAGTGCCGTCATTGCAGGCACTTTAATATCATTAACCTGAAAACTCTTACCTGAAATAACATCCCTTACCGACTCATCACCTGAAATAATTTCGCCAAACCTTTCAATATCCGGCTTCATTTGTTTCCGGTTCTTATTCAGAATAACCATTACTTTTTCATTTTCGTTATACCTGAAATAGACATATACCCCGTTTTCAGGAACAAAATGCAACAGATTGCCGTTGTGGATACAGCTTTTGTTTTTACGCCAGTTTGTTAGTTTTCCGACATATTCTTTCGCTGCTATCTGCTTTTCGGTAAGACCGGTATTTGTAAAAACATTGACGGAATCATCCGGCCAACCTCCGGGAAAATCGCTACGTATGACTCCGTCGTGCTTACCTCCGGGATTTGTCATCAGAATTTCAGTGCCGTAAAATATCTGAGGAATACCACGCATCGTCAGAATGTATGCAATGCCCATTTTAAAAAGCTGAAAGTTCCCGTTTACCTGAGTATAAAACCTGTTCATATCATGATTGTCGGGAAAGATTACAAGATTAAAAGGATCGGGGTATTGAAAATCGTTTGCAAGTGTTTCATACATTCTCACAAGCCCGCCGTTTACATCTTTCTTTTCATTTAATCCCCGTATCAATGCAGACTGCAAAGGAAAGTCCATTAATGACGGCAGGCAGGAAGTATATCCATCAGGATTGTTTTTCCCTCTTTGCCAGTAAGATATAATGGCAGGATTTTCGCTCCACTCCTCCCCCACGATATTGAAATCAGGATATTCATTCATAATTGCACAAGACCAGTCTCTCATAAAATCTTTATCGGAATATGAATAAGTATCCTCACGTATTCCCGAAAGTCCTGCATATTCAATCCACCATAGCGAATTTTGAATAAGATATTTTGCCAGCAACGGGTTTCTTTGGTTCAAATCGGGCATAACCTCCACAAACCAACCGTCGGCAAACCTTGTTTTGTCATATTGCGAGCCATAAGGATCCTGAACAGTCGGTCTTTGGTGGTTTGTCTGAATAAACCCGGCATCATTATTAATCCAGTCTTTCGACGGAAGGTCAGTCATCCACCAGTGTTCAGAACCACA
Organism: uncultured Bacteroidales bacterium; assembly: GCA_964408535.1. Lineage (GTDB taxonomy): Bacteria > Bacteroidota > Bacteroidia > Bacteroidales > JAADJA01 > JAADJA01. Next base: position 7,712 of record CAYOZZ010000122.1, on the reverse strand, counting down.
GTGGTTCATTATCATATCCATTATCAGCTTAATACCTTTTTCCCGTGCTTTTTCACTTAGCTTTTTGTAATCCTCATTGGTTCCGAATCGCGGATCAACCTTGTAGTAATCTGTTGTAGCATAACCGTGATATGACGTTCGTTTCATATTGTTCTCGAGCACTGGGTTGAGCCAGAGTGCTGTGAATCCCATATCACTGATATAATCCAGATGATTGATTACCCCCTGAATATCACCTCCGTGTCTCCCGTCGGGATCACTTCTGTTTAACTTATCGGTATATCTTTCAACATTATCATTCGCAGGGTTTCCGTTGGCAAACCTGTCCGGAGTTATTAAATAAATAATATCCGAATTATTAACCCCCCTCCTGACTGAGGAATTCTTTTTCCTTGCATAAAGCTCATACCGGTAAACGATTTTTGTTTTCCCATCCTTCCGAAAGGAAATATTAAAGCTGCCGGGGTCAGCATCACCGATATTAAGATTTACAAAAAGATAATTTTGATTCTCCACCCTTACAACATCTTCAATCTTAATACCCGGAGAGTCAATCTCAGGCTCCAAACCGGAAACTTGCTCCCCGTAAACCAGCAACTGTAATTCAGTATTCTTCATTCCCGCCCACCAAAAAGGAGGCTCCAGTCTTTCAATTTCGTATTGCGCCTGTGTTCTCTGAATCATAACAATAATTGCAAAAAGTATTAAATACCGCTTCATAGTAAATTTTCTAATGAAAAAACAAAGATAATCAGTAATTGACAGGACGATAAACAAATTTATATATTTTTGCAGTATGAAAGAATTTTTTCACTGTAAAAATTATAGGACGAAAATGAAAAAAAAATTATTATTTCTATTTATGACCGGATTAATAGTTACCGGTTTTGCCCAAAAGACTGACTTTTACTTTGTCAGTCCCTCCAACGGAGCCAGATTCGTAAATCCCGAACAAGTTTTTCTGTTCAAATCCAATTCGGAAATATTATCAGTTGATAAGAGTTTGATTGAACTAAAAGAAGAAGATGCAACTATTGACTGTGATTTTGAAATAAAAGACGAAAAGCTACTGTTTATAAGGCCTGTAACACTTTTACTCAGAAATAAAGATTACACTCTGACACTAAAAGAAGGTGCTGTGCATTTTGCAAATAAAGAATCATCAGCATATCAACTGGCATTTAGTACCGAAAAGCAGGACAATACTGAAATGCTCACCGAATTTTATAAAAACAGTGTTGAGCAGACGGGGTTTAGTCCGGACGAAAAAAAAACACCTGCGAAATCGGAATCCAAGATAAAAGAGAATAATTATCCTGCCGATTTTCCGGTTCCTCAGATAATTAACCGTAATGAACCGAATCCTATGCCGCTATTGCTGAACATAGCTCCTTTTATGAATCAGAATTTCAGTCAGTATATTATGATTCTCGACACTTACGGAATACCTCTTTATTACAGAAAGACAAATGCTGCTGATTTTAAGGTTCTGCCCGACGGGAATCTGGCATACTGCAACTATAATTTTTACAATGCAGCAGTAAATTATTATATAATTGTTGATAATCAGTTAAAAACCATTGATACAATCAGAATGGGTAATGGATATTTAATTGATTTTCATGATATGCTCGTTATGGATAACGGCCATTTTCTTACGATGGCCTACGATCCCCAGATTGTTGATATGAGTCAGATAGTACCCGGCGGACAAACGGATGCCGTTGTAGTCGGAGCAGTTCTGCAGGAGGTTGACCTTGAGCAAAACGTTTACTGGCAATGGAGCAGCTGGGATCATTTTGAGATAACCGATGCCACTTATGATATTGACCTTACTGCCCCGACGGTTGACTATGTTCATGCCAATGCTTTTGAATTTGACCTTGATGGAAATATCCTTCTCTCATCGCGCCATATGGATGAAATCACCAAAATAAATTATGAAACCGGCGACATTATCTGGAGAATGGGGGTTAAAGCAAAAAACAATCAGTTTTCTTTCGGAGACACTGTCGGATGGTCACACCAGCACGATATAAGAGTGCTTCCAAACGGGAATATGACTGTTTACGACAACGGAAATCTTCATAAACCTTTTCCCTATTCACAAGCTCTTGAGTATTCTGTTGATCAGGAAAACCTGACGGCGGAGAAGGTATGGGGTTACAAACAGGATACTACTGTTTTTGCATTTGCCACAGGAACAAACAGAAGAATTGCGGACGACAGGGTTCTGATAGGCTGGGGACTCGGCTCCTACCCGCTACTCGTTAGTGAAGTTGACCTTGATGGCGGAAAGCATTTTGACCTGCTCGGACCTGACAGCTCAGTGATTTACAGAGCAGTAAAACAAGAATGGAACCATAATGTTTTTACATTTAATAAAGATACTCTTGATTTTGGAGAGTACGACAACTATACACCTGTCGCCAGAACCTTTAAAGTAACAAATCAGACTGATGATACGATAAAGATTACAAGTTCATATAACCAGCTTAACTATTTCTGGATGGTTTCACAATTACCTCAGACCATTGCTCCCGGTGAAGAGATAAATATAATTATGAACTTCCAGCCGCAGGGAACAGGAATTTTTTATGATGTTCTTACCCTGAATTATGATAACGACGACAATACCGAAAGAATTGCCCGTCAGATAACTATGACAGGCAGAACAAAGGGATTTGGTATTGATGAATATTTAAACGGCAAGGTTTCGGTTTATCCAAATCCTGTTACCGATCGTCTGAACCTGAATATTGACATAAACGGGGAAAAAACAATTGAAATATTCAATGTTGCGGGACAGAAAGTCTTTGAAATGAAAACCGGTGACAAAAAAATCAATCTTGATACAAACAGATTTCCAACCGGAATTTATAACGGGTTGATAAAATCGGAAAAAGGAAATGCAACCTTCCGCTTTGTCAAAAACAAATAGAAATATTAAACATTCCTGAATATGAAAAAAATATTGACTGCACTTGTCCTTCTCGGATGGATAAGTAGTTCTTTTGCCCAGTTTAATAATAAAAACGAAGGAAATCTTCCTGATGATTTTCCTGTTCCTGAAGTCTTATTCAGTGACAATCCTTCCCCGGGCTATTTCTTTTTATCTCCCGCCGGATTATGGGGCTATTTCCCTGATGCAACACCTTATATTGTTATAATGGATAATTTCGGCACTCCGGTCTATTTTCAGGAACAGACAACTCCTGCTTTCGACTTTAAAATTCAGCAAGACACTATTCTGACTTATGCTTACGGAACACTCGGTCATAAGCATTATGTGCTAAACAGTAAGTTTGAGTTTGTAAAGCAACTTCAGGTATCAGGCTTCCCAAATGATTTTCATGACCTGATAATACTGGATAACGGGAATTATCTTATGCTGGCAAACGAATACAGGATTGTTGATATGGATACTGTGGTACCGGGCGGCTATCCGGGAGTAACAGTAATCGGCGGTGTAATTCAGATTCAGGATACTAGTAACAACGTTCTGTTTCACTGGAGCACTTTCGACCATTTTAATATTACCGATGCCGGTGATAATGTTGATTTGACAGACCCGGATGCTATTGATTATGCACACGTCAATTCCATTGAAATGGATACGGATTCGACAATAATATTATCATCAAGAAATATGCATGAGCTTACGAAAATCAGAATATCCGACGGCGAAATAATTTGGCGGATGGGTGGTAAAAATAATATGTTCACCTTCAACAGCGACACTTCTATTTTTTCGGGTCAGCACGATTTCAGAAAACTGCCGAACGGACAATATTCTGTTTTTGACAACAACTGGTTCTCAGGCATTAACGGATCAAGAGCTTCATTTTACGAACTGGATGAACAAAATCATTTTGCCAATCTTGTGAAACAGTTCAAAAGCTATCCCGAACCGGTTCACGGTCATATTATGGGAAATGTGCAACCGTTACCCAACGGTAACTGGGTTGTCGGCTGGGGTTCGGGCGACCCGAATTTCACCGAATTCAAACCTGACGGCACTAAGGCTTTGGAAGTCAGATATGATGCCGTAAGCTACAGGGCATTCAAATTCGACTGGAAACCGAAAGCTTTTACATTTAATGTTGATGAGGCTCTTTTCGGTGATGTTAGTTATATCCAGCCATCCACAATGCAAGTTACATTTAGCAATAACCTTGATGAGGATATAGAAATAAATTACATTAACAAACACAGTGACTATTTTAGCGTACTGACAGAACTTCCAATTGAAGTGGCTGCAAACTCCGGAAAGACCATAACTCTGCGTTTTACACCGGATAACGTTTCCGGCACTTATGAAGACCTTCTAACATTTTGCTGGGATACAGAAACTGATAACCTGAGTAAGAGAATTGCAGTGCAACTGCCTGTTAAAGCCGAAGCTGTGATAGGAATTGAAGAGGCAATTTTTAAAAGTGTGAAAGTTTATCCGAATCCTTTCACCGATAAAATTAAAATCACCGGCCAACCGGAAATGGAAAAGGAACTAACTATTTTGATTTACAATACATTAGGACAGATTGTTTACCAGACTAAATTTGACGGAGCAGATATTTCAATAAACACGAAAAAATTTCCCAAAGGAGTTTACCAATTAGAGTTACGGACTGCAAAGCACAAAGGATTTAGAAAATTGTTCAAACTTTAGTAATTTTGTGGCTAAATGTCACAATTACCCAACATACCGAAGTATTATTCTCTTTTTGAGCTTGCAACAAGCCTGCAATCGGTTATTGAAAAGACCTACAAAAGGGCATACTGGGTAAAAGCCGAAATAGCAAAACTCAACTACTATCCTAAAAGCGGGCACTGCTACCCCGACCTTGTAGATAAAAAGGAGGGTAAGGTTCTGGCACAAATGAGAGCAATTATATGGGCCGGCACCTATACCGATATTACACGGAAATTCAAGGATGCTACCAAAGAAGAAATGAAAGAAGGAATGACAATCCTTTTTCTTGTAAAGGTTTCTTTTCACCCGAATCACGGTCTGTCGCTGAATATTCTTGATATTGAACCTTCTTTCACTCTTGGGGAAATGGCAAGGGAAAAAACCGCAACAATCGAAAGGCTGAAAAAAGAGGGAATTTTCGACCGGAACAAAAAACTTGTTGTTCCGTTGCTACCGAAGAATCTTGCAATCATCTCCGTAGAGACAAGTAAAGGATATCACGACTTTATTAATATAATTAACGGCAATAATTGGGGATATTATTTCCATACAACCCTCTTCCCTGCACTTCTGCAAGGTGATAGTGCCGTAAAATCCCTTACAGGACAATTAAATGCCGTAAAAGCTGTCTCCGAAAGGTTTGATGTTGTTCTGATTATCAGGGGAGGCGGCGGCGATGTGGGCTTAAACTGCTATGACAACTATCTTCTTGCCAAAGAAGTGGCTACCTTCCCACTTCCGGTGTTGACGGGAATAGGGCACTCAACCAATGAAACGGTTACGGAAATGGTTGCAAATCAAAACCTGATAACTCCTACGGATGTAGCATATTTTCTTATCGGGAAATTTCACAATTTTTCGGTTAGAGTGCAGGATGCAGAGAAAAAAATATCGGCTTATTCAAATGAAATGCTGACATTTGAAAATCAAAAACTGAGTGAAGTTACCAGACTGTTTCGTTCCCTGACCCAAAATCTGTTAATGCAAAACAAACACATTCTTAATGAGTTTGAGACAGAATTACAAAACAAATCCGGTATTTTTATTGCTAACCGGAAAAGATATCTGAATAATATCCGGTTGCAATTAAAATACAAACCCTCGGACGTACTGAAAGATGGTTACGGCAAACTGACTGTGCTTTCAGCGTTACTGAATATAAGAAGTAAACAAATTTTAAAAAATCACAATAACGGAATTGAACGTATTGCCGAAAAAGTGAGATTACTTGAACCAACCAACATCCTAAAGAGAGGTTACAGCATAACTACACATAACGGTAAACCTGTAAAAGATGTAAGGGAACTTAAAAAGGGAGAAACTATTAAAACCGAAATTTATAATGGCTCAATTGAAAGTAAAATCGAAAAAACAAATTATTATGGAAAATAAACTGACTTATACTGAAGCTATTGCCGAACTTGAAACAATTGTTGAAGAAATTGAAAATGAAGACATTTCGGTTGATGACCTGTCCGAAAAAGTTAAACGGGCATCCGAGCTGATCAGGTTATGCAAAACGAAACTGACAAAAACCGAGCAGGAAGTGAATGAAGTATTAAAAGAAATAGAAGGTACAGATTAAAAAAAGCCACCGGTGAAGGTGGCTCTTTTACGCTTAAGTCAAATGAACAACGCAGTGAAATTGACATTAAGCATTCTTTGAAGTGATTTTTAACTCTTTTAAAAATCAATGTGTTAATCTTAAACTTAGAAAAGAGTATGGTATTTATACTGAAATTTATATAAGATGTTTCAAAAAAAACATAATTATATTTTTATATTTGTTTCTTGTTAAAGATTCAAAGAAATTGTTTAAATTTGACAAGCAAAACTAAATGACAATGAAGAAGATATATTTATTATTTATTACACTATTCACAGTGCTCCTGACAGCAGTCAATACAAACTCATCTCAGGCTCAGTCCGAAATACCCGGTAATTTTTGCATCTCACAGGCAGAGGTGAATCTTTATAATCAAATTAACGATTACAGAAAAGCTCTCAATCTGCCAAAAATTCCACTTTCAAAATCACTCAGCTATGTTGCACAACAACATATAACGGATTTACTTAAAAACAAACCGGACACAAATGACTGTTCGTTTCATTCGTGGTCAGACAAAGGAAAATGGACGGCATGTTGCTACAAAGGTGGTGCAAAAAATAAAAAATGCATGCAGGAAAAACCCCGCGAACTGACTGATTATCCCGGAAAAGGTTACGAAATCGTTTACTGGGAGAATAAGGATGCCACTGCCGATAATGCATTCGAACAATGGCGGACTATTACAGCCTCCCGCTCAATAATAACCAATTTTAAAGATTGGGAAGATTTTTCATGGAAAGCAATGGGAGTTGCTATTGAAAAAAACTTTGCCGTTGTTTGGTTTGGTGAGGAAATGGATATTGAAAACGAAACAAAGGTGTGTGGTTCGGGTAAGATTATCAAAAACGAACCACCCAAAGTACCGGCCGACAGCCTTGTAGTATCCAAAGCAACCGGACGTTATTATCTTATTTTCGGAAGTTTCAAAACCCTTGATGATGCTAAAAAACAGGCAAAAAAATACAGAACCGAAGGTTTTAAAAATGTAAAAATTATTTCGAAAGATAACAAGTTCCGCATCTCATTAACCGATTATGCCAAACAGGAATCGGTATTGTCAGCAAAAAAAGACCTGCCTGCAAAATATAAGGAAGCGTGGATAATGCCCTTCTAAGCCGTAAATTTCCCGTGGAAAACTCAATCTTCAATGCTATAAAAAAACCGGTTGTCAAATCATCCGGTTTTTTGTTTTTATCAGTCTTGTGTTATGCAATACATTCCTTTCTATCCGTCAACAACTGTTAACTCCCGACGCATAACACAGTTCAGCTTAAAATATATACTGCGTATTCGGACTATTTCCTTTGGGTAATACTTAGCTTATTTCCCGAGCACTTCAGCCATTTTTTTTCCGATATCAGCCGGCGAATCCACAACATGAATTCCGCTTGCTCTCAGAATCTCTTTTTT
>CAYOZZ010000121.1:0-8945 GCA_964408535.1 uncultured Bacteroidales bacterium | reverse complement strand
AAAAAAACTATGACTCTCTCGGATCGCCTTGCAGCGGGAGCTTTGCCAGCTTTTCAACCGTCAGTGATGCAAAACCGAACTCCTCCGTTACCGTACCCGCCATCAAATAAATTCCCTTCCCTTTAAAAGGATAGTTCTTTAAGGAATTCGGAAAGTGGACAGTATCGAAAAATTCTCCCGAGCTATCGAAAAATGTCCCGAAATGCATCCACTCTTTCTTCACTGTCCGGATATATTTCAGTGTTACCAAATGACCTACCATTCTCACCCTCCTTCCTACATTATTTAACATATCTTTTGCCGAAATTTCGCCCCTGAATTTCGTTCTCAGAAGGTCGAAATAGGAAAGGGTAACGGGAAAGCCGAGTAATTCTATCTCGTCATAGGCATCTTCAATATCGCTATGCTCAAGCTCCGGCAAGGTAAATTTTTCAGGCGGGGTATAAAACAAAGATTTTTCATTTCTGCAAACCTCATTATTCATAAGCATGTGGGCTTCCCATAGAAGTTCCGTTTTTGACTTTCCCGTAAATCTCAACGCATTCACCCTGATAAGCAATATAAGCTGCTCCATTCCGACCGGAACACGCAAAATAAAGTCCTCAAGACTACGAAACTCTCCGTTGCGCTTGCGTTCATCCTCAATCCGTCTGCCGGTTTTTTGCTCAAAATTTGCGATGTGAATAAACCCGATAAAGATACTCTTTCCTTTTAAACTTGTCAGAAAATTACTGTTATTAACACATGGCAACTCAATATTTGCTCCCTGCCGCTTAGCCTCATTGAAATATACCCAGGTGTGATAAAACCCGCCGAAATTATTGATAACGGCAGTGATAAATTCAAGCGGAAACCAGGCTTTCAGATAAAGACTTTGAAAACTCTCAACAGCGTACGATGCCGAATGAGCTTTTGAAAATGAATATCCCGCAAAAGACTCAATCTGCCGCCATACCTCTTTCGTCAATGAGTCGGGATAGCCTTTTGCCCTGCAATTGCTGAAAAATTTTTCGACTATCCGCATCATCTCGGCATTCCCCCTGTATTTTCCGCTCATTGCCCTTCGCAGCACATCCGAATCGGCAAGGTCAAGGCCTGCAAAATGATGACAAACCTTCAGCACATCCTCCTGGTAAACCATCACTCCGAAAGTCTCCTCAAGCTGCTCTTTCATAACAGGGTGCAGATATTTGAATTTACCGGGATTATGAAAACGGTGAATATATTCACGCATCATTCCCGAGCGTGCAACACCAGGACGGATAATCGAACTGGCAGCAACGAGTGTCAGATAATTATCGCAATTCAACTTTTTGAGTAATCCCCGCATCGCAGGACTTTCGATATAAAAACACCCGATAGTTTCTCCCCGTTTCAATTGCTGTTGCACCCTTTTATCCTTTTTAAACTTATCGACAGCATGAACATCAACTTTTATCCCTCTGTTTTCAAGGATTATCATAGCCGCATCCCTGATATGACCGATACCACGCTGACTCAAAATATCAAGCTTCTCAAAACCGAGCTCTTCGGCTACGTACATATCCCACTGTGTAGTCGGGAAACCTTTCGGAGGTAAATCCAGTGCGGTGTAACAGGTTACCGGCTTTTCGGATATCAAAATACCTCCGGCATGAATGCTTCGCATATTAGGAAAACCTGTTAACCGTTCCGACATTGCGAATATCTTCTCCGTAATTTGATTCCTGTTTGTATCGGCCTGCGGATTTTCAACCAAAGCATCTATTTCGGCTTTTGGCAAACCATGCACCTTACCGAGTTCTCTGAAAATCGACCTTTTTTTAAAAGTTGAGGTTGCACCAAGCAAAGCCGTGTGTTCACGACCATACCGCTTAAAAATATAGTCCTGCACCTCCTCCCGCTCGCGCCATGAATAATCAATGTCAAAATCCGGCGGACTTGTACGTTTAGGGTTCAAAAACCGCTCGAAGTAAAGGTCTAAATCAACAGGGTCAACATCGGTAATTTTCAGGCAGTAAGCCACAATACTATTGGCACCGCTTCCCCGCCCTACGTGATAAAATCCGCGTGACATTGAATAGCGTATGATATCCCAGGCAATTAAGAAATATGCTGCAAATCCCAACCTGAAAATTATATCCAGTTCCTTTTCAACACGCTCACGTGCCGTTCTGTTTTGCTTTCCGTAACGGTATTCAAGCCCGTCGAAAGCCAGTTTACGAAGGAGTGTTTTGTCGTCACCGGCATCTCCCGTAAATGTCTTCTTGTTTTTTAATGTATTAAAATCAAAATCTATTTCACATTGATCGATAAGTTTTTCGGTATTACTTATTATCTGAGGATAGCGTTCATAATACTTCAGCAGTTTACCGACAGGCATCATCACCTCCGATTTGTGCGCAACCATTCCGGGAGTAAGCTGTGAGAGGAGTATATTATTATCAACAGCACGCAGGTTCCTGTGGAGTTCATATCCGGCTTCATCTTCAAAAGTAACAGGCTGCCTGATAATCAATCCCGGCATATCTTTAAGGTAATCCGAGCCGAACAGTTTCAAAACCTCAAACGGCCTGACGCCGATAAATTCATTGTCTGCAAGCCTTTCATTCATCCTGCTTCCAAAAGGATACACCACAAAAACATTCTCAAATTCCGGAGCTTTTTCAGGATATTCGGTTTTATTTATATTGTGAGCCGAAACAAAGTCGTTAACCTCTTTAAAGCCCTCGTTATTACGTGCTATAAGTGTGTAAAGACAGGCATTGCCGTTTCGTATTTCAACTCCTGCAACAGGTTTAATACCGTTTTTCCTGCACTCCTTCACAAAAGAGATAACTCCCATAGAATTATTGATATCTGTGAGTGTCAAAGACGTTACACCAAGCCCCTTAGCCGTTTCTATCAGTTTTTCAACGGAAAGCGTGCCGTATCGCAGACTGTAATATGTGTGGCAGTTTGTGTACATTTGTTATGCGTTATGTGTTATGTGTTATGCGCTGCTCTGTAAGGTTGTTTCTTATCTATTCCCTGCGCAAAACCTTACAGGCTAAATCACCGCCCTCCTGACAGCATCACTTCCAAACCTCAGCCTTATCCTGTCCATTGCCTGATACAGATTTGTCATCTCCGGTGTATCCTCAAACATATTCAGTTGCTGCGAGCCTTGCACAAGGTGACTGAATTTCACCCCTATCAGCCGCACCAGCATCCTGCGCTGATAAAGCCTTTTAAAAAGTCCCAAAGCCGCATCAATGAGTATATGGTCGAAGGCTGTGTAAGGAATGTGTTTTTGCAAAGTGTGAGTATCAAAGTTAGAATACCTTATCTTCACCGTAACACAGGATGTCAGTTTCTGCTTTTTCCGCAATTGAAATGCTATCTTTTCAACCATACTCATCAGCAAATTCCGCAACATCGCCACATCAATGGTATCGGTCTCAAATGTTCGTTCGGTACTTATTGATTTGCGTTCGGAATACTGCCTCACCGGGGTCATATCAATCCCGTTTGCCCTTTTCCATATAACGATTCCGTTCTTACCCATCACACGGCTCATCATATCGGGCGGCACCTGCTTCAGGGTTTCAATCGTAGATATCCCCATAGAGCGCAACAGACGATAGGTTTTATTCCCAATCATAGGGATTTTCCGTATTGACAAAGGATTCAAAAAAGGCTGCACTCCTGTTTGCGGCACCTGAAGCAGTCCGTTAGGTTTTGCTTCGCCGGTTGCTATCTTCGATACCGTTTTATTTATTGATATTCCGAAAGAAACGGGCAATCCGGTTTCTTTTACAATCCTCTGCCTTAACTCCTGCGACCATTTCAGGTTTCCGAAAAAGCGGTCCATACCCGTAATATCAAGATAATGCTCGTCAATTGAAGCTTTCTCATAAACGGGAGCCTGCCCGGCAATTATCTCTGTTACCATCTTCGAGTATTTGCTGTACCTGTCCATATCTCCCCGTATTACAACGGCATGGTCGCACAGAGTACGCGCAAATTTCATCGGCATTGCCGAATGTACTCCAAACCGGCGCGCCTCGTAACTGCACGACGCAACCACACCCCTGTCGGAAGTGCCGCCTATAATCACCGGCTTCCCAATCAGCGAACTGTTCTGCAGCCGCTCAACGGATACGAAAAAAGTATCAAGGTCGAGATGTACTATGCAACGATTTACCGGTTTCATAATTTTTTTTAAAAAAAAATTTCAAAAAACACTTGACATTTAAAAAATAAGTATTACTTTTGATTAGTTTTTAATCATAAAAGCGATTACAATATAATCATTTTATTTTTAACAGCAAAATATTTTTCAAAGAAGTTTAAAACAAATCTACTAACACACTAAATAACAGGCACTATGAACAGTTACGAAAATTCGGAAATTTACAAAGCAGCTTTCAACCTTGCCATAAATATTTACCGTTTAAATATGGTGCTGCCGCGGCAGGAGTTAATAAAATACGGAAACAGATTAAGAAGGGTCTCAATCAGGATAAAAGACCTGATAGTAGAAAGTCATACCGTCAGAGAAAACGTAAACCGGTCGGCAGGATTGCTCAGGCAGGCATTCAACACTTGTGACGAGGCTATGTCACTTCTGCAAAAGATAAAAGGAGCTCACACTAAGGAAAAAACGGCCAACGAACTGATAAGAGGCTACATAAAGCTAAAAAACAAAATAGCGGAGCAGATAGAGGAAACGGAGAGCAATTCTCCGGAGTTAAGCTTGCCATATACCGGCTCATTCGTATTGGAAACAAAAAACCATTAATAATATGTATTTCAGCAATAATATTAAATTTTTGAGAAAAAGGAAAAGGCGTACACAGGACGATGTGGCCTTTGCACTGAATATGAAGCGGTCAACCCTCAGCGGCTACGAAAATAATGTGGCCAAACCCGGTGTTAGTGTGCTTATGGCTTTTTCCGATTATTTCAAAATCGCAATTGATACCCTAATTAAGATTGACCTTGCAACACTTCCCGAAAGTCAACTGACACAGCTTGAAAGAGGATACGATGTTTTTATAAAAGGCGGAAATATCAGGATACTTGCAACAACAGTTGACAGCGAAAACGAAGACAATATAGAATTAGTGAATGAAACTGCAAAAGCAGGATATACAAGCGGGTTTGCCGATCCCGAATACATCAGGGTTTTGCCGACTTTCAAACTACCGTTCCTTTCAAGGGAGCGAAAATACCGTACTTTCCAGATATCCGGCGACTCAATGCTCCCTATTCCCGACAAATCATTCGTCACGGGAGAGTATGTCGAAAACTGGAACTATATTAAAGACGGGCAACCCTGCATCGTAATCACCCTTGACGATGGAATTGTTTTTAAGGTTGTGGAAAATAAGATTGAAAAAAACGGTACTCTGCGACTGCATTCGTTAAACAAAATTTATCAACCTTACGAAATTGATATCAAAGATGTAAAAGAGATCTGGAAATTTGTCAATTATATCAGCTCGGAGATGCCTGAACCCAATTCGGAAAAGGAAGATCTTGTGCAGGAAGTCAGAGCCTTACGAAAAGAGGTGAAAGCCATACAAATGAAACTGGATATTTGATTGGGGTGTATTTAGTGATTAAATAAAAAATGGTAATTGTAAAAAACCGGGGAGCTCAGGCAGGTAAGGCGGTAAACCTCTTTCGCATCCGGGTTGCTAATGACAGAAGTCAAAAGCTTACGTGCTTCAGCGGTTAAAGAAAAATATGTATTCAATAATAGATATAGAAACCACAGGTTTAAGTCCGAAAAAGGGAAAAATCACCGAAATAGCAATTTTTATACACGACGGTGAAAAGATTGTGGATGAATTCAATACACTTATAAATCCTGAAATAAAAATTCCTTACAGGATAACACAAATGACGGGTATCAACAACAAAATGGTAAAAAATGCTCCCAGATTTTATGAAGTAGCCCGGAAGATTGTGGAGATGACCGAAGGGACAACTATTGTGGCTCATAATGTCAACTTTGATTATAATTTCATCCGGCAGGAGTTCAGGGAACTGGGTTATGACTTCAAAAGAGACAAGATGTGCACTGTCCGTCTGAGCCGGAAACTGCTTCCCGGAAGGCGCTCATACTCCCTCGGAAAACTTTGCGACGAATTAAACATCAAAAACCCCCACCGCCACAGGGCCAGGGGTGACGCTACAGCAACCGTCAGACTTTTTGAACTTTTGCTAAAAGCTGAAAAAAACCTGAAAGAGATATCCCTTATAGGACTTAACACAAATCTTGACAGAAAAGATATTGACAATCTGCCACATAAACCCGGTGTCTATTATTTTTATAATGATAAGGGAGATGTAATTTATATCGGCAAAAGCCTGAATATTCACGACCGCGTGATGTCACACCTCACAAACTACAATACAAAACGGGCGATAGAAATGAGAAATCAGATTGCTTCAATCTCTTATGAACCGACCGGCAACGAACTGGTAGCCCTGCTTCTTGAATCGGATGAAATTAAAAAATACAAACCGAAGTTTAACCGTGCACAAAGACGAACCTCCTTCCCATGGGGACTGTATAAATTTACCGATGATAACGGTTATCTCAGATTAAGAATTGCAAAGAACGACAATGGGGAAATACCTTTAACAACTTTTTCATCGCATCAGACCGCAAAAAACAATTTGTTTATGCTTACAGAGGCTTTCGGTCTTTGTCAGAAACTTTGCGGACTGTTCGACACAAAAGGCCCCTGCTTTCAGTTTCAGGTTCATCAGTGTAATGGTGCCTGTATCGGAAAAGAATCGCCTGAGCTCTATAACTCAAGAGTGAAACAGGCCATCGAACCTTTTGAATTTCACAGACAAAATTTTCTGATAATTGACAACGGGAGAGATGATAATGAAAAAGCGGTCGTCGGAATAGAGAACGGGAAGTATCTGGGATTCGGTTTTTTTGATATGCAGTCTGGAATTGCAAAATCAGCTGAAGATTTGAAAGCATTTATCAAACCTTACTCCGACAACCGTGATGTCCAGCAAATAATCAGGAGTTATCTGAAAAGAAAAAAAGCGGAAAGGATAATTGAAATGTAACTGTCACAAAGGATATCGTATTAAAACAAGGATTCACAGGCTGTTCAGCTTTCATACAGGATATTTTACTGACGGATTATTCTTTAGTTCGTATTATTTACGATTTTAATTTTTATACTTTTGCCGAAATTTAAAGATTGCAATGGGAAAAGGATCAAAATTCAGGACAGGAGACGTAATACTGGTTTCGCTTGCACATAATCTGCACGACATTTACTCTTCTTTTCTGGCACCTTTGCGACCTCTTTTAATTGAAAAATTCGGCATTACCCTTGCCGTTGCATCCATTTGGGATTTGATATCAAGAATTCCCTGGCTTTTAAATCCTGTAATAGGAGTTATTGCCGAAAAAGTTGCAGCCCGATATTTTGTAATTTTCACACCTGCCGTAACGGCTTTCACGATGAGTTTACTTGGGGTTGCTCCATCCTTTACGGTAATTTCAATCCTTGTATTTGTAATGGGTTTCAGCAGCGCACTATTCCATGTTCCGGCACCTGTGATGGTCAAACGGCTTTCGGGCGACAAAACGGGAAAGGGAATGAGCTATTTTATGTTTGGCGGTGAAATTGCAAGAACCGTCGGCCCGCTTGTAATTACCGGCGCCGTTTCACTTTGGGGACTTGAAGGCACCTGGAAACTAATGCCTTTCGGACTGCTCGCCTCTTTCATCCTCTATTTCAGACTTAAAAAGATTCAAATTTCATCCGATATTCACAAGAAACCCGGAGGTTCCGGCTTTATCCTTACATTTAAAGAAATGCTCCCGTTTTTCACAATACTTATCGGGATTACATTTTTCAGGGCAATTATGAAATCGGGGCTTACGGCATTTCTACCTGTTTATTTTTATACCGACAAAGGCGAGTCTTTATGGTTTGCCAATTCGGCTCTTGCGGTATTTCAGCTCGCAGGTGCTGCCGGCACTTTTCTTTCCGGCACAATATCCGATAAAATCGGTCGCAAATCGGCTCTCCTGATAATAGCGGCTATAACTCCGGTACTGATGTATCTTTTTATTTCCGCTTCCGGAATCTGGACATTTATACTGTTAATATTTCTCGGGCTTTTTATCTTTGCCCCCACTCCAATTCTGCTTGCTCTGGTTCAGGATATCGGTAAGGAAAAACCTGTATTTACAAACAGTATTTTTATGACGATCAGCTTTATGACTTCTGCATTATCTGTTTTTATTTCAGGTTTGCTCGGCGACTGGATTGGACTTGCGAATACATATAAAATTGCCGCAGTACTGGCTCTTGGTGCAATTCCGTTTGTTTTGATGCTGAAAAACGTTAAAAAAGAGCAGAAATAAAAAAATCCGGTCAGACAGTAAATAGCCCCACCGGATTATAATTCTTTTTTATGCGTCTCAGAACCTTTCCATCTTAGAAAAGAAGAAATCACTTTCGATAATAGCGTTTTCATCGCTGTCTGATCCGTGAACGGCATTCATCCCCAAATCCGTTCCGTAAAGTTTTCTGATTGTACCCTCTGCCGCTTCCGCCGGATTTGTGGCTCCGATATAATTACGGTATGCTTCAACAGCATTCTCCTTTTCAAGAATTGCAGCTATTATAGGCCCTGACGACATAAACTCTGTCAACTCGCCGTAAAACGGACGCTCTTTATGAACCTCATAGAATTTTTGTGCCTGCTCAACTGTCAGCTTTGTAAACTTCATTGCTTTGATTTTAAATCCGCCTTCAGCAATTTTTGCAAGTATCGGCCCGATATAACCTTTCTTAACAGCCATCGGCTTAATCATTGTAAATGTGATTGTTCCTGCCATTGTTCGTTTCTATTTTTATTGTTTTTAAAATATTTTCAAAAATTGCGGCAAAAGTAAGGAAAACATTTTACACCGCAATACTATTGACATA
>CAYOZZ010000120.1:0-11644 GCA_964408535.1 uncultured Bacteroidales bacterium | reverse complement strand
TGGAAAATATTTCAGGGAATCCTTTGAAGCCCAGATTGAAATGTTTCCGAATATGGTTAATAAGGATATCTTACCCACTCTCGAATCTGTAAAAGATAAAGCTCTGGGCTGGAAACTGTCAGGTGCCGGTGGCGGAGGATACCTCGTTCTCGTTTCAGAAAACAGTATTCCCGGAACTTTTCAGGTTAAGATCAGAAGGAAAGGATAAACTTTTCATTCTGATCCCTTTACCGTTAACAGAATCATTCGGTTACATCAATCTGAAATTCATCAAAGTAGCTGACTGCATCGGCTTTTGTCCAAAATCCTGCTTTACCTGCTTCCGTGAAGGTCTCATCTTTCACCTGAAAAAGCTGTTCATCATTCAGATAAACTGTAAACAGGTTATCCTTAACTACGAGCTTCAAAGTATTCCAGCCGTTACCAAGCGGCTTGACATCAATTCCGTAAGTCCTGCCTTTTCCTACAAGCGGCAGGTCGGTTCTTTTTCCGTCTTTCACTTTGTAAAGAACTACATTGTCCTCAAGAGGATTGGCACGTACAACATAGTAGTTGTCGGCATCAGTAAAGCGCCATACAAAGCCGCCACCCTGATCCATCCTTCCGGTTACACCTTTCAGTTTTACAGTTAATTCCAGATTTTTTGCTTCTAATCCGTTAAATACAACCACATTGAAATGGTAATTCGGGTTATCTTTCGACAGTTGTGCCAAAACCTTGTTTCCGTTGTCATTAACTATTTTCCACTCCGTACTTTCACCTCTGCCGGTGAAGTATTGCGACCATCCTTCCGGAAGTTTTCCGGCTTCATAATTTTCAAAAGTGAAGGAGGTATCAGCCTGAGTTGCCGGTGCAGCCGGAGCTGTGACAGCAGGTTCACTTTTTGTTTCATTAGTTGTTTTGGTGCTGTTGGTTTTTGCCTGATTGCAACCAATGAGTAAGAAAATACTCAACAAAATAACGCTTAATGTTTTCATTTTTTTGATTTTTATAATTAGTATTCTAAAAAATATTTCACAAAATCATTTTCTGATTTCTTTATTTGCTCCACCGTGCCGGCATCTTCAATTTTTCCTTCGTTGAGAACAGCAATTTTATCGGCAATTGCAAAAGCTTCCCTGTGGTCGTGAGTCACATAGATAATTGTGGTATCAAAATTTTGTTTGAGATTTTTTATATGCTCCAGTATTATACGTTTCAGTTTAACATCAATGTTTGCAAGCGGTTCATCCATAAGCAAAACATCAGGTTTAAGAATTAGTGAACGGGATATTGCAACCAATTGCTTTTGTCCGCCCGACAGTTGATGCGGATATTTCTCAGCCTCATCCTGTAAACCGAAAAATTCAAGCATCTTAAAAACAGTCTTCTTTACGTTTTTTTCTTTTCGCTCAATTAAGCCGAAAGCAATATTTTTATAAACGGTAAAATGCGGCCATAAAGCGAGGTCCTGAAAAATAAATCCGATATTACGCTGATGCGGCGGTATAACTATCCGGTTGTTTTCCGTGACGGTTCTGTCTCTAATAATGACATTGCCGTTTTCAGGCGTTTCAAGACCGGCAATCAATCGCAAAATAGTGGTTTTACCGCATCCGGAGCTGCCAAGCAAGCAGGTTAAACCGCCGTTATCAATATTTAGATTGAAGTTCCGAAGTACCGGTTTAGCTCCGTATGAATGAGTTATGTTGTTCAGTTCAATCATTTGATGTAACCGTATTTTTTAATAACCGGTTTTGCTATGAAGTAAAACCCGGAAATCATTAGCAAAGTTAATAAAAATACTATTAAAGTCATTGAGCTTGTAAGAGACTGCGGAGCATTTGCCATTATTGTATAAACTTTAACGGGCATAATTTCGGTTCCGGGAGGATAAACCATTATAGTCGTTCCCAGCTCTCCGAGACTGAAAATGAAACTTACGATAAATGCTGCAAAGAGCGAGGGCATTATCAACGGGATTAAAATTTTCCGTAATCGTGTGAATGTTTTTATCCCTTCAATCCGTGCAGCTTCGTCCAGCGAGGCCGGAATTTGTCTGATTGCATTTTCAATCAGCTTGGCCGATATAAATGCAAATTTCCCCAAATAACCTATCAGAATGATAATGTATCCGGAGTAGATAATGTCAAGACCGGGTTGATTATAAAAAGTTATTAGGCTGATACCGAAAATTGTTGACGGAATTGCAAAAATTATCAAGAGCAACCACTCGAAGCTTTTCGCACTTGTTGTACGGTATCGCACGGAGTTATATGCAGCAACAAACCCGATGAAAACAATGATAAGTGCTCCTGAAAATGCCAGTGCCACGGAGTTCCCAAAGGTCGGCAAAAGCAGTTCAAATGCCTGTGAAAATGATGTGGTACCCTCTTTGAATGATTGCATAAACAGAATGATAAACGGCAGAATAACAGAGATAAACAGCCATCCGGAAAGAAACAACAGACTCAAAAATTGCCGTTTCAGTTTGTAGTGCTTACTGTCAGTACCTTTGCTGCTAACCGAAAGGAAAGGTGCATCTGCAATATATTTTCTTTCCGAAAGCAGCAGTAAAATACAAATTATGATGAGCAGGGCAGATTGCAAAACGGCAAGCGAGTGATTATAGAATGCCGAAAACCGTGTGAATATTTCTGTTGTAAATACCTTCACCCCGAAAAATGCCGGAACTGAGAAATCGGAAATGCTGAAGATGAAAACAAGCACGAAAGAGGTAATAAGAGCAGGTTTTATCAATGGAAGAGTTATTTTAAAAATAACGTTACGAAAACCGGTAATCATCAAGCCCGATTCCTCTAAACGGGAATTGATATTTACAAAAGCACTTCCGGTAATAAGCATTGATAGCGGAGTAAAAACAGAGGTCAATACCAGAATTAATCCGGTGTATGAAGATATCAAAGTTGTGTTTCCGGATAATAAAAAGAAAAAATCTTTCCAGGCAACCGCCAGAATGTAAGGAGAGATGAAAAGAGGGATTAATAATGATATTTTGAAAAAGTTACGAAATCTGATGTCTGTTTTGTAAAGAAAAAATCCCAAAACGGTTCCTGATAATGTTGATAAAACGGCAATTGAGAAAGCAATGACTATACTTTTGCCCAGTAACAGAAATACGCTTCCGTTTAAATGCTGAAGGTTGTCCCTTAAAGAGCCGCCGGTAAACAGTGCCGACCCGAATGTATATACAACCGGAAAAGCGACAAGTAAAACGAACACCGCATATACTGTTGCATATAACCGGTTTTTTATCGGTTTTCCGCCCATTCTTTCAGGTAATTTTGAATATCCTCAAGCTTTTGAGATGTCTTGTCATAGTCAATCTTCATTGGCCTAATATTGTCGAGCGACGGTATATTTTCAGGAGTTTCAACTCCTTTATGCAATGGCATCTGCGCACAGGATTTAGCAAGTCTTGCTTCGGTTTCTTTACTTAGAAGATAGTCAATCAGTATTTTGCCATTCTTACTGTGCGGAGAATTTTTAATCAGACAGACGGTATTGGGCATAATCAGACTGCCGATACCCTGCTGGTCGAGGAAAACAATCCCCACATTTCCCGACTCCTTCATTGCTTCAAAAGCATCATCGGTATCGGTGAGACCGCAGGCTGCTTCACCCATCATTACGCGTTTTTTTACATCACCGTTACTGGTTGCAATAATGACTTCATTCTTTTTAAGTTCCGACATAAATTGCCTGGCTTTTTCGTCCCCAAGAACAGAAAAAAGAGCTGCTATATGAAATGTTGTTGTCCCGAATAACGGATTGGCAATTGCAACTCTCCCTTTGTATTTCTCATTTGTCAAATCAAAAATTGACTGTGGTACATCCTGTTGCTCCAAAAGTTCTTTATTGTATATCAACACCCTTGCTCTTGCTGAAAATCCTGTCCAGTAATTCTCAGGGTCTTTAAAAACAGGCGCAATATCAAAGGCTGCCGGTGATTGGTATGGAATTGTTATCCCTTTGTTTTTGAGTACGATTGTTCTTACCGGATCACCGCTCCAGAATACATCGCATTGCGGATTTCCTTTTTCTGCAATAAGACGGTTCAGCACCCCGGTTGATTTTGTCTCCTCGGTATCGAAAACGGCTTTTACCGTAATTCCAGTCTCTTTTTCAAACTCCTTCAACACCGGTTCTGAAAAAATCTGATCAACACTGGTGTAAACAACAACCTCATTGGGATTATTATTACATCCCGCAATGATCAATACTATCAGAGATATAACTATTAGGGAGATGTATTTCATTATTTCGTTCCTGTTTATGTATTAAGAATGCTTTTAATCATTTATGTAAATCAGAAGTGGCAAATCTAATAAAAGTTTTTGAAAGATAGAAAGGTATTGCAGAATTCCATATTCAACGGCAGGCTCAAGTTGCAAATGCAACATTACGATTAATAGTTTTTATGTGTTCATCGCTTGCCAGAATTGAATTTATCGCTATTCCAATTTTTTGGGTTATTCTGAATGTATTTTTTTATAGCCATATATTCGCGTTTGTTGCGAATTATATGATCGTTATAATTGACCTGCCATAATCTGTTTTTGCGATTGAATTTATTAATTCCCAGATGTTCAGAATCAATTAAATCATCAATTTTTGTATTGACAACAGATTTGTATCCACCGATAAATGATGAAATGGATTTTGGTTTCCGTATTAATTGGGTTTGTTCGTTGGAATTGGAATTGGATTTGGGATGTAGAGACGCACGGCCGTGCGTCTCTACATCCCAAACGTCCCCATCATCACCATCATTTTTTATAATACGATTATCAGGATTATTTAAAATTATTATTGCGTGCAAATGATTTGGCATTAAAATGAATTCATCCAAAAATAATTCCCGACGGATTTTAAACGATTTAAACCATTCATCATTGGCTATTTTTCCGAAATCAGAAAAAATCATCTTGCCGTTTTTCACATCGCCAAACCAACAAATGCGATCTTTTGTTACTACAGTGATAAAATAATATCCATTTCGGGAATAATCCCAGCCGGGCATTCTGTTGGATTCGGTTCTGTATTTATTTTTATATTTCTCCATTTTATTTAAAACCGTCTGCCTTTCCTCTACACTTATGATATTCAAAAAGGTTAAAGAAAGGTAATTGCAAATTTATCTATATTTGCTAAATTTTAAAAATGTTTTTTAATTCTGACTTACAGATTAATAATAGTACTATTAAAAAACCCCGGTAATTATGAAAATGATAACAAAACCTTTTCCCGTTCTGTGAAAAGAACAGTGGGGAATTTGATTTATAAGTCTGAATCTAACAAGGGTTTATTTTTATTTCAGCCACTTTTACCCTTAAATCCCCAAAAGGGGAAGTGGCTGAAAATCAGCACTCCGGGTAAACACTGATTTTCGGTTTTGTCAACTTAAATTTTTTAGATTGGGCTCATTTATTATTCACTTAATATCCGTTTCAAAACGCTTAATCCCGTTTCAACGCTTTTAATATTCATAAATGTCATTGTAAGACGGTTTTTTGTCTCTTTCATTCTGCACAGACCCGGGTTTTGCTGAACGAATCGCAACACCTTCGTAAATATTTCAGACTGATAGTATGCCGATTCCTGATTTGTGATAAAATATCCGGTCAGCATTTCATTTTTCATTATGATTTTTTCAAAACCAAGCTCGCGGGCTATCCAGCGCAGTCTGATGGTGTTGATAAGCTCTTCGGTTTGTGGCGGAACAGGCCCGAAACGGTCAATAAGACGCAGCCGGAAGCGTTGTAGTTCGACCTCCTCCTGAATGTTGTCAAGCTCCTTGTAAAGCGAAAGCCGTTCGGTGATACTTGTTATGTAGTCATCTGTTATCAGGATGGCCATATCCGTTTCAATCTGGCAATCACGTACATACTTGTTCTGTACCTCCTCTTTGTAAAGCTCCTTAAAATCGGTCTCTTTCAGTTCTCTTATGGCCTCATCAAGGATTTTGTGATACATTTCGAAGCCAATATCCGAGATAAAACCGCTTTGTTCGCCACCGAGAATATTTCCGGCTCCGCGGATATCAAGATCACGCATAGCAATATTAAATCCGCTGCCAAGGTCGGAAAACTCCTCAATTGCCCGCAGTCTTTTCGATGCTTCAGGCGTAAGTGTTGACAGGGGAGGGGAGAGAAGGTAGCAAAACGCTTTTTTGTTTGTACGCCCGACCCGTCCGCGCAACTGGTGTAAATCGCTCAACCCGTAATTTTGTGCCTGATTGATAATAATAGTATTCACATTCGGAATATCAAGGCCTGATTCTATAATGGTTGTGGCAAGCAGAACGTCATATCTTCCGTTAATAAAATCAAGCATCACCTTTTCCAGCTTATGACCGTCCATCTGTCCATGACCGATAGCCACCGAAACATCCGGACAAACCCTGTTTATCATATCGGCAACTTCCGTAATATTCTGCACCCGGTTATGCACGAAAAACACTTGTCCCCCGCGGTCAATCTCGTAGTTTATTGCATCGCGGATTACCTCCTCTCCAAATGGCCGGAGTTCGGTCTGTACGGGGTAACGGTTTGGCGGTGGCGTGTTGATAATCGAAAGGTCACGGGCGCCCATCAGTGAAAATTGCAGTGTCCGCGGAATGGGTGTTGCCGTAAGAGTGAGTGTATCAACATTAACCTTCATTTTCTTTAACTTCTCTTTAGCACTTACTCCGAATTTCTGCTCCTCATCAATGATGAATACACCGAGGTCTTTAAATTCAATATCCTTGCTTATCAGTCTGTGTGTACCAATCAAAATATCAATTTTCCCTTCCTTGAGTTCCTGTTTTATTTTTGCCTGCTCCTTGTGAGTTTTAAAACGGTTAATATATTCCACCCGGCAGGGAAACTCCTTGAGTCTTTCGCTGAAAGTTTTGTAATGCTGTAATGCCAGAATGGTTGTGGGTACGAGTACTGCCACCTGTTTACTATCCGAAACGGCTTTAAAGGCAGCACGTATGGCTACCTCTGTTTTTCCGAATCCCACATCACCGCAAATAAGCCTGTCCATCGGGTATTCGGCTTCCATATCTTTTTTCAAATCAACGGTTGCTTTCAGCTGGTCGGGAGTATCTTCATAAATAAATGAGGCTTCAAGCTCGTGTTGCAGGTACGAGTCGGGAGGAAACTGATGACCTTTTGTGGCTCTGCGCTCAGCATATAATTTTATCAGTTCTTTTGCAATGTCCTTGACCCTCTTTTTTGTCCGCTCCTTTAGTTTTGTCCAACTGTTTGAGCCGAGCCTGTTTGTTGCAGGTGCGGTTCCCTCTTTTCCGACGTATTTTGAGATACGGTGTAACGAGTGAATGCTGACATATAGCAGGTCTCCGTCCTTGTAAATCAGGCGAATAGCCTCTTGTTGCTTTCCGTTGATTTCAATTTTTTCAAGACCGCCGAATTTTCCGATACCATGATCAATATGTGTTACATAATCACCGGGCCGGAGGTTATAGATCTCTTTTAACGTGATGGCTTGTTTTCCGGTAAATTTCTCTTTCAGATGAAATTTGTGATACCTCTCAAATATCTGATGGTCAGTGTAGCAGGCAATCTTTTTTTCTTCATCAATAAAACCCTCGTGCAATGAAATACCAACAGTGTCGAAGTCAAATTGCCGTAATATCCCTTTGGTAGCATGGATGTCGTCGAAAATTGCGATGAGCCTTTTTAACTGGTTGGGATTTTCCGAAAGAATGAAGTTTTTAAATCCCGCCTTACTGTTTCGTGTCAGGTCGGCAATCAGCAAATCAAAATTTTTATTAAACGACGGCTGGGGTTTTGTTCTGAAAAGAATCTTTTCTCCATCCTCGAAAAAGAAGTGATGTCCGAACTCAACTATTGAATAGTCAAGTATCTCTTTATTGAACTCATTGCTATCGCTAAACAGGGCAGAAGGAGACTGTTCGGGTAATTCATTGTTTCCGTTGTCGAATACCTCTTCGGCACGGGCATATTCCGAGTGGATACGGTCGGAAGTAAAACCGGCATCATCAAACCAGATTACCGTATTTTTCGGCAGATATGAAATGAAAGAAATCCGCTTTTCAACAATTTTTCTGTCCTGAATATTGGGAACTATTGTTATATGATCAAGTTTGTCTATGGAAAGCTGGTCAACGGGATTAAATGACCTGATTGACTCAACCTCATCACCGGAAAATTCAATTCTGTAAGGATAATCATTTGTGAAAGAGAAAACATCAATTATTCCGCCACGGATGGCAAACTGACCCGGTTCATAGACAAAATCGGTACGGTCGAAATCGTTTTCGATAAGCAGGTCGGCAATTGCATCAAGCGAGGAGGCTTCACCCCGTTTCAGTCTGATAGTATTTTTACTAATGTATGCTTTGCGGACAACCTTTTCGCACAGTGCTTCGGGATAGGTTACCATAATGCTTTTGCGCTTACCTGAACTTAACCTTTTCAGAACTTCGGTACGCATAAGGATATTTGTGCTGTCCTGATCCTGCAGGTTATAGGTTTTTTTGTATGATGACGGATAGAATAGAACCTTTTTTTTATGGTAACCGGAATCCTTTTCACCGTAAATGCTTTCAAGGTCATTCAGAAAATAGGCTGCCGACTCTTTATCCGGAAGAATAACAAGGTGATTGGTTTGCAGATTATCGTAAACGGCAGCGAGCACAAACGAACGCGACGAACCGGTCAGTCCGTCAAGCTGCAACCTCGCAGCGGCATAAGTTTCAAGATGATTTACGATAAGAGACGTTTTCTCATCCCGTATAAAAAGTTCAATTAAAGCATTACTATTCAAATCACACCTTGTTTTGTATAAATCTTTGCAAAAATAGTGTTTTTAGCTTTGAAATATTTTTTTACTTTAATCCTCCTTATGTATTAAGAGTTTAAATAACTGATGGATTAGTCTGAATAATTCCGGTTTAACGGTTTATAAAATATTTATTTTGTTATGACCGACAAGAATTCTTCACAGGTTAACCGGCAGGTTGGTGTCAACATCAGCCCGGGGCAGTCAATTTTCAGAAATGAAAGTTTTGCACAAAAAGGCGTTATAAAGCAAAGGTCTGTATTACAGACCTTTGCATAATTGGATTTTCATCTGCGAAGATGTTCTTTGGCATTTTATTAAGTTTAATACCTCCTTTCTTTTCCAAACCTGACAGGTCTCATAGACCTGTCAGGTTTCGTGTTTTAATTCGGCACTTTTGTTTGTTCATTCACATTTTCAATCCACACATCATTTTTGTCTTTATTGTCAACCTGGTTGTTCAAATCCATATCCGGCGAAAGGTAACCTTTTGTACCTGCAACACCGCTCCAAATGGTTTTATCGGCCGTATTAACCGTACCGTTTGCATTTACATCACCACCATACATAGCTGCTTTGCCGTTGAGTGCTTTTTGTCCTGACAAATAGGCTTTATTCACAGCTGTTGTGAAATTGTAAGAATAAACCCCGCCGGATTCGGTCAGAGCCGAAGCCGACATAATGCCGAGATGGTTTCGGTGCCACACGATTGCGTATAAATTATTATTTACAGCAGCATTAAATTGCAGAATACTACTACCATTCGTTCCCACTATTGAACCATCTTTCAGAATAAATGCCGCCTGACGTGCAAGCCTCGTGGAGGAGCCTGCTCCGCCTGCACTTGCAGCATCACGCAGTTCCACCAAAACCCAATCCACCACATTGGCATTGGGGATGGATGTCACACTCTCATTTCCGGCATAGTTCCACGGGGAGGTATTGTATGGCTGCGACAGCGGAATATCAGTAAGATTTGTTCCCATATCCGAAGTCTTGAATGGTCCTTCGAGGAAGGCTTTTAAATTAAGCGCAATGCCGGCTGATACAGCCTGAGCCTCATAACTGCCCATATCAATCGTATTGTCGTAAATTCTGGGATTATTTGCAATATCCACGGTTCCAAGAGTATCCAATCCTCCGTCATAATAAATTATCCAACTACCACCTGCCGACTGTTCGATATAGGGATAGGGTGAGCCGCCTGTTCCCACAGGTGTTCCGCTGTTTATACAGGGCGAAAAACCGCTTAAAGTGTAATCGTCAGAAGCTGCGTTGGTAAACAGTGGATCCGCATCAATATTATGCGCATTGTCATAATCAAAGCTGTAATTGCTACCTGCGCCGCTTCCGCCGAAACCCTCTTTCCCGCCTTCGATGTTGCAATAGTAAAATTCGGGTTCGGTATTATCCTCCACTATTAATACCTGGTATGGAGAGGTATTATCCCAGATAATCGTGTTGAATATCCTCTTATCTCCAATTCGTAAATATAAAATACTACCGGAATATGAACCACCGCCGGGACAGGAATTTCCCGAAATGGTCGTATTAGACATTTTAAAATCGCCTACATCCATAAAGATAGCTCCACCTTCATTTTGAGAAAAATTATCATATATCAACGAATTGTTAATGATTGCAGTTCCGGCAGAGTGATAAGAAATTGCACCTCCACTGGCGTAACCGTAATTGGCATAAAATATCGAACGATTTATTGTAGGTGAGCTATAATCAAAACGCACCGCTCCTCCATATCCTGAAGTATTCTCCGAAAAGGAACAATCCTCGATTAAACCTGATGTAGAGTACAAATTACATATTGCACCACCATTACCGTTTGTAGAATTGTGATGGAAGGAGCATTTTGAAATAAGAAAATCGGAATATTCAATTCCAATCGCTCCACCGGAATTTTGGTTCAATTGACTGTGGTTATAATTAAAAGTTGAATTCGTAACAACAAATTGCGTAGTGGAAGGGTTCATAAAATAAATAGCTCCACCTTTACCACTTGCAAAATTGTGCTCAAACAAACATTCGTCAATTATCAAATCACTGTATTGGGCACCTATTGCGCCACCACTTCCCTGGAAAGAATAATTGTTCGTAAATGTTGATTCTGAAATTGTCAACTCACAATCTTGCTGGCTCTTTCCAATAAAAACAGCCCCTGAATATCTTCCGGTATTGTTTCTGAATACCATATTCTGTAAAGTAAAAACAGATTTTCTGGCATGAATCGCCCCGCCGTATCCGTAGATATAATCATAAGAAGAATAATCTGCCTGCCCCCTTTCAACGGTAAAACCGTCTATTACAATAGTCGAATCCTGATTCAGGCAGATAACATTGTAACAATTGTCGGTACTGTCGCCCGGCACACCAATATCTCCGGAAAGTATGGTTTCGTGGGCAACAAAATCCCGCTGCGACAGGTCGAATGTTTCAGGATTTTCAAAACCTGCAAAACCACCGATTAAGCCAACCGAATCTTGTGAAAACAAAAACGATTTATAGCGGTCACCTGTGTTGCCGTTTTCGGTCTCGGGATAATAAGTGCCTGCTGCCACCCAGATCGAATCACCTTCCGTAGCAATATCAAGCATTGCCTGAATACTTGGAGAAGCATTTGTCCATGAGGTGCCATCTTGTGTACCTGCCCCGCCAACTTTTACGAAATGATATTTTTGAACAAAAGCTCTAACCGTAAATGCTCCTGTTTCGGTAGCAGACGACTGCGAGATATAATAAGGATTGCTACCGGAAGCACCCACTGCCGATAGCATCTGCCAGTTGCTACCATCGTGATGCGAGACTGAGGCGTCTG
>CAYOZZ010000119.1:0-3259 GCA_964408535.1 uncultured Bacteroidales bacterium | reverse complement strand
CTAATGTTGAAAGGAAAATAAAATCCAAAATCAGTAAGTACACAAATATCAAAATCTTTCGTTACCGACGATATCCTCATGGGTTCCCTGACAACATACAGGAATAGATAAAAAAAGTCAGAGAAACAACCCCGCTAATACTCCTGTAACAATCTAAAACAGTGACAGTTGAAAATAGTGTATTTTGTTATGAAAAAAAATTTTATCCACAGACTGTACCACAAAAGTAAAAAATACCTACATTTGAACCAATAAAAAAAGTTAAAAACAGACAATAAATAACCGGAAGGATAGAGTGTATTAATGTTCTTAACATTCCATTAATCCATTGTTCTGAAAAATCCAGCATTCCAAAAATATAATAATAATGAAAAAACTGACACTGATAATTCTGTTTCTTGCATCATTGCAAAGCATTTTCTCCGCCAATAATCCTTTATGGCTGCGTTATCCATCCATATCTCCCGACGGCAAAACGATAGTTTTTTCGTTTCAGGGCGATTTGTTCACGGTTCCTGCCGAAGGAGGTGAGGCACATCATCTTACCATTCATGAAGCTTATGATTATATGCCTGTCTGGTCACCCGACAGCAAAAAAATTGCCTTTGCATCAGACAGATATGGCAATTTTGATATTTTTGTTATTCCTGTTGAAGGCGGTATCCCAAACAGACTGACATACTACTCGGGTAATGAGTTTCCCGACAGCTTCACACCTGACGGTTTATCGGTTCTTTTTTCAGCATCAATACAGGATGTTGCTACTAATGCACAATTCCCTTCGGGTTTATTATCAGAGCTCTACAGTGTTCCTGCCGAAGGTGGAGGAATAAAACAAATACTCTCAACAACAGCCGAAAACGCCGTATATGACAAGTCAATGAAAAGGATCCTATATCAGGACAGAAAAGGGTATGAAAATAACTGGCGTAAACACCATACATCTTCCGTTACGCGTGATATATGGATTTATAATGCGGAAACCGGAAAGCATAAGAAATTATCTGACTTTCAGGGTGAAGACCGCAATCCGGTGTTCAGTCCCGACGAAAAAGCCGTCTATTATCTGAGTGAAAAATCAGGCTCCTTCAATGTTTGGAAATTATTTTTGGATAATTCCGAGGAAACCAGGCAGATTACATTTTACGAAAAAAATCCGGTTAGATTTTTAACTGTTTCCGATAATGGTACACTCTGTTACGGTTTTGATGGTGAGGTTTACATAAAAAAAACAGATAATAAACCTTCAAAAGTTAAAATTATTCTTTCCGTTGATGAGAAAGAGAATGAAACCGAATTTATGACTCTGACCTCGGGAGCCACCGAAATGGACTTATCACCAAATGGAAAAGAGATTGCCTTTATTGTCAGGGGTGAGGTTTTTGTCACTTCGGTTGACTACCAAACCACAAAACGTATAACCGATACTCCGCAGCAGGAGCGCTCGGTCAGCTTTAGCCCCGACGGAAGAAGCCTGCTGTATGCCTCCGAAAGAGACAGTAGCTGGAACCTTTATCAAACAAAAATTGTTCGTGACGAAGACGACTTGTTCTCACTTTCCACAATCTTGAAAGAGGAGCCTGTTCTGGTGAGTAATGACGAAACATTTCAACCCATGTATTCACCTGATGGAAAAGAGGTTGCATATTTAAAAAACAGGGAAACGCTGATGGTTATAAACCTTGAATCGAAAGAAACAAGAAAAATACTTGACGGAAAATACAACTACTCATACAGCGACGGTGACCAATGGTATCAATGGAGTCCCGACGGAAAATATTTTCTTGTATCATATTCGCCACACAGTCTGTTTATGATTGATGCAGGGTTGGTTGATGCAAAAGGCGGTGTTGAACCGTTTAACTTAACAAACAGCGGTTACAACGACTCAAGACCGAAATGGGTTTTAAAAGGAAATGCAATGATCTGGTTTTCGGACCGTGAAGGAATGCGCAGCCACGGAAGCTGGGGGGCAACACGTGATGTTTATGCTATGTTCTTTAATCAGGAAACTTATGACAAATTCAGATTGTCAAAAGAAGAATATGAATTGCAAAAGCTTAAAGATAAATCAGATGATGAAAAAGATAAAAATGAAAATAAGGAAGAAAAAACAGATGAATTAAAAGTGAAAGTCGAAGTTGCAGAACCGGTTAATATTGATTTGAATAACATAGAAGATCGTAAAGCCCGCCTGACGATAAACTCATCTTCGATTGCGGATGCCATTCTCACATCAGACGGAGAAAAGCTTTACTACCTGAGTAAATTTGAGGATGGATACGATTTGTGGGTAAACAAATTAAAGGATAAAGAAACAAAACTCCTGTTAAAGTTGAAAGGCGGCGGAGGTTCAATGCAACTTGATAAAAAGGAAGAAAATTTGTTTCTCTTTTCAGGTGGAAACATCATAAAAATTAAAACAAAAGGGAGCAAACCTGAAAAAAAGGAAATTCAGTTTAAAGCTGAAATGAATCTCAACAAGGCTGTTGAGCGCAAATATATGTTTGAACACGTTTGGCGTGAGGTGAAAGAAAAATTTTACGACCCTGATCTTGGTGGTGTTGACTGGGATTATTATAAAACAGATTATGAAAAATTTCTACCGTACATAACTAATAATTACGATTTTACGGAGATGCTTAGCGAGATGCTGGGTGAGCTGAACGGGTCTCATACCGGTTCAGGATACCGGCATAACAACAAAAACGGAGACAAAACAGCAAGGCTCGGTATCTTTTTCGACTGGGATTTTGAAGGACCAGGAATAAAAATAGTTGAAATTATTGAAAACAGTCCGCTAATAACGGCAAAATCGAAAATAAAACCCGGCGATATAATTGAAAAAATCGATGGAGAAGACATTAATACAAATTCCGATTATTTCAGGTTGATGAACCGTAAAGCCGGGAAGCATATCCTGCTTACCGTTTATAACCCTGAATCCGGTGAAAGGTGGGATGAAACCGCCAAACCCATATCAGGCAGGAAACAGGGACAATTACTTTACAAACGCTGGGTTAAAAACAGATATACCGAAACCGACAGCCTATCGAACGGACGTATCGGATATGTACACGTCAGAAGTATGAACAGCGAAAGTTTCCGCCGGTTCTACTCCGAACTGCTCGGTCGGAACTATGATAAGGAAGCAGTCATTGTTGACACCCGTTTCAATGGTGGCGGCTGGCTGCACGACGACCTTGTGACTATCCTCAGCGGGAAAAAATATGTTGATTTCTACCCTCGCGGAGTCCAT
>CAYOZZ010000118.1:0-14614 GCA_964408535.1 uncultured Bacteroidales bacterium | reverse complement strand
TGATAAAGAGACGGGAGGAATTATAAAATTTAATGATTTTGTGCAGAATGACGACAGGGTAGAAAATGTTCTTCTGCCTGTCAGGGACGGGATTATGATAATTCGAAAAACTACCCCTAACCTGTAAGGTTTGCGTGCAGGCTTGTGCGCAGGAAGAACCTTGCAGGTTAGGGGAAATAAGGTTTGAGTGCAGACTTGGCAGGTCATCCGGTGACTGCGCGGGCATTAGCACCGGAAAGTCACCTGATGACTAAGGGCAAGTTTTAGTGCTTCTTAGTGCCTTAGAGTCTTGGTGGCGGAGTAGTGTCTTCTGAAAAACTTTCTGCCTACTGTTTATTTTGCCACAAAGTCACGGAGACACGAAGGATCACGAAGTTTTTTAGTGTTTCTTAGTGCCTTAGAGTCTTGGTGGCAGGAATAGTGCCTTTTTAGGAACTATCTGTCGGTCGTTCTTTTTGCCACGAAGACACGAAGGTTCACTAATTTTTTTGTGAACCTTGGTGTCTTGGTGACTTAGTGGCTGGAATAGTGCCTTTTCAGAAACTTTCTGCCTTCTGTTTTTTTTGCCACAAAGTCACAAGGAAACGCAAATGACAATGGTTTGACAGATTTGAATTTTAGTATATGGATTTTTTACAATTGGTTAAATTAAGGCAAAGTGTCAGAAAATATGATTCGAGGCCTGTTGAAAAAGAAAAAGTATTGCGATGTCTTGAAGCTGCGCGTCTGGCTCCTTCGGCAAGCAACTCGCAACCCTGGACATTTGTGGTCGTTGATGATCCGGTTTTGAAGGATAAGGTTGCTAAGGAGACTTTCGATACAATTGCAAGATTTAATAAATTTACGGTACAGGCTCCGGTTTTGGTGGTTTTTGTTATTGAAAGACCCAAACTGATAACGCAAATAGGAGCGGCAATCAAGAATAAGGAATATCCGTTGATTGATATCGGTATTGCTGCCGAGCATTTTTGTCTTCAGGCTGCCGGAGAGGGGCTTGGAACCTGTATGCTGGGCTGGTTTAATGAAAAGCCGATTAAAGAACTTTTGAAAATTCCCGAAAAGAAAACCATCGGGCTTGTCGTGACTCTCGGATATCCTGAAGATGATTATCCCTTGAGGGAAAAAATCAGAAAAAAGTTTGATAAAGTTGTGAAGTTCAATTCTTATTAG
Source organism: uncultured Bacteroidales bacterium (assembly GCA_964408535.1). Lineage (GTDB taxonomy): Bacteria > Bacteroidota > Bacteroidia > Bacteroidales > JAADJA01 > JAADJA01. Next base: position 13,444 of record CAYOZZ010000118.1, on the reverse strand, counting down.
AAAGACAGCCAAAACCTTTCTGCCTTCTTTATTTTTGCCACAAAGTCACGAAGCCACGAAGGCTCACGAAGTTTTTTAGTGTTTCTTAGTGCCTTAGAGTCTTGGTGGCAGGAATAGTGTCTTCTGAAAAATCTTTCTGCCTTTATTATTTTGCCACAAAGTCACGAAGCCACAAAGGTTCACGAATGATAATTGTAGCGTGGATTTGGCTTTTATTAGCCGTTTTTTATCATTATCGTATGCTTAGCTTCGTGGGCGGCTAAGCGAAGTTAAGTCACCTGATGACTGCAGGGCAATATTTTACAATGCCATCAATACTTTCTCAATGACCTCAGGATAGTGCTTATGCTCAAGCTTGTGAATTTTTCCGGCAAGCGAATCCGGAGTATCATTTTTATCAACCCTGCATTTTGCCTGAAATACGATTTCACCTTCATCATATTTTTCATTCACAAAATGAACGGTAATTCCCGACTCTTTTTCTCCGGCATTAATAACGGCTTCATGAACCTTTGATCCATACATCCCTTTACCGCCGTATTTCGGAAGCAGAGCCGGATGAATATTTAGTATTCTGTTTCTGTAATTTTTGAGAATATTATCCGGTATGAGCCATAAAAATCCCGCCAGAACAATCAGGTCGGTATTATCCTTTTTAAGTTGATTAAGAACCTTATCCGATTCGTAAAAAGTTTTCCTGTCGAAAATCAGTACGGGGATATCCAGATTTTTTGCACGTGTCAATACGAAAGCATTTTCCCTGTTGCAAAAAACTCTTGATACCGTAACATCGTTATTTTTGTCGAAATACTTAATAATTGTTTCGGCATTAGTACCGTTACCGGAGGCAAATATTGCTATTTTTTTCATGTTGACAAAGATAAATGACAAAAGTGAAAGGACAAAAGTAAATTTCGTTTTCAATTAATTTTTTTTAAACCTCTTAAAGTATTAAAATCTTTTAATTACGGGGCTTTTACGATGTAAAAGACAGAAAAAATCATTCATTTTTTCATCAAAAAAGCTAAAAACTTGCGTAATTTTAAGAAAATATGTTTCTTTGCACCCGTTAAACCTTTAAAAATATAAAAGATATGTCTGATATCGCAACAAAAGTAAAAGCAATAATCATTGACAAGCTTGGAGTTGATGAAAATGAAGTTACTCCGGAAGCAAACTTTACAAATGATTTAGGAGCAGATTCACTGGATACAGTTGAGTTGATTATGGAATTCGAAAAAGAATTCAACATTGCAATCCCTGATGACCAGGCTGAAAAGATAGCCACGGTTGGCGATGCAATTAAGTATATTGAAGACAACGCAAAGTAAAATACTCTGTAAATATGGAGCTTAAGCGGGTAGTAGTAACAGGACTTGGTGCTCTGACCCCAATAGGTAACAGTATTGATGAATACTGGGAAAGCCTTAAGAATGGGGTTAATGGAGCCGGTGCCATCACACGTTTTGATGCATCGCAATTCAAAACGCAGTTTGCATGTGAGGTTAAAAACTTTAATCCTTTGGATCATTTCGACAGGAAGGAAGCAAGGAAATACGACCTATATGCTCAATTCGGTATGGTTGCTGCAACACAGAGCGTGGAGGATTCCGGCATTGACCTTGACAAGATAGACAAGGACAGGGTCGGTGTGATCTGGGCATCGGGTATTGGCGGTGTGCACACTTTTGAAACGGAGACCGGGAATTTTGCGACCGGAAACGGTATCCCAAGATACAATCCGTTCTTTATTCCAAAAATGATTGCCGATATTGCTGCCGGCCATATTTCAATAAAATATGGTTTCAGAGGACCCAATTATGCTACTGTATCCGCTTGCGCTTCATCTGCAAATGCGATTGTCGATGCTTTCAATCTTATCCGGTTGGGTAAGGCAGATTTATTTGTCTCGGGTGGCTCCGAAGCAGCTATTTTCCCTGCAGGTGTCGGTGGTTTCAATGCAATGCATGCCATTTCAACCCGTAATGATGATCCGAAAACGGCATCAAGACCTTTCGATAAAGACAGGGACGGCTTTGTCCTTGGCGAAGGTGGCGGAGCATTAATCCTTGAAGAGTATGAACACGCCGTAAAGCGCGGCGCTAAAATATATGCTGAGCTTATCGGAGCCGGTTTGTCAGGCGATGCTCATCATATGACTGCCCCGCATCCCGAGGGTTATGGTGCTATGAAAGCAATGCAATATGCAATTGAGGATGCCGGAATAAAACCCGGGGATATTGATCATATAAACACACATGGCACATCCACTCCGGTTGGTGATATAGTTGAGCCTAAGGCAATTATAAATTTATTTGGTGAGCATGCATATAAAATTGCGATTAATTCAACCAAATCAATGACAGGCCATCTTCTTGGTGCTGCAGGTGTTGCCGAGGCAATTGCGACTATACTTGCTATTAATTATGATTTTGTTCCTCCTACAATAAACCATTTTACGGATGATCCTGATATTGATAATAATCTGGATTTCACCTTCCTGAAAGGTAAGGAAAAGGTTATAAATTATGCACTGAGTAATACCTTTGGTTTTGGAGGCCATAATGCATCGTTAATTTTTAAGAAGTGTAAAGAAAAATAATTTTGAGTATCTTATCTCCTATAAGGTCTGCTTTTTCTTCTGAAAAGAAATTATTTTATACTATTAAAAACATTTTCGGCTTTTTTCCCGATAACATTTCACTGTACAGTCTTGCGTTCAGACATAAATCTGCTTCGCAGGAGAGAATTAATGGTTTTAAAGTCAGTAACGAGAGGCTCGAATATCTCGGTGATGCCGTTTTAAGTTCAATAGTTGCCGATTATCTTTTCAAGAAATTTCCTTATAAGGATGAGGGGTTCCTTACCGAAATGCGTTCCAAAATTGTAAGCCGCAGTTCGCTTAATAAACTTTCCAGAAAACTTGGTATTGATGTTTTGGTTAAATCCGAGATATCGGGAAACGGATTCAGTAAATCGTTACTCGGCGATGCCTTTGAAGCATTTGTCGGTGCAATGTATCTTGATAAAGGTTATAATTTTACTAAACGAATACTGATTAAAAGGGTCGTTGATGTACATTATGATATTGATAAACTGGTTAATGAAGATACAAATTACAAAAGCCAGCTTATTGAGTGGTCGCAAAAAGAGAAAATTCCGATAGAATTTAAAGTTATTGAAGAGATAGGAAACGGTTATGGTAAGCAATATCTTGTTGAAGTACTTATTGATATGAAACCTGTTGCCACGGCACAGGATTATGCAATTAAGGGTGCCGAACAACTTGCTGCCGAAAAAGCTCTTGCATTGATTAACGAAACAAAGCCTGCCTCCTGATTTATTTTTGTTACTTCTCCGTTTTTATATTGAATTCTTTTCTACTTTTGAAGTGTGTAATCCTGCTGTAATATGACTAAAAAAGTAAATATAGAAATTGATTTTAACCGGGATAATTTTCTTATCGCAATATCTTGTCACAGAAAGGATTACTGGATTGCATATAAGATTAATGAAGTCCTGAAAACAGACCTGAAAAGAACTGACGACCTTCCGGTTTTTAACGATAAACTTGATGAGCTTATTCATTACCCTCTCTATTATTATCACGATTTCGATTGCGAGATAAATTATTATCTGCTGATAAATCATAATTCGAAGGCAAAACTTTTTCCTTCTCAAAAGACAACCGATTTTTTTCTTTTGATAAACGGACCTGCTTCTGATAAGTTCGTTCAGGATAAAGTAAAGAAAATTAAAGGAATACCTAATGTGCTAATGGCGTATGAAACGGCTCTGTCAAAAATAAAAGTTATTGATAATTTCCTTCTGGATTTAGAGTTGCATATGCTTGAAATCAGTAAGAAGATGAAGTGACCGGGTTAAACACAAAACCTGTCCCTGAAACTATCATAACAAAACTCAAAATAATGCTAAAATGCACTAAACCGGAGTTATCCCGCTTGCTTCATTAGTTTGTAAAATCATAGTTCATAAGGCGGGTTGACGTAATGAATTTACTTGTCACCGGATGCATTTGCCCGTCCTGTATGTTTCAGGCTTTGAACCACTTCAAAAGCAGTAAAGAAGAGATAAAGTATCAGAAAAGATACGACAAAAGGTTTTGCATCATCTTTATAAAGAATAATATAGACCAGAATTATTGTCAAATAGAAAAGCAGTTTACCAAACGTCAGCAGCATAAAATAATTAGTAAAGGCAGTTGGTTTTTTTAATGAAATTTTTAACAACAGATAATGAACAATTGTGGTTGCCGAATAAAAGAAAATATATAAAAAAGGAAGTGTACGGGTTATGTATTCTGAGGGAAGTGTATATGCGGCTATAACTCCCGGAATTGCAAGTAAGAGTGAAAATATTGTAAGTTTTTTTATAAAAGAGATGTAATTACGGTTCATATTGGAAATTTATTTAAGCAGGTTTTTAACAACGGAATAAATAGCGAGCGAAACCGACAGGAGCGATAAGACCACAGTCAAAACAGGCGTTGTGTTCAGCCATTTATCCAGTTCGACGCCTCCCCAAACACCGGCAATAATAATGACAAGCATCTGCATACCAATGTTTGAGTATCTTGCGTAACTATTTAAAGAGTTTTTGTTTTTCTTTAATTTGTCCATTGTCCGGTTGTGAAGTTGTTTTGCCAGATGTATCGGAGTCCATACTGCAGGTTCCTGTAAATGTTGCTCCCGGTTCAATTGCCAATTTTCCGGTAATGACATCACCGTGTAATTTTGAAGACGCTTTTAGCGATAAGAGTTGTTCCACAACAACCTTTGCCTTGATATAACCTGAAAAGTCGGCATTCTTACAGGTTATTTCTCCTTCAATACTTCCGCTTGTTCCAACCACTATTTTGCCTTTTGAATTAATTGAGCCGATAAGTTTACCGTCAATACGAAAGTCGCCGTTAGCTGTTATTTCCCCTTTTATTACTGTTCCCTCAACAATAGTGTTTGGTTTCGATTCATTGATAATATTTTTAGCCATAATATTTTGCCTTTTTTTGAACATAAAATAATAATATTTTCACAAAAATAGTAAACATTTTAACCCGTTTTGAAAAATGCCAATCTTTTTATTCAGGATTCATACTCATTAATATTGAGGAATTTAAACTATCATTGATTATTGAAATAATACTTTTTAAAGAAAGCTTTGTATTTATCAATGTCTTTATCTCTGTAAAAGACCGGATAATTATCCTGCGAAATAACAAAAGTACTGAAATTTTCCGGTTTAATATTTGCAAAAACGTAATCGTTTGTATTAATCGCATTATAATAAGTCATTGCTTTATCAATAGTTGAGAAATTACCAACCATAATAAAGTTTGTTGACATATCGAGAAGAATGCTTGTTATCGAAAGATTTTCAAGTCTGTAGTTTTTTGAATTAAAGTCCGAAACCCTGACTTTCAGAGCATTAATATTTGCATTTTCCCCTTTCACGATTATTGCAAAAATCTGTTTGCTGTTAGGATTGAATTCGTAAATTGATATATCATAATTTTCTTCAGGTGCTTTGGTTTGTGCTGTTGATGTCGTGTCTGTCGGGCCGGCAAGGTAATTCAGAATATTCTGAGCAAGAGGCGTTACCTCACTATCCGGGTATTTTTTTACCAATCCTTCAAGAGCAACCTGCAAAGAATCGGTAACTTCTATCTTCCCGAGGGCAAGCGCCCGCAGATATTCGAATTTTGCCATAATTTCCTTCGGTTCCTCAAAAGTGTTCAAAGCCCTGTCGCAGTTGCTGTAAACCATATAGTAATCGCCGTTTACATAATAATTGTATGTCTCGTCATACAGAGTGAGTGCACGGTTTTTCTCGGCTTCAAGTTCTTTATAATAATCCGGGTCGGTTAAAAGTTTTGCATAGTCACTGTCGGGAAATTTCTGCACAATAAGATTCTTATAATACTCAGCTTTATCAATACTGTCTTCTTTTGTGTAGAGTTTATAAAGTTGCCAGTACGATTGCATAAGATGTGTGCTCCCGGGAAAGCGAGTCACGAGAGTTTCAAACGATTCAATAGCCTTGCTATTGTTCTCAAGCTTGTCTTTATAGATAAAACCAAGGTTGAACAACGCACTGTCAATCATTGTATTGGAAGCTGCAATCTGTTCTTCGGTGAAAGGCAGGTCTTTTAAGTAATACTCCCTGTTGTGAGGATCATTTGAAACCACTGCAGTACTGTCACTTGTGGTTGCGGTACTGTCGTTTTCGGCCAAAACTTCTTCCTGAGGCACATAGAGTGATTTTTTGTTTATCAGCCACCAGTTGTCTTCTAACTTTCGCTTACCCCATTTTTTAACAAACTCGGAATATCCGGTACTTTTTGTCGCCGGGTTGTAAAAATACCACTTACCTCCTCCAAGCCTGTTTCCCGGTAACGATCTGCTTGTAGCCTGATTTGTCCCGGGCATAGTGTTGTCAGCCATACTTGCAAGCATTTCCTCCTGCTCTTTTGCCTTTTCTTCCTCTTCTATCAATTTGGCAATAATCTTGTCAATTACAACATTCCTCTCCTCTTCGTTCATTGAGGCTACTTTTTGCAAACTGTCCTGTGTTTGAACGATAACGAGATAATCAACAAGCTCCGACAGATAAGATGCTTTGGCTTTTATATCTTTATAATTCGGGTAATCTTCGGGTAAAACCTGAACGGCAGTGTCATAATATGCCTGCGACAATTGATATGACTGCTTAACAAAATATATCTGAGCAAGTTTCAGTGAAGAAGTTGCCTTTTGAAAGTCATTGGTTACACTTGTTGCAACAGATAGTCTGAGGTAATCAATTGCGAGCGAATCTTCTTCATTCTTAAATTCAACATCGGCGAGAGCATAATATATCTGGTCACGATAATCTTTGTTTTTATCCTCTTTTAGCATCTTCAACAAATTTTTAATGATGCTTTTGCTGTTGTTTTCATAACGGGTATCGTAGCAGGTGGCGAGATTGATAGCGGCATTAAAAGCCATCTCATAAGGCGGGTTCATCTTTATTACTTTTGCATAATACTCGGATGCTTTGTAATAATCCTCTTCCTGCTGGTGTATCTGCCCCAGAATAAACCTGACCCTTGACTCGATTTTCCTCTTTTGACCGACATAGAGTGCCTCTTTCAGCGATTCTCTTGCCTGATTGTATTTCTCCTGTTTTATGAACATATTTGCCGTTACAAGCGGCAGAGCTTTTACGACATCCTTAGGGGGTTTATCCATCTTTTCAAGGTCGTTCCTCAAATTATCCAGTACCGACTGTGCCCTTTTGTATTTTTCGAGCTGACTGTACGACTTGCCCAGCCAGAGCATAGCCTCATAGCTTATTTCGTTCTTACTATACTCGTTGGAGACAAACTCAAATGTTCTCTTTGCCTGATTAAATTCGTGCTTGTAGAAATATGCTTTCCCGATTAGCATATAGCTGTCGTCAATCCATTTAACCCACTCCTTATGGTTAAAATACATCGAATGATTCTGAATGTTTAATGAAGCTTTCTCAATTGCTTTATCCATAAAGGAGTTTAGCTGCTGAGCCTCATTCTTTGTGCCGTAGTTATAAACCGGAAGTATTTTATTATAATTATCTTTTACGGTTGATTCGAGCTGAGCAACACCCTGTCTGTAACTTTCCCTTCCGTTCCAGAACTGATTATAATGGCCGGTAAGGTTATGAAAAACACGGCGGATAAAGGTGTTCTTTTTGGTTGAACATGAGTAAGTTACCAGCAATATTGACATTATTGCAAGTATTGTAATATGTCTATTTGGTTTTATCGTACCCAACAATGCAGAATTAAATTATAATCCGGATTAATACTTAACAATTTAATTGTGTAAACAAAACTACTTTTTTGCAAAAATATTTTATTTTATTCAATTCTGATGATTAATTATTTAAAATGTCAATTCTTTCTTGTTTTTACAATATGTTTTGCCTGAAAAAAAAATGTACATTTGCACCGATATATCGAAGAAAATCGGCTTTGCAAAGTAAAGCTGTCTGTAATTGGTATATTTGTTGGCTATGGCAAAGGAACTAAATAATAAAAAAGAGCACTGGATACGTAAGCTTCGTAATAAATACAGGCTTGTTATCGTAAATGAAGAAACTTTTGATGAAAGACTCTCTTTCAGATTATCGCGCCTGAATGTTTTTGTAATTATAGGAACATTAGTGATATTATTAATCGTAGCCACGACTTTCCTTATTGCTTTTACACCGTTGCGGGAATATATTCCAGGTTATACCGATGTCACGCTTAGCCAAAAGGCCAAGTATCTGCAACATAAGGTTGATTCTCTTGAAGTTGATTTCAGGCGGAAAAGCTTATACATACAGAATCTTAAGAGTATTATCGAAGGAAAAGTCATTGAAAGTGATACTTCAATCCGTTCGGATGAAAATGTGGATTATGATAATATAAAATATGTAAAATCGCCGGAAGATTCCATTTTGCGTGCGGAATATGAAAATGAAAGCTCTTATGACCTGTATTATAACGAAAGTGACGAGCTTTATACTCCGACCTCCCCCTTAAATAATTATTACTTTTTTGCTCCTTTGAAAGGAATAATAACGAATGAGTTTAATCTGACAAAGGGTCATTACGGGATTGATATTGTTGCGAAAGATAACGAGGCGGTTAAAACAACACTTAGCGGTACGGTGATTTTTTCCGACTGGACTGTCGAAACGGGTTATGTTATTGCAATTCAGCATCAGGGAAACCTGATATCGGTTTACAAGCATAATTCGGTATTGCTGAAACAGGAGGGAAATGTTGTGAAGGCGGGAGACCCCATTGCCATAGTCGGTGAGTCGGGAGAGCTTTCAACCGGGCCCCATCTTCATTTTGAATTGTGGTTGAACGGAGCACCGGTTAACCCGAGAGATTATATGGTTTTTTAAATTGTAAAAAGGAAAATAATTTTGAAAAAGCGAATTGCAATACTCGGTTCAACAGGCTCTATCGGAAAGCAGGCTCTTGAAGTGTTGTCCGCCCATCCCGATAAGTTTGAACTGGAAGTGCTTACGGCTCAGAGTAATGCTGATTTGCTTATCACACAGGCTGTTAAGTATAAACCGAATTTTGTTGTAATCGGCAATAAGGATTTGTATTTAAAAGTTTCGGATGCCCTTTTCCGGAATGATATCAAAGTGTTTGCCGGAGAGGAATCTATTTCGCAGATTGTTGAGATGGATTCTGTTGATATTGTTCTTGTTGCTCTTGTCGGGTTTGCCGGTCTGAAGCCGACAATCAGGGCGGTTGAGGCAGGGAAGAGGATTGCTTTGGCAAATAAGGAGTCGCTGGTTGTTGCCGGCGAGCTTGTTACGAAACTCGTGGTTGAAAAAAGAGTTGAACTCATTCCGGTTGACTCTGAACATTCGGCAATTTTTCAGTGTCTCTCCGGTGAAAATCCCGATACGATTGAAAAAATATATCTTACGGCTTCCGGCGGCCCTTTCCGCGGTAAAAATTATGACGAAATTCAAAACGTTTCTGTTGAGCAGGCTCTCAGTCACCCAAACTGGAATATGGGCGACAAAATTACAATTGACTCTGCTTCAATGATGAACAAAGGGCTTGAGGTAATTGAAGCCAAATGGCTTTTCGGTCTTGAACCGTCGCAAATAGATGTGATAATTCATCCGCAGTCAATAGTCCATTCTGTCGTTCAGTTCAACGACGGCTCTATGAAAGCACAGATGGGACTTCCCGATATGAGGCTGCCGATACAGTATGCTTTGGGCTATCCCGGCAGGTTAAAATCGGAGTTCCCAAGGTTCGACTTTTTTAATTATCCGCAATTAACATTTGAAAAGCCTGATATTAAAATTTTTCGTAATCTTGCACTCGCTTTTGAAGCACTTGAAAAAGGTGGCAATATGCCCTGTATTTTAAATGCTGCAAACGAAATTGCTGTTGAGGCTTTTCTCGAAAACAGGATTGGATTCGCAAAAATGCCGGATCTTATTGAAAAATGTTTGGAAAGTGTTCATTTTGTTGAAAAACCGGCACTGGATGATTATTTTTTAACGGATAAAGCAGCAAGAATAAAAGCAACGGAATTAATTAATGATAATAATTGACCGGATACTGAGTTAGTATTTATTAAAGAAATAAAGAATCAATAAATGGAGATTTTAATAAAGATAATCCAATTCCTTTTAAGTTTATCAATCCTCGTGATTATTCACGAATTCGGACATTTTCTCGCAGCTAAATTATTCAAGACAAGGGTCGAGAAGTTTTATCTCTTTTTCAACCCCTGGTTTTCAATATTCAAATTCAAGTATGGCGAAACGGAATATGGTATCGGCTGGCTTCCGCTGGGCGGATATGTCAAAATTTCGGGAATGATTGACGAATCAATGGATAAGGAGCAGATGAAGCAACCTGCCCAGCCCTGGGAGTTCAGAAGTAAACCGCCCTGGCAGCGTCTGATAATTATGCTTGGTGGAGTAACAATGAATATCCTTCTTGCAATCATTATCTATATCGGAATGTTGCTCGTCTGGGGTGATGAGTATCTGCCGGCATCTCAGGTGAAATACGGAATAAGGGTTGATTCTCTGGCAATGGAGGCCGGATTGAGAAACGGAGATAAGATTATATCCATTGATCATCAGAAGATCGAAAATTTTAATAAGATACCTGAGAAATTAATTCTTGATGATGCGAAAACCATTCAGGTTGAGCGCGACGGAAAAGTTGTTGACCTGAATATACCCGAGGAGTTTGTAAGTAAGCTGATTAAACAGAAAAAATCGTCTGCATTTATTTCCGTGAGGATTCCGTTTGTCGTTGAAAAGTTTACTCCGAAGTCCTCAGGAAAGGAAGCGGGAATTGAGATTGGCGACCGGATAATCGGTCTGAATGATAAACCGACTCCCTATTTTTACGATTTTTATTCCGAACTGCAAAATCATAAGAACGAAGAGGTGACGGTTGTGTTGCTTAGGAATAGTGACACTTTGAGAATTAATGCAAAAGTACCGCCTGAAGGCAAGCTGGGTATTTATAACAAACCTTTGGATGATTATTTTGAGTTTAGTAAGGTTAAATACTCTTTCGGAGAAGCGATTCCGGCCGGTGTGGTCAAAGCATATAAAGGCGTCGGTAATTATCTGAAACAGTTGAAGTTGCTTTTTGATCCCAAAATGAAAGCTTATGAATCCGTCGGCGGATTTATCACTATCGGAAATATATTTCCACCGACCTGGGACTGGCACAGTTTCTGGTCACTGACGGCTTTTCTGTCTATAATGCTTGCAATTCTGAATGTTCTGCCGATTCCCGCACTTGACGGTGGGCATGTAATGTTCCTGTTGTATGAAATTATTACAAGAAGAAAACCAAGTGACAAATTTATGGAGTACGCTCAGATAGTCGGTATGGTTATTCTTTTCGCCCTGTTGATTTTTGCAAACGGTAATGATATTATAAAACTGTTTCGGAAATAGGAAATAGAATAGTGACAAGAATGCATGCTTGTCATGTAATAAAATTAGCAAGCATGCACGCTTGTAATTTCAAAATGATAATTTAAACTTTTCCCTTCTAAAGGGGTTATGGGGAGGATTTAATGTCGGCAAGAAATCTTACATTAGTACTGCTATTCGTTTTTTCTACGCAACTGCTTTCCGTTGCACAGGAAAGTGCCGACCCGTCAACTCCCGAAACGGAGCAATCTCCTGGCATATCATATAATGTTGATTTTCAGAAAATAATCATTCAAAATATTCCCGTAACAATAACTTTAACACCGGAAGAAAAAAAAGTTGTTTTACATCCTTTAAAGGTTTCTTTAAACGATTCCGTTTTCGTTCTTAATCCGGATGGCAATTCATACTCATTCAAATATTCTTTTTCGAAAAAGGAAGAAGTTACGATTAAAGCCGGAAGTACGGTTTACGAAAGGCCGGTAAATCCTGTTCCGCTGTGGATGTCAATAATACCGCCACTTATAGCTATTCTTATGGCTTTGGTTTTCAGGGAAGTTTACTCAGCTTTGTTTACCGGTTTGCTGGCCGGTACTACCATTTTATATTTTTATCAGGGGAAAACATTTTTCGTGGCGATTTTCAGCGGGCTTTATTCCATTATTGACAACTATATTGTGAAGTCAATGAGCGATACGGGACACGTTTCCATAATTCTTTTTTCGATGATGATAGGGGGAATGGTTACCCTGATTACAAAGAATGGCGGGATGAAAGGAATTGTGAATTATCTCGCACGCTATGCTGCAAACGATAAATCCGGACAATTTGTAACATGGTTGCTTGGTGTTGCCATATTTTTCGACGATTATGCCAATACTTTAATTGTCGGAAATACTATGCGTCCCGTTACGGATAAATTGAAGATTTCGAGGGAAAAACTGGCTTATCTCGTTGACTCAACGGCAGCGCCTGTTGCAGCACTTGCTCTTACCACAACCTGGATTGGAATTGAAATTGCTTACATTCAGGAGGGAATTAATGCAATCGGTATAAATGAAAGTGCATACATAATTTTTATCAAATCGCTGACAACGAGGTTTTATCCGATTCTTACACTGATTTTTATTCTGATTCTGATATTTAAAGGCAGGGATTTCGGGCCGATGCTGAAAGCCGAGAGAAGGGCAAGAGCAAAAGAGATTGTTGCAGAATCTGATGATACCGGAATGGAAGATGAGATTGCCGCCAGGTTGGATTCAAAAAAAATAAGATGGTATAATGCTGCAATTCCTGTTCTCGTGGTCGTTTTCGGAACATTTGCGGGTCTTGTTGTTACAGGATGGAGCCGGGATGTGTGGAACAATCCTGACCTTTCGGTATTCACAAAATTCACCGAAATAATCGGTAATTCCGATTCTTATGTAGCTTTGCTATGGGCTTCTCTATCGGGAATGCTTGTTGCCGTTATTCTGACTATTGCACAGCGGATTTACGGTTTAAAGAAGAGTATTGCATACCTTGTCGAAGGTTTCGGAACTATGTTGAGTGCGGTATTGATTCTGATTCTTGCCTGGTCACTGGCACTTATAACGCAGGATATGCATACAGCCGAATTTCTTGCAGGCGTGTTGACCGATATGAACCTCACACCCTTTTTGTTGCCGGCAATTACCTTTATTCTTTCGGCATTAATTGCTTTTTCGACCGGCTCATCCTGGGGGACAATGGCGATTCTGTACCCGCTTATTTTACCCGTTTCCTGGGCTATATCACAACAATACGGAATGGATTATGACGCTTCGCTGGCAATATTTAACAATGTCGTTTCTTCAATCCTCGCCGGTTCTGTTTTCGGCGACCATTGTTCACCGATATCCGATACGACGATTTTAAGCTCACTTGCCAGTTCGTGCAATCATATCGAACACGTCAGGACACAGTTACCTTACGCCGTCACTGTGGGGTTGGT
>CAYOZZ010000117.1:0-4538 GCA_964408535.1 uncultured Bacteroidales bacterium | reverse complement strand
CGCCTTTGTTAAGTCTGAGAAAATCACCTGTCAGTTTTGCACTTTCAATCATCGCCTTTTTTGATAATTCTATTTCCTTTGGCTTACCGGTTGAGCCTGACGTTTTGACTGTTATAACAGGCTTTTCCGAAATAAAATTTTTAATAAAACCGTAAAGATGATATTCAAAAGAATTTAATTGTAACGCAGGTAATTTGTAATTACAAAACGATACCAGTCTGTTTCCGGAATAGGTTTGGGAATTAAGAGTCAGATATGAAAACTTATTTATCATTTTTTTTGTCTGTTATAACGATAAATACAAATGTATTAAGTTTTTTGTTTTTTTGTAGAAAATTTGTTTTTTTGCCTTAAAAATTAAAACTTTAGTTTTTTGACATTCCGTCGTAGAGTTTATTTTAATTTCTATTTAAAAAGGAGGTATTATGAAACGAAACACATTTTTAATAATTTTTATTTGTATTACCATTTATTTGGTTGGTTGTTCAAATATATCGGGCAACGATAGTAAGATTAAGACCGATGAGAACGGTTATGCAATTTTATCCGATTCGGAAATTGAGAATATTGTAAAACGTTCATATCAATATGTGGCGATGTACAATGTCAATCAAAAAATGGCTTTTGCCGAAAAAGGATTTACCACAGGTGGTTACAATAAGGGGTTAAAAAATGTAAATCTTTTGGATCATACGGCAAGATTTATCTCACGTCCGAATAATGATGTTCTTTATCAGCTGGCTATGCTGGACCTGCGTAAAGAGCCGGTTGTTTTCGTATTACCTGCAATTGATTCAAAATATGTATCAATGATGGTAACGGGTTACGATCATTACGTAAATATTCCGATGTCAACTGTTGACGGTGATTTTCATAAACCGAAGACAATTTTGTTTTATACTGAACGTACTGAAAATTTTAACGGAGAGAAACCGGATGGTGTTGATGAAATTTTTGAAATGACCGGCGACTTTGTATCATTAATACTCAGAGTTATGCCGCATGCCAACGAACCGGAAAGATTTAAACATATTGTGAGTCAAATTCACGAAATTAAAGGAATGACATTATCCGAGTTTTTAGGTAAGCCCAAGCCCGAACCTAATAAAGCGAATTTTCCACCGTATGGAAAAACAGACGCAGATGTATTCGGTAATAACCTTCTTGAAGTAATGCAGTTTGTATTCAATCATACTACATTTGATACCGGTTTTATACTTGATAGAGAGATTCTGAAAGCATACGAACCGCTGGGAATTATTCCGGGAAGAGATTATAATCCAAAAGTCGCGGCTAAAATAAAAGGTGAAAAATTTAAGGAGATATCATTAAAAGTAAAAGACGAAGAAATTGCGAAATTCAATGATCCTGTATTTTCAAAACAAATATCAAAAGAATTATTTCAACCTAAAGGAACTGTTGATGATTTGGAAGCTTTGTTGTTGCCATCGGTAGTTGGTCCTATCGGACAACCTGAAAAAGAAGCTATTTACCTGCCTGTTCCTACAAATGATGGTAGCCCTATGAATGCTTTGCACGATTATGTCGTTACTATGTCAAAAGATGAATTGCCACCGGCAAAAGCTTTTTGGTCAGCAACTTTATATGATGCGCCAAAGGGTTTCTTTATTCCTAATAAATATAAAAAATATAGTGTTGGTGAAAATGCAGGAATGAAATTGAATAAAGATGGTGGTATTGATATTTATATTGCCGCTGTTAAGCCCGAAGGAGTGCCGCAGGAAAACTGGCTTCCCATAAACAGAGAAGACCTCGAACTTGCTCTAATGTTACGTGTGTATGCACCTGATTTGGAGAAAATGAAAACCTGGGAGGCTCCGAAAGCGATTAGAATTGGAAAATAATCCGGAAGAGCCAGGGTATCTCCTGACGACTCAGGGTACAATAATCCGAATACCAATTCAACCCGTCTTATGCATTTGGAATTTCACGAACTAATGGATTAAGCGGGATAATGTTCACCACTTCCGGTTCTGAATCCTTTGTTGATTGGCTATTGCATTATTCGGGTTAATTTATGAAGCCGGTATAGTTATAAGTTTATGTCTTTGGTGGGCGTTCCTAACCATAGACCTTATCCCATACCGGCATCATAACCATTGTCTCTCACAATAATTCATTTAATCCTCGGGAATTTTAAAATGGTCGCCTGTTTCTTCAACGATTTTCCTGTACCAATCTTCTCCGTATCCGGGTTGCTGTAACTTTGCAGGATAGTATTTGTATCCTTCGGGAACTTCGCTTTTCTCTTTAATATTGCCATCCATATATTTGGCAAACAGGTAACCGTAAAAATCTCTCCAGTGTTTTACGGTTTCATTTCCCGCCTTATCCGAAAAATCCGTAAGGTAAGCTATTGCTGCACTTTTATCGGATTTATATTTTGCAAGAGCCTCCTCGTCTGTTTTGGTTATTTCCTCCAGAAATTCACCTTCGAGTTTTGTCTGTTCGGCTCTGATTTCAGGATGAATATAATTATATCTTGTGTAGGCGAAGTTAGAAACCATATTGAAGACCCAGAAAGCTGCATCCATAGTAAAGTCCATCATATCACCGTTTCCGACGGCATAAGCTTCGGGCACTTTTGTTATTGATGAGTACATCGGGACAAAAACAGTACTTGCGGCATCGTCAACACCGAACCAGAAAATTCCGCCTATTTCGTGTGGCAGCCAGCTACGGCCCTGTGCTACAAAAACAAAACCGGTCTGTTGTGTTGATGTTGCCCTTTCGTTGCAATAAGTAACCCCATCAACTTTCCAGGTCAATGGCCGCCAGCGGTAAGGATTTTTAAACGGACCGGCACCCATATCTTTTGTCATGTCCAGCGGAGTACCT
Organism: uncultured Bacteroidales bacterium; assembly: GCA_964408535.1. Classification (GTDB taxonomy): domain Bacteria; phylum Bacteroidota; class Bacteroidia; order Bacteroidales; family JAADJA01; genus JAADJA01. The sequence continues at coordinate 1,679 of CAYOZZ010000117.1, read as the reverse complement.
TCGAGATGGTCGCGCATATAATCCATAACATCTTCAACTGCAATCTTCCGGTCGGGTTTTATCCAAAGCGGCATTCTGTTTTTCAGGTTATGTCCCGAAGCATAATCGTAATATTTATCCATTCCGGCTTTTACACTACGGAAAAACGACCATACACGAACCTCGCAGAAGCGTGCCCCGCCGAAATCAACCGGTGCATATGTATCGGAAAAACTGAAATCCTTATCTTCTCCGTCAAAGTATTTCATCTCTCTCGCAAAAGAGATAACATCATCGGAATAGTAACACTCAACTGCAGGGTTGTTTAATTTGTCTCTTTGCGAAAAGGTAATTGATTTTTCACCGTCGGCAAGCGGAAAAGTACGAATTCTTGCCTGATTTGCATGGCCGCAGACATATCCGTCGGGAATAAGGCGGGCTACCCAAACAGCGCCCTTTTTACCTTCACCTTTTCCTATTATTTCAAAAATCCATACCTCATTGCCGTCGGCAACCGAAATGGACTCTCCTTCGCTGTAATAGCCGTATTTGTCAACCAGTTCGGTCATAACTTTAAGAGCTTCCCTCGCTGTTTTTGAACGCTGTAGTGCAATATACATCATACTTCCGTAGTCAATTACGGCATCGTGCTGGTGATGAAGCTCACTGCGCCCGCCATAGGTTGTTTCACCGATTGCAACCTGGTATTCGTTCATATTTCCGACAACATTATAGGTCTCTTCAGCCTGTTCTATTTGTCCGAGATACTTTCCAGTGTCCCATTCATAAACATCCAGCATTGTGCCTTTGGGATATTTTGCCGCTGCCCAGTGGTACAGCTCACCGTAAAGAACATGCGAGTCGGCTGCATAACTGATGAATGTTGAGCCGTCAACCGAAGCACCTTTTGTAATGAGAAAATTAGTACATGAATAAGAGGGCAGGTTAAATCCCAAAACAGCTATTAAAATTATAAAACTTAACTTCTTCATAGTAAAATATTTAATTTGTTAATTTTAAATGAGGACAAAAATAGAATAAAATCCATTATATTTGCGTCATTAACAGGAAATATTTAAAAGAGTTGAACAGCAATCTTAATCTGGCATACAATCATTTTGATTTGAATTTTCAGACGACTTCAAACGGGTTCGGGCTTGTTTTAAAATTCTAATGCGCCTCAAGCCGGTTATTACCGGTATTCATATCCCTGACCGTTCCGGATTTATGCAATAGCTTGATGGAGGACGTTTGGACAAAGATGGGGTTGATAGAAATAACGAGAAAGCAACAAAAAACGGACTATCCTTTCATTAGTCTCCCCAACAGGGGAGATTTAGAGGGGCAATAAAATATTTGCACTAATGAAGGCTAAGGGTTATGGTTAGGAAGCCGGTATGGGAATATGGTTAGGGTTAAGGTGGCCGGCGCTTATCACAGCGATAGAGCCCGGGCCCACGAATTACACGAATTTGCACTAACTTAAATGATGGGGTTTTGTGTTTCTTAGTGCCTTTGTGGCAAAAAAACAAAATATCCGTTACGGGACTAATAATGCCACTAAGACACTAAGGCTCAAAGGTTCACAAAGGGGGGCGTTTTATATATTTCCAAGCGTGGACGCTTGGAACATAGATGGTGGAAGCTTGGAACAAAGATGGGGCTGATAGAAATAACGAGAAAGCAACTAAAAACGGACT
>CAYOZZ010000116.1:0-21002 GCA_964408535.1 uncultured Bacteroidales bacterium | reverse complement strand
CGGATTATCTCGACGGTGATGTCTATTACAAAACAAAGTATCCGGAGCATAACCTGACACGTGCCAGGGTTCAGTTCCGTCTGATAGAGAGTATGGAAGAACAATCGGAGGCAATGGAAGGGATTGTTTGATTTGTGCCGGCTAATCCCCTTCAGGGGGCCGAGGGGCGCGCCGGATTGACGAAAGCAGTTCCTCTATTTCTTCCAGAGATTTTTCAATTCCTCCTCAATCTTATCCTTATACTTCTTAAAATCTGACTTTTTAACCTTCTTTAACTCTTTCTCAAACTCATCATACTTCTTTTTTGCTGTCTTTGTCATATTGGGGATTATCCTATTTTTCACCTCATCACCGGCCTCTTTCATAACGTGTGTCAGTTCCTCAATATCAACTTTTTTCAACAACTGCTTTATTTTTGCATTCGACATTTTCGCAATATCGTCAAGAGTGTAGTCTTTCACTCCGTCCCAGGTCTCTTCTGCTTTTGCTTTGGCCTTTTCCGAAGTTTTTTTAGCACTCTCTTTCACTTCATCAAATGTTTGCTCTGCTTTTTCCGACAAATCCTTTAATGTCTCTTTTGCCGTTTGTGCAAACTCATCAACTTTATCCTTTATTTTATCGTCCATAGCTTTACATTTTTCGTCAACACGAATCATAAAATCCGACAAAACATTCATATAATTTATAAACGCCTCATAAGGTGACGGATACGGATTAAAATAGCGATGCACATCACCATCGGAAAACCATTTTGTGCACATATAATAGAAATGATCGCTTGCCTGCAAATAGTTCCAGTCGCGCATAATATCCTCATCATCGCAGTTTTTAACCTTCTCTCTGATTGAATTCAGCTTGTCAAAAGCCTCATCCTGCAATTCATTACCGAGCCAGGCTGTCAAATCCCTCTCTTCGTCAGCCCAGGAAATGGGATGCGGAATATGAATTTCGGATATCGGTTCATATTTTGCAGCCACCTCCGAGGGAGTTGCAAAATCAAAGTCGGTAAGTTCAAAAACCTTCCCGGGCAAAGCCTTCAGAAAATCGAAAATCCCACTCTCCGCCCACTGATGTTCGCCGAAAGTTTCGTAATCCATAAACAGATTTACAACCTGTTGTTTTTTATCAATATCGTTAAGCCATCCTACATATTTTTCGGCAGTCAGCGGCCACTCTGCCCATCCCCTGTCGGAGAACCTGAAAGCAATATCATCGCTCAGCCTGTAATTTTTCAATAAAAGTTTAACATCATCAAGGTACGAATGTTTATAAACGTAATTGGGACTTTTCCAGCCGAGTATATGCCTGGCACCTTCGGTAAGAACCGTTTTATACCCCATTTCCGACACAGCTTCGCCAATCGCATCCGAGTAAATTAATTCCGTATTTCTGAAGGTCACCGGTTTCTGACCGAACAGTTTCTCAATCATTCCACTGTGTTGCTCCACCTGCCTTTTAAATTCATCCGTATTACTAAGTGACGTCAGAGAGTGCGCATAAGTCTCCGTCAAAAATTCCACATTTCCGGTTTTTGCCAACTCTTTAAAGCTATCCAGAACCTCAGGGGCATAACGCTGAAACTGCTCAACAGCGATTCCCGAAACAGAATAGCTGATACGGAATTTATCACCGTATTTTTTAATAAGGTCGAGCATAATCCTGTTGGCAGGAAGATAACTTTTTGAAGCTACCCTTTGCATAATTGAGCGGTTCAGATACTCATCATAATAGTAATGGTCAACACCCATATCGAAAAAGCGATAGGTCCGCAGACGGAATGGTTGGTGAACCTGGAAATAGAAACAAATTGATCTCATAACAATATTATTTTCCAATTACGACACTCTTGTAAACATCCAATATTTTTTTTGCGGCATTTTCCCATTTCAGATTATCTACCTCATCCCTGCCATATTTTATAAACATTTTCGATAATGCCTCGTAATGAAGCAAACCGTAAATTGCATCCGCCATAGCATTCACATCCCAAAAATCAACTTTAACGGCATGGCGCAAAACTTCTGCCACACCCGATTGTTTTGAAACTATAACCGGCACATTCGTCCTCATTGCTTCAAGCGGAACAAGTCCGAAAGGTTCTGAAACCGAAGGCATTACAAAAACATCACTCAAAGCAAACATTCTGTCAACCGAACTTCCCTTCAGAAAGCCCGTAAAATGGAATCTGTCCGTTATTTTCAACTGGGCAGCCCTGCGAATCATTTTATTCATCAAATCACCCGATCCGGCCATCACAAATCGCACATTCCTGTCTTTTTGCAATACCTTGTGGGCGGCTTCCACAAAATATTCAGGACCTTTCTGAAATGTTATTCTTCCGAGAAAAGTAACGACTTTCTCTTTCACAACCTTTTTAACCTGGAGGATATCCGGATTTTCAACAGGCTCAATGGCATTATGAACAGTTACAACTTTTTCAGCCGGAATACCATATTTTTCAATCACAATTTTTCTTGTAAGGTTGCTTACTGCTATAACCCTGTCGGCAGCCATCATACCGTTCCGTTCAATATCAAATACAATTGTGTTGATATTTTCACCGGATCTGTCGAATTCGGTAGCGTGCATATGAACCACAAGCGGTTTGCCACTAACTTTTTTGGCAGCTACTCCGGCATAATAAGCAAGCCAGTCGTGAGCGTGAATAAGGTCAAAATCATATTTTTTGGCAATGGCAGCCCCAACCAGTGCATATCTTGAGACCTCTTCAAGCAGGTTTTTACCGTATTTACCTGAAAATTCATATTTTTTCGAAAAGATTGACTTTTTTCCAAGATGTTTTTCGAGTTCGGTTTTATTCGTTATTTTCTCAAACTCCTCCGGGTCAAGATACGGAACCAGATTCGAACCGACTTCCATATATGTAAGATTCTTGGCCAACTCAATAAACTCAGTATCCTCGACATTAATCGGAACATCGCTTGCATTTATCAGGCGTATTGCCCTCTGGTCTTCATCACCATAGGCCTTAGGAACGACAAAAAGCACTTCGACTCCCTGCTTCAGGAGTCCCTTTGTCATTCCGTAGGAGGCAGTTCCAAGTCCGCCGGTTATATGAGGCGGAAATTCCCATCCGAACATTAATACCTTCATATCTTTGGGTCTGATTGGTTCTCAACTTTATTAATTAAGTAGTTTATTCTAAGCAGTTCGGCAACGCTCCAGGCCTGGGATATTGCCCCTTTTCCGCTATAAGGAGGATCTCCGTAATACAGTTCGGAAATAGTCCCTATTCCGTGTTCTGTCATCTCAGGCTCAAATCCATACAACAACTTTTTAGCAAACGAAATTCCGCTTTTACCGTGTAATTTCAGATAACCTTCCACAAAGTAGCCAAGCAGCCAAGGGAAAGCCGAGCCGTTATGATAAGCGAGGTCACGCTGAATAATATCACCTTTGTAAACACCTTTGTATTTTGGATTTTTGGGTGAAAGAGTCCGCAAACCTCTTGGCGTAAGCAATTCACTCTCTGCTATTTGCAATATTTTATACTTAATGTCGTCATTAACCGGGCTGTAAGGTAACGCAGTCAGTATCACCTGATTCGGTCTGACTGAAAAATCCCTGAAATCACCTCTGACAACATCAGCCATCAGCTCATTGTCGTTATCCCAGAAAGTTTCAATAAAAGAGTGTTCAATTTTTTCTGAAATTTCTTTCCACTCCGAGTAATCTCCTCTGCCAAACTCAGCTTTTAATTCCGTAAAAAACTTAACGGCATTATACCACAAACCGTTAATTTCAACTGCAAGTCCGTTTCGGTTAACCACCGGTTTTCCGTCAATAACGGTATTCATCCAGGTAAGGACATCATTTTCACCGCCTGCATATAGCAAGCCGTTGTCCTGCATATGAATATTGAATGAAGTACCGTTTTTAAATTCTACAAGGATTTTCTCCATCACCTTTCCATACTTTTTCCATATCATCTTGCTGTCACCTGTAAACTCAATATATCTTTGCAAGGCGAGGAAAAACCATAAAGAAGCATCAACCGAATTATAATGCAGTTTGCTCCCGTCATCGGTAATCGGGAAAAACGCCCCTTCCATTTTGGACACCATCGTATCAATGATACTTAAGAAATGTTCCGAATCATTTTGTGTTAAAGTAAGACCGGGTAACGAAACAAAAGCCGACCTGCCGCAAATGTGAAACCAATGATATCCGGCTATTAATTCGGTATGCCCGTCTCTGTCGACAAGAAACTGTTCGGCAGCATTTTCCAGACAATGAATAAAATTATCGCGCGGAATCCTTTCAACAGTCTCCTTTGCAAATAGTCCCTTTAATTTTCTCGGTTCTATTTCACTTAATCCGGCTGAAAAAACAATTACATCACCCTTCTTGACAGGCACTTCAAATGTACCCGGCATATAAAGGTCTTCGTGGTACTCATATCCCCTTGTTCTCTCTTTCGGATATTCAACTCCATAATTCCAGTCGGGATTATGATTATAGCCCGGTTTCTTTGAAAATTGAAGATAAAGATCGGAATAAGGCTCATACATCCTGACTTTAATACCGTTCTTCACTTCAGAATAAGATGTATCGGCATAATCATTTTGCTTACTCAGCGAATGAACACTTCTGAATGCGAGCAGAGGCTTGAATCTTAAAGTTGTAGCAGAATGTGCATCAAGTATTTTAAAACGAATCATAAACCTGTCTTCATACGAAACAAATACGCGTTCTTTAGTCATTATTACACCACCGACACGATAAACAAGTTTCGGTATCGGCTCGGACTCGAAGTCGCGGATATATTTATGTCCTCTCGGCTCAAAAGTGTTATCACCATAACTGTGAATCGCCAGATTAAATTCTGCATTTCGCTGAATTACAGTCACATCAAGTGTTGAAAGCAGTACATGATGCCCTCTGTCAATCTGAGGCTGAAGAGCAACCAACAGACCATGATATTTTCTCGTGTTGCATCCCACAATGGTTGTACTGGCGTACGAACCTGCCCTGTTTGTCCTTAACAGCTCCTTATTTAAAGAATACTCAAGGTTTATTAATTTCGATTTATCAAATTTGATATAACTCATTGTAGTAATTCAGTTTTTCCTGTCAAAAAATTCTTTACAAATATATATATAATAAATTTAACAGGTGAGGTTTTAACAAATGATAACATAAAATTAATACTATATAAAAAAATCCTGCTTGTTGACAAGCAGGATTTTTCCGTTTTTTCCTTTCCGTTTTATTATTTAAGAACAATCTTACTAATCTTCCGAACATCGCCGGTATTCACTTTTAGGATATAAACACCTTTTCCGCTTTCGGAAATATCAACATATCCCGAAAATTCACCTTTCAGATTTTCAGCATTTTCAGAATAAACTGTTTTCCCCTGCATATTGACAATAGAAATATCAACATTCATAACTTTATCACCCTTTATCTCTAACCTGAATTTTCCAGATGACGGATTTGGAATTAAACTTATTGAAATCTCACCACGGGTTGCATTTTGTATTCCGGTTGTGGGGTCATAAAACAGAGTCATATTATCCGAATCTTCAAATCCGCACATTTCATTTCCGGTTGCCGTCAGGGTTAACGTCACCTGTCCGTTATCAATATCTTCAACGCCCATTGTGTATGAAGCATCCAACAGCGATGCATCATCAAATGTTCCGTCACCTGAAGTTGTCCATATAACGGATGTATAGAAATCGGCCTGACCGTTCAACATAACTGGCTCTGTTGAATTAACGGTTATATCATCACCGGCATCTGCAACAGCTTCACGTATAATTGTCAGAGTCATATCATCACTTGCCTGCTGGCCTGCCTCATATCCGTAAGTTGTCAGAGTCAAAACCACGGAACCGTTTTCGACATCCTGTGAACCGCGAAGATACTTGGCGGCAAGTGTATTAGGATTCTGAAAGATACCGTCACCCGAAGTTGTCCATTCAAGACTCGAATAATATAAAGCCGAACCCGAGGTAAAGAAAAAGGAATCTTCACAAACCGAATCATCCTCACCGGCATAAGCCGTTGAAGCCTGTGTTGCAGCAAAATCAAATGAACATATTCTTGTTCCCCAGCCGTTAGATTTCATATATTCGGATGTAAACCAAAAAGAGGAATCATTTGAAACATCAGGTGTCAGGCAACTGTAATCGCCCCAACGGCTAATACCTGTCTGGGATGATTCTCCTGCAATAATTTCCACCTCGGTAATATTCATTTCACCCGGCGGAGCATCCGGTGTTCTTCCAGTATAACGCAGCGACGGGTATGTTGTACTGCTTCCGACTGAATATGCAAGGGCAATATTTCCGTTTGCCGACATTGCGATACTCCCCATCCATCTATTCTCATTATCAGGAGCATAGGTTCCCTGTTGATATATTGACCAGCCGGAGCCGTCGTCACGTAGTTCGTACCAGCGTATTGCCGCTTTTCCGCCAACCTTAATCGTATGGTTCGCAAGCATTACATTATATCCGTCAAACTTTCTGAATGGCAGTCTGAACATTAAAACCATATTCATTACATCAAGTTTGTTTCCGGTTCCGGGCTGCGGAATTCCGTTCAAATCGGAATTAAATGATGCAGGTGTAAGATTCGAAACCAATGTCAGTGAAGAATTAGATGTATTTTCCCAGTCAACTGACATCTCGTATATCTGCAATTTGTGACTTCCGAAAAAGCTGATACCCGTAATATAGTTCGGTGTTCCCACCGGAGGGGCTTCACCGTCAACATCAGAAGGCAAAAAACCGAATTTTGAAGAAAATTCTCCATAATAAACCATTTGAGCATCAGGATCGCCGACAAGCATTTTTTCTCTTTCAAAAGCTACAAATGCAGAACCTTTAAATGACCCCTGAAACATATGAAATGTGGCATAGTAACCGTCGGGCCATACACCAAGTTTGGGATAGTCGCAAAAATAATCGAACTCAAAAGCATATCTGTACCAAGCACCAAGAGGATCTCCGGTTTCAGAAACCGCAATTAACTCGTAATGCTTTCCATTAGATGTTTGCACGGCAAACTGGCTTGCCATCCATCTGTCAGCTATCTCATCATAAAGGACTATCGGATCACCGTCATTATGACCGGACCAAGGACCGGGAAAACCCTGCCACAAAGTGCTGTTTGCCACAGGTCCGTAAAGTTTATTACCGACCTTATCATAAATCGCAAACGAAAGATTTATCATCTGAAAATAATGATCCGGACCAACATCACCATCGGTATCGGGCGGATAAACACCGTTTACATTACCCGTTCCTCCGATATTTACTATTGGCCCCTTAACCTGTGTGCCTCCCTGAACAGATTGAATCGAAGAATGATCGGTTTTCCATTTATCACCATCTTTATAATCTGTCTTTAAGGATTCATTTTTCACTTCTCCGTCTTCCCACGAATTATCTTTCGTAGTCGGAAGAATTATTTTCATATCACGTAATGGAATTGTTTTATCAAAAAAAGCAGCTTTACTGACTTTTGCAGGAGATAATTTTTCCTGTGCAATTGCAGGTGCAATAAAAACACCTGCCAATAGTAATAAAATAATATTTCTCATCTGTTAAATAGTTTTATATTTGACATTTTAAACAACTTTTAGGCGTACTATGTTTTGTTTCCTTACAAAATTAACAGGAAATTAACATTCTTTTATTAACCGGATTACACAAAAGCACTTACTGCAATCTGAATTCAAACGAACTTCTCAGTTTGTCTTTAAAAAGGTATAAAATAAAATAGTAAGGGATTAAAACTCCGAAGGCAAGCAGCCCTGCAACTCCTTCATCATCAAAAATATTAAGAGAAACGATTAATGTGGCCAGTAAAATAAGAAACGGCAAAATATAACCGAGGAAGACAGCCCTTTTTCCCATTGATTTCCCCATAATTATCTCCACCCTGTCACCTACCTTATAAATCCGGTTTCCCGAAACAGGCACCTCAATTATTTCCTCCTGAATATCATTTACATTGCAAGCACCCTTTACCTGGCAAGAGACACAAGCCGATTGTGCAATGATTGAAACATAATAATACGAATCATCAACATCCTTGATAATTCCGTTGTGTGTTATCGAATCAACTTCGCACTCCGTATTTTGATAATATTCGTTCATTTTTTTAAGAATCAAGGTGTTGAAACCGAAACAGGAAGTATCTTTCCATTAAAATATCTATTTCCATTCAAAGCAAAATCCGCAATATATTTCCCCATCTCACCGGCAGTCAACGGAGCTTTATATCCCGGAAAAGCTTCTTCAAGCATTCCCGTCTGAACTGCACCAAGAGCCAGACAGTTAACTGCTATTCCGTCATTTTTAAACTCTTCGGCCATTGCTTCCGTCAAAATTGCAACAGCTCCTTTACTTGCGCTGTACAGAGATAATCCCGGAAATTTCGAACTTCCCTGATAACCGCCCATACTGCTGATATTCACAATATGTGAGTTAACATTAAAATAAGGTTTCAAAATCTTTACAATATTAAAAACACTTTTTACATTTATATCAAACAGCTCATCAAAGTCATCATTGTTTAATTCAGAAAACGGTTTTTTAATCAGTTTTCCTGCATTGTTAACAAGTATGTCTATTCCACCGGCATCTTTCACTACAGGTAACAGCACTTTTTCAAATTCAAAATGTGCAATATCAACAGGTAAAGCAATCACCTCGGTTTCAGGATTTAGATTTTGGCAATCTTTTTTCAAATCGCTCAGTTTATCGCCCGACCTTGCAACAGCAACTATTTTATGCTTTCCAGTTACGGCAAATGCCTTAACCGTAGAATTACCTATTCCTTTGCTGGCGCCTGTAACAATGATAATCATAACAATATTTCTTTAAGTGATAAACACCTAATATCCTATAATGTTTACCGGAGGCAAAAGTAGTCAGAATTATTTTAACGAATATTTTTATCCCATATATCAAATGATAATATTACTTTTGGATTGGTTTTTGTAAAACAGAGGCTTAAAATTGACGACATGAAAACAGCAAAGTTATTACCCGGAATATTTATGCTCCTGATATCTTTATCCTGGAGCAGTGCGTTTACGCAAAACAATCAGGATATTATATCTGCCATTCAAAAAGGGGATTATCACAAACTGGCCGGAAAATTCAACACAACAATTGACTTGCAGGTAGAGGATACTGACGGCAATTACAGTAAAACACAAGCCGAACAGATTATCAAAAGCTTCTTCAGGAAGTATCCTCCCAAATCATTTAAAACAGTACATGAAGGCTCTTCAAAGAATGATTCGCAGTACATTATAGGCTCATACACAAGCGAAAAGAAGAGTTTCAGGGTTTACATCCTGCTAAAGAAATTTAATTCAAAATTAAAGATTCATATTTTGCAATTTGAGGAGGAGTAATAAAATTATGGAGATTGACAAGATAATTGAAGAGGCTATAATTGAAGATATCGGTGACGGAGATCACACCTCTCTGGCAACCATACCTGCTGATAAAAAAGGTAAAGCGCAACTGATAATAAAAGAACACGGGATTCTTGCGGGTGTTGATATAGCTGAGCGGGTTTTTCTGAAAACCGATAAAGATTTGATATTTCACAAACTGGTTTCCGATGGTTCTGTAATTAGACCCGGAGATATTGTTTTTACTGTTGAAGGGAATTCAATATCAATTTTATCGGGCGAGAGGCTTGCTCTGAATTTTATGCAAAGAATGAGCGGAATTGCTACTTACACAAATAAACTTGTATCATTAATTGCAGGAACAAAGACAAAACTTCTCGATACACGGAAAACAACTCCTTTACTGCGTGAACTTGAAAAATATTCCGTTAAAGTCGGTGGGGGTGAGAACCACCGTATGGGACTTTATGATATGATTATGATAAAAGATAACCATATTGATTTTGCCGGAGGTATTATTCCTGCAATTGAAGCGACAAAAAAGTATCTATCCGGAAAAAACAAGAACCTTAAAATTGAAATTGAAGTCAAAAACCTCGACGAACTGGAAGTTGTGTTGAATCATGGTGGTGTTGACAGAATAATGCTCGACAATTTTACTCCGCAAGAGTTAAGAAATGCTGTTGAAAAGATTGACGGCAGTTATGAAACCGAAGCTTCAGGCGGCATAACGGAATCAACAATCAGAGATTATGCCGAAACAGGAGTTGATTATATTTCGGTCGGAGCACTTACACATCATATTAGTAGTCTGGATATGAGCCTTTTGGCTGTAAAATAGCATTTGAATATGTTAAAAAAAATCCTTGATTGGAAACCGGTTATAAAAATAACTCACCGACTTAAAAAGATGGTGTTGCCGGGATTCGACGGGATTCCGCTTTATGATGTAGGAGTCTTCTTTGTCAAAGGAATTGTTAACGGCTCATTATCGTCACGGGCTTCGTCAATCGCCTTCAGTTTTTTTCTTGCAATTTTCCCGATGACAATTACCTTCTTCACACTAATCCCTTTTATCCCGATAAAGGATTTTCATATTGTCTTACTCGACCTTATCCAGCAAATAACACCCAGCACTGCAAACGATATCATCAGAGAGACTCTCACCGACATCATAAACCGCCCTCGTGGTGGACTGCTTTCTTTTTCGTTTGTTCTGACTCTTATTTTTGCCACTAATGGTATTGACAATCTTATTCAGGCATTCAACGTCACATATCATACAATCGAAACACGAACACTTGTAAAACAAAGATTGATTGCCATATTACTGTTTTTCATAATTAGTGTAATACTGGTAATATCAATAGGACTAATAACATTAGGCTCAGGTATAATCAATTATCTGTTCGATCATCATATGCTAACTAACTGGCTTACATATTTTCTGCTTCAGGCTGTAAAATGGATAATACTAATAGCCAATCTTTTCTTTACAATTTCATTCATCTATTACCTTGCACCCGCCAAAGACAGTAAATTCAGGTTTATTTCGGCCGGGTCAACATTAGCAACTGTTCTGTCTATTGTAACAATGCTTGGATTTAATTTTTATGTTCAGAATTTTTCAAGCTATAATGCTTTATACGGTTCGATAGGGACACTGCTTATAATTCTATTGTGGATATATATCAATGCCTTCATTCTTCTTATCGGATTCGAACTAAATGCCAGCATCCAGGGTGCAAAGAAAGATAAAACACTTCAGAAATCTCCGGCAAATCATCTCCTTCCCGGATAAAAAACAATTATTTATTTAGAATTAATAAAAATTATTTATCTTTGTGAGGTTAATTATGTTAATATTATTGTTAATAACAAAGAGGCAACTTTTTTGTTCCTTTTTCTGTCTTAATATTCAGAGTAATAATACAGGCAAAAACTAATTCATCATATTATTGATTTACAATTAGTTAAACTGCCTCCACAAAATGTGCACAATGAATAATAAAATTACTGTTTTACTTGCATTTGCAATTATAGTTACATTTAATCTTAAATCTTCAGCGCAAATCAACATTCAATCGGGAGTTGATCCGGTCGCTATGGTTGAAAATATTGTTGGTGATGGCGTTGTTTTTGATAATGTTCAATACACCGGAGCAAACTCGGCAAGAGGAATTTTCACAAACGGAAGCACAACAAATCTCGGAATTGAAAGCGGGATATTTTTAACATCCGGAGCCGGATATGTTATTCCCGGACCAAATGGTCCCGGATCTTGTTCTGCCGGCTCAAATAATGGCCTTGGAGGGGATCCAACACTGACAGGTCTTGCAGGTGTCTCAACCTACGATGCTTCGGTTTTACAATTTGATTTTGTCCCGGAATCCGACACATTACGTTTTAAATATGTTTTTGGCTCCGAAGAGTATAACGATTATGTCTTTTCAACTTTTAACGATGTTTTCGGTTATTTTGTATCCGGTCCTGACCCCAACGGAGGTTATTACAGTAATGAGAATGTCGCTTTGATACCGGGTACCAACATACCTATTGCAATCAATAATGTTAACAACGGATATTCAGGGTGTGATGTTATTCCTACTGGTCCTTGCACACATTGTGAATATTATGTTGATAATACCGGCGGCATGACTCTCGAATATGATGGATTTACTGCTGTTTTGACAGCATGGATAATGGTTATTCCCTGCGAGACCTATCACATAAAAATGGCCATTGCAGATGCAGGTGACCACATATTTGATTCAGGGGTATTCATTGAAGAAAACAGTTTCGAAAGCCCGAAAATTGAAGTTGAAGCCGAACCGACACCGGAAGGTGTTTCCGATAATATGGTTGAAGGTTGTGTTGAAGCCGATATTATTTTCAGATTACCCAACTCAAGCTACGCACCAATAACAATTAATTATGAAATCACAGGCACAGCCGATCCTGATCTGGATTTTGAAGACCCAATCCCAACATCAGTAACTATTGATGAAGGAAACGACAGCGCATTCATTCATGTTGCCCCGATTCAGGATGGTATTCTTGAAGGTGACGAAACATTGATTTTTATAATTACAAATGAACTTGGCTGCACAGTCCGATATGATACTGTTGAGTTTATTATTGTGGATTATGTGGATATGGTACTTTCAACCACTCCCGATATGGCTGTATGCGAAGGCCAGACTGTGGAACTTGTCACTGAAGCATTTAACGGAATATCACCATACACTTACCAGTGGGTTGAACCCTCTGTCGAAAATGACACAATTGAAGTAACACCTGAAGAAACAACAACTTATGTAGTTCAGGTAACCGATATGTGTGGAGGCTTTGTTGAGGATTCAGTAACTGTGGTTGTATTACCAATGCCTGAACTGGAACTTGGTAACGATACTGTTGTTTGTGGTGCCGACTCTTTGGTTTTGCATGCCGGTGGAGGTTTTGCATCTTACCAATGGCAGGATGGCTCAACAGATTCGATTTATGTTGTTACCGAACCTGGAACATACTGGGTTCAGGTAATGGCATCGAACGGTTGTGTTGCCGGCGACCAGATTACAGTTAACTTCTTCCCGCCGATTTTTGTAAACCTTGGTAACGATACAGTAATATGTCAGGGCGAGACAATAACATTAGATGCCGGAGCCGGGTTTGAATCATATTACTGGCAGGATGGCTCTAACGAACAGACTTATGAAGTCACACAAACAGGAACTTTTTGGGTACAGGTTTTTGATGCAAACGGATGTACAGCATTCGACACAATTCTTGTCAATGTTGATAATGATGTACCCTCATTCAGTCTGGGCGATGATCTGACCTTATGTTATGGAACAACATACACATTAAGTACCGGTCTTCCTGCCGGTTACCAATATGAATGGCAGGACGGTTCTACCGATTCCGTTTATATCGTAACTCAACCCGGACTTTATAGCGTAGCTGTAGATGGAGGATGCGGAACAGGATATGATACAATATTAATAAATTATAATCCACCCGTAAATGTTGATATTGGGGATGATATGACTATGTGTCAGGGTGAGTCTGTAACACTTGATGCAGGTGACGGCTTTTTAAGCTGGACCTGGCAGGACGGAACAACTTCGCAATATTACAATGTTTACGAAAGCGGAATTTATTATGTTCAGGTTACTGATGTCTTCGGTTGCACCGGTTCTGACACTATCACTATCGAAGTTGCAAACAATGTTCAGTTAATTCCTGACACCAGTTTCTGTGAAGGAGAAACTATTATACTTGATGCGGGTTACGGCTTTGATAATTATCAATGGAGTAACGGCAGCACTTCACAGATTGTTCATGCAACAGAAGGCGGCACTTATTGGGTCAACGTATCTTATGTTTTCGGGTGCCCGTCTTCCGACACAACGGTTCTTACAATGTTCCCGGTTGCCAATGCCGATCTTGGAGGAGATCAGGATATTTGCGAAGGAGACACAATACTGCTCACTGCCCCTGAAGGTGAGTTTGAATATTATTGGAACGACCAGTTGTCTGATGATAATACTTATATTGTAACTCAGGGGGGGACATACAAGCTGACAATGAAAAATTATTGCGGAGAGGACTCGGATGAAATTGAAGTTACGGAGTATCCAACTCCTGATGTAACCCTTGGAGATGACCAGGTACTGTTTCCCGGTGAATCGGTTCAGCTTGACCCGGGAGAATTCATCTCTTATTTGTGGCAGGATGGCTCAACCGACAGATATTATGTTGTATCCTACGATAATTACAGTGATTCTATATATACTGTTGAGGTATGGGATGCCCATTGTAAAAATTCGGCTTCGGTAAAAATTGAAATTTTCAATGTGGAAGTTCCAAATGTTATTACTCCGAACGGAGACGGTTATAATGATACTTTCAGACCAGGTGAAGGATGGAGCGGGATAAAATCTCATAAAATGGTCGTGGTTAACAGATGGGGAAATAAAGTATGGGAATCATCTAACTTCGAATCGGGATGGGATGGTAAAGTAAATGGTAAAACGGTTGCAGCCGGTACATATTTCTGGGTGCTTGAGGTTACTTACGGTCCTGACAACAAGAAAAAAACATATAAAGGAAGCCTTACTGTATTGGGTACGGATTAGGGTTTCATATCAGGTTAAACACATTTGAATAAATATTGTTTAATTTACAATATAATCTATATCAACGGATTATAATAAATTAAATTTGAATACTATGAGTCTTAAACATATTTTCTTATTTGCAGGTGTTTTATTTACGTCAATCCTTTCGGCTCAGACTGATTATTTTTGGGTAGGTGGCCAGGGAAACTGGGCAAACCTGAACAACTGGATAACTTCCTCAGGATTGCCACCGGAAGAAGTTCCTGATGCAAACGACAACGTTATCTTTAATGACAACTCTTTTAACCAGAATAACGACACGGTCTTTATTTTCACAAAAAATCCCGAATGTAAAAATATGATCTGGGAAAACCTGAAATACAACGTTGTACTGGCAGGTGGTGCCGATACTACTTCATTGAGTATCTACGGCTCTCTTACGTTTGAAAAAAAGGTTTTTAATGATTACAGAGGAAAGATAAACTTCCAGGCAGTGACAACGGGAAACACAATAACAACTGCCGGCAACAGGTTTTTTGCCGATATATATTTCGACGGAGAAGGCGAATGGATATTACAGGACACTTTAATGACCTGGGACACAACTGACTGGCAAGCAAGACTGGCCAATCCCACAATGGAAAATCCTTCACCCGACCCTTTTATTTATTTACAAAAGGGGACTCTTATGACAAACGGACAGGTAATTATTGCGGAAGGTTTCGTTTCATCCAAAGAAAACCAGAGGTTACTCAATATGGAAAATTCAGAGTTTTTTATTATTGGCCCCTGGATTATTAATGCAACCGGTTTAACTATGAAATC
Source organism: uncultured Bacteroidales bacterium (assembly GCA_964408535.1). Lineage (GTDB taxonomy): Bacteria > Bacteroidota > Bacteroidia > Bacteroidales > JAADJA01 > JAADJA01. The sequence continues at coordinate 5,651 of CAYOZZ010000116.1, read as the reverse complement.
GGCAAATTCCCTCATAACAATGAGAGGAACAATGTCAAATTTTAACGGATACAATTTAGTTTACAATAACGTAATCAAGTTACCTGATGAGACAGGCGATGCAGGAATGATTGAGACTACTGACCTTAGAAGTACGTTTAATGTTATTGAGTTTCAAGGTGGTGGTACAATGCAGGCATCAACAACCCCCGGACAGTTGGGACATTTTACTGTTGATACCGTAACTATGCTTTGGGGACCGGCACCCAATTCCATCTCCGGTTTTGAAGACTCTATTAATTATGGAAGATATGACGGACCCGGATTCCTTAATATTAATATATCCTATCTAAAAAAATTCGAACTAAATGTCGGTGGATTACTTGACGGGAAAAACAATGATATTGATTCCATTTTCTACAATGATATGTATTCATTCGGGCCTGCAGCAAAAGGTATGCTTGTCGGGAAAAATTATATTGATTATCTCTATTTCCAAACTCTTGGTGTGCTTTCATCATATCAGGGAAGTAATAATACCGTTATTGATGCGGTTTATGCCGCTGACGGTTTCCTTAGCGGGAAAAATACAATAACGAATTTATATCTTGGTAGTGGTTTCTGGTATCAATTCTCTATTGATTCACTTGATAATTCGGGAAATACAACAGGGACAAACGTCCAGACCATTCTTCAGTCAATTACAGTTACAGGTGACTGTGAAGGTGGTTTAACATGGCTCACATCAACGAAAAAAACAGTACAGGCAAATATGGTTGTACCGGCAGCAGGATTACCAACTGATTATCTTGCTGTCAGAGATATTAATAATTCGGGTGGTACTGTCACAGTTTCCAACGGAATTGATATGGGTAACAATAATGGATTTTCTATTACTGAAATAACCAACAGGGATTTATACTGGGTTGGCGGTCAGGGAAACTGGAGCGACAAAAACCACTGGTCTTTAACCTCAGGCGGACCTGGTGGCGAATGCCCGCCAACAATATTGGATGATATTTGGTTTGAAGATACCGGGTTAGGTCTTCATGACACCGTATTTGTTGATGTAAAATATGGTAAATGTCATGATATGACCTGGACAGTTACCGACACATCTTATATCTCCAGCCCTATCAATTATGATTTTGCTCCCGATTTTATTTTCCCTGTGGACACTACAAATCTCAGAATATGGGGGTCCCTTCAATATACTGACCCTATGCAAACTGTTTTTACCGGGAATTATTTTTTCGAATCTCAATACGACACAAATGCAATTGGAAATGTTGTACCTCAAACAATTGAGTATGCCGGTAAACCTTCTTATAAACAGATAACTTTTTACGGTGATAACGGTGCCTGGATATTACTCGACAGCATTATCAATGATAATGACACAATATTTTTAAAGATGGGTAATCTGAATACAAATGGCCAAAAGGTGAGTTGCTATAACTTTAATTCGATGGATACTTTAAACAGGGTGCTTACCCTTGATACTACGACATTTATTGTACGCCAAAAAGCATCAGATGCCTGGTTTGTTAATGGACTGAACTTTGAGTTTAATAGTGGAAAATCTACAATAAAAGCATTGGGAGACGAGTTCCTGATGCCCGGAGAACCGCCAAACCAGTGCCATATCAGAAGTATGAATGCCGACAGTCTGGTTTATTATAACGTAGAATTTCATTCATTACAGGCCCTGTTAAAAAGTGAAGGATATTGTATTTATAATCTTGTTGATTATATGGATTTGGCCCCTCTTGGACAACTTGTAGGGCTTTCGGTTATTGACACACTAACTTTTCATGATGGGGCTGCAAATTGTGCAATCAAAAACAGTGACACTATAAATGTGCTTATGGCGTATGGTTTAAATGATACTATTCTTGGTGGGCAGCATATTGTTTATGAAGCAAATTTCTTTAATGAGGGTTTTGTATTCGGATATAACTGGATAGGACAGCTTAACTTTTACAAAAAAGGAACTATGATATTGCAAAATGATGTTGATTCTGCAATATTTTATGCTGACGGATATATTCGCGGAAATAATACATTCGACACATTGGTATTTACACCCGGGAACAAATACTTTTTACAACACGACGGGACTCAAACCGTTACAACAAAGTGGGATGCAACCGGAACATGCATATCACCAATCCGAATACAATCCGACTCTATCGGAACACAAGCAATGATTAGTGCGGAGTATCCTGATGTTGAGATATCATATACATCATTCCGCGACCTCTATGCTGTTGACAATAATGGTAACACTCCTTACACTGCCAGTCATTCCAATGATATGGGAAACAATACAAACTGGAATTTAACTGAAGTTGATGATGATGTGTATTACTGGATTCAAGGGTCAGGAGGCTGGAGTGATCCGCAACATTGGTCTTTATCAAGTGGTGGCCCCCCTATTGGCTGTCTGCCAAGGGAATTAAACACAGTTGTTTTTGATGACAACTCTTTTCCTGCCGGACTGGGAGAAACTGTTACCATTGATGTCTATAATGCATCCTGCCTCAGTATGTGGTGGAAACATACTCCCGGTCAGCATTTCCCGGTTTTTACCGGTGAAGATACTACAAACCTGTTCATTTACGGTTCGTTATTGCTTAATGACAGTATGGATTACGATTATCAGGGTTTGATATTCTTTGATGAAATATCGGGAGATAAAAAGGGACTTGGTACCGACACAATTACATCAAAAGGAAAAACTATTTTAAATGACATTCGTTTTCAGGGAATTAACGGCGAATGGGTTCTTGCAGACAGCCTGACTTTATTGGTGGAGGATCCGACAACCTACCGTACTATTTACCTTGAACACGGAAAATTAGATACTAAAGGCCATAAAGTTTCCTGCGGCTCTATAGAATCGGAATATAACAATCAGAGAGGTCTTACTATTTCGAATTCCGTAATTAATGTAACTAAGCCTTATCTGTATGGTTGGATTGTTGACGGTGATAACCTGACGCTTGAAGCAGATGGATCAACAATCATTAATAATGGCATATTCAGTTTTGTCAAGAGCTACGACGGTGATTATCTTGAATATAATGATATTATTATGGCTGCTCCGCTTGACAGCCTTGTAAACCAAAATAATGTTGTGGAATATAATGTTGTCCGGATTGATGGACCTGCTAACTGGTTTGGAGGAAACTTTATTGCTGATTCCGTAATATTTAAAGGTATTAGCTCAGGTATGTACCTGACATCACAGTCTAATGTTGTCATTCTGGATACAACAAACTGTAAAATCAGTGATAACCATCACATAAATAAAGGAATTGTTAATTTCTATGGAACAGTTATTGGTCATAATGACTTCGATTACTGTATATTTAACTCTGACGGTGTTTTCAGGGGAGAAAATACATTCGACACATTGATTTTAACTCCCGGACAAGGGAATACTTTTTGGTTTGAGGAGGAAAAATCCCAAACAATTTACGACTCATTGTTTTTAAGAGGGAACCAATGTCAGAATATCACAATTAAATCACTAAACCTTAGCAAGACAGCATATATTAAAAAGGATGGAGAAACTGTTCAATGTGATTTTATGAATGTTTATAATGTCGGGACAACAGGAACTGCAACTTTCTATGCAGGAAAAAACAGCACACCTCTGCCAAATCCAAACGACCCGCCTCCCGGCTGGATATTTGACGATTCCCAGGGATACATTTACGGTTTTCCAAACTTTCCTGTTCATTTTTGTTATGGAGATGTTTACGAAATACCTTCCGTTAACTTTAACGGTGGCCCTAAAACCACATATATTTGGAGAAATATGGCTGGTGACACTATCCATATCGGCCCCTCATTATTCATCACCGAACCCGGAGTTTTTTCACTTGAGGCACTTTATACGGATGCTTGCTCATTCACCGATACAATAACTGTTGATTCAGTTACTCCTCCTGTTGTCATTTTGGATCCGGGCCCTTATTGCGAAGGAGATACTATTAATGTTACGGTCTCTCCCTCGGGGAAAATATACTCTTATGAATGGTCAAACGGGGAAACCGAAAAAAATCTCGTGGCTCAGCTTAATTTGAACGGTCCTCTGAGTGTACAGGCTACGGAAGCGGTTTATGGATGTAAATCGTCTGACACAACAACTATGCAGGTTGAACCTGTACCCAAACCTGACGACAATCTACCACCGGACCAGACACTTCTGTTCGGCGAGACAATAACCTTAGATGCCGGAGAAGGAGACACTTATAGCTGGTCTGCCGATAATCCGCTTATCATAATACCCGATCCTACCCAAAGATATATTACCGCCGGTGGAACTCCCGATCAGGGTGTGACATATACGGTGGACGTAACACTCGGTATATGTTCGGGTAGAGGAGAAGTAACAATAACAGAGTTCCCAAGATGTAAATGTGATGTGCCGACTGCATTCTCTCCAAACGGTGATAACAATAATGATGTTTTATTTGTAAGAGGCAGCGGACTGCACGATCTGGAATTCAGGATTTATGACCGGTATGGAAAATTGGTATTCCAAACAGATAATCTTGAGCACGGATGGGATGGAACCGTTAACGGCATAAAACAACCGAAAGAGGTTTATACCTTCTATCTGAAAGGTATTTGTGAAGATGGCGGAGTTATTGAAAGGAAAGGAAATATTACACTCATCAGATAAACTATGAGAAAACTACAGCTAAAAATACCGGTACTTTTTCTGATTGCCTTTTTATTTTCACAGGTATTAAAAGCGCAGGATGTACATTACTCACAAATGTACAATACCCCACTGTATGTAAATCCTGCATTGACAGGTAATCATGAATGCGATTTCAGAGCAGGTGTCAATTTCAGGCAACAAGCTGCAAGTTTTACCGTACCGTTTGAAACATACACAGCCTGGGGAGATGGGAAAATAACTCCAAACTTCCTTGGTCAAAGATCGTGGATAGGTCTTGGAGGTCACCTTTATTATGATAATGCCGGTGACGGTGAACTGAAGAAAATTCAGGGGATGGGCTTTTTTAACTTTAGTCAGGGTTTTAATTCCGATAATTCACTTTATGGAAGTATCGGTTTCGGACTCGGTGTTACTAACAGAAGTATTGATATGACGAAACTGATTTTTGACAATCAATGGGACCCGATAAATCTTGAGTTTAACCCTGATCTTAGTTCAGGTGAACCGATTAAAACAAACTCCATATTTTATATGGACTTTAATTTCGGATTGCTGGTTCATCAGTTGGTATCCGAAAAGTTTCAGTATGAAATAGGGGCAAGTATAAGCCATATTAACAGACCCCAGGAGTCATTTTTCGGTGAACCTAATAAGGTTGGAATGAAATATATTGCTCACGGAGATGTTCAATGGCTACTTTCCCCCAGGGTTCTGTTAAAACCTGCCGCTTATTTTGTTTTTCAGGAAAATGTGACTGAAACAAATGTCGGAGCCAATCTGGTTTTCGGAACAAGTGATGTTAAATTGCTTGCCGGTCTCTGGACAAGAATCGGAAGGGATATCATCCCTACTCTTGGCATAGAATACAACTATTTCAATCTTATGTTCTCATATGATGTCAATGTATCGCAACAGCATGCCGCTTCAAATTACAGAGGAGGATTCGAAATATCGCTTGTAAAAACATTCTGTT